>JASCPG010000009.1 GCA_029960085.1 Microbacteriaceae bacterium PS02067 | reverse complement strand
GATCGGGTCAGCCCCCCGCACGACGGTGGTCGTGGTCATCAGTTGTCGGATGCCAGCAGTGCGTCGATCTTCTTCGCAGCGGCGGTGAGCGCGTCGGCGACGGAGACCTTGCCTTCGAACGCGGGCACGAGCTCGGTGTTGAGGATCGTGTCGACCTCACCGGCCTGCGGGATGGGCAGGCGGGCGCGGGCCGTCTTGAGCTGGTCGGCGAAAGTCGCGAAGTAGGGCACGAGGTCGGCCTGCTTCTGGGCGAACTCCGGCTTGACCGACATCTGACCGGCCTTGGCCATGCCCATCTGGTAGGTCTCGCTCTGGCTGAACTCGAGGAACTTGTACGCGGCGTCCGCGTGCTTCGTCGACTCGGTCACGACGAGGCTCTCGCCGCCGACGACGCTGATGGAGCCGCCGTCACCGGCCGGAACGGAAGAGTAGACCGGCGTGAAGTCGGGGTACTGTCCGGCCCAGATGTCCTGCATCCAGGGCCCGTCGAGAATCGACGCGTACTGCCCGCCGGGCAAGCCGTCGCTCGTTCCGGTCGCGCCCGAGTTCCCCGTGATGAGGTTCGGGATCTGGCCTTCCTGGTAGAGGTCGACGAGCAGCTGGACACCGGCGATGCTCTTCTCGCTGTTCAGGTAGCCGGTCGAGGTCGTCAGCTTCGCGTCGGCGATGTCGCCGCCTGCCGACCAGATCCAGGGCATGACGTTCCAGGCGTTGAGTCCGCTGTCGGCGAAGGCGACGGTGTCCGAGCCCTTGAGCCCCGCGGCGAGCTTCTTCATGTCGTCGAACGTGGCCGGCGGCGCCGAGAGGCCCGCCTTCTTCAGCGCCTCCGTGTTGGTGACGAGCACGCGGGTGTTCGTGTTCAGCGGGATGCCGTAGTAGTGCCCGTTCCACGAGGCCGTCTCGAGCGTTCCCGGGTAGACCGCCTTGGCGAGGTCGTCGAAGCCGGGCATCGTGCCGTCGAGCTGCTTGAACACGCCGAGCTTCGCGAACTGCGCGACCCAGCCGATGTCCGACCGGATCAGATCGGGAAGCTCGCCGCCGGCCGCGGAGGTCGTGAGCTTCTGCTTGAGCCCGTCGTACGGCATGTCGACGTACTGGACCTTGATGCCCGGGTTCTCCTTCTCGAACGCGGGGATCAGATCCTTCTGGAGCACGTCGGTCTGGGCGCTGTTGCCGCCATTGCCGTACGTGCCCCAGAAGGTGAGCGTGACCGGGTCGTCCGCGGTGCCCTCAGACGAGCTGGAGCAGCCGGACAGGGCCAGAACGCCGGCGACAGCGAGTGCGCCGATCATCGTGAAACGTGAGTGCCTCATTGCAAGTTTCTCCTGTGTGGGGATGGCGGGGTCACCATCGGAGGTTATTTCACCACATGAAGTAACCTACGGTCAAGAGCGTGTTCTGTGATTAGATGAGACGCTTTCGCTGGTGTTTCGCAGAGGAAATGAAGGTGAGTCGGATGCCGTGGAGACCCTCCGACGACCTCGCGCAAGCGGTCGCCCTCGAGGTGCTCCTGCATGGCCCGCTGCCACGCATCGAACTGGCGCGCCGCCTCGATCTCGCGCCCGCGACACTCACCCGCATCAGCGCCGAGCTCATCGACGCCGGGCTCCTCATCGAAGCGCCCCATCTTGCCGAGCGACGCAACGGACGCCCCTCGATCCCCCTGGATGTCGTCTCGGACGCGCACCACTTCCTGGGGATCAAGCTCTCGACCGACTCTGTCATGGCCGCCGTCACCGACCTGCGCGCCGAGGTCGTCGACTACTTCGAGCTGCCGCTGAGTTCAGCCGACCCGGCGACCGTCGTCCAAGGAATCCATGCGGCCACCGAGCAGGCCGGCTCGACGTATCCCATCGACGCCATCGGCATCGGCGTGGGCGGTGTGGTCACCCGCGAGGGCGTCGTCACGAGCGCGCCGTTCCTTGGCTGGACCGACGTGCCGCTGGCCGCGATGGTGCAGGAGCGCACCGGCATCCCTGCCTTCGCCGCGAACGACCTGGCGGCCTTCACCGAGGCACAGCACTGGTTCGGGCTGGGCATCGGGCACGACAACTTCGCCGCGATCACGCTCGGCGTCGGCGTGGGCTTCGGGTGTGTCGCCAACGGCCGACTGCTCGCCAACGACGACTCCGGCGTGGGGCTCGTGGGCCATTGGCCGCTCGATCCGAACGGCCGGACCTGCGTCAAGGGACACCGCGGCTGCGCGGAAGCGATGCTCACTGTCCCCGCGATCGTGCGGAACGCGTCGGATGCCATGGGCCGCCCTGTCGACTGGGGCGAGTTCCTCACTCTCGTCCACGAAGGAGAGCCGGAGGCGGTGCGCATCGCGTCGGATTCCGGACGGGCGCTCGGACGCCTGATCGCCGCGGTCGCGAACCTCGTGGCCCCGTCGCTGGTCATCGTGGGCGGTGAAGGCGTGGAGCTCGCCGACGTGGCGGCTGAGGCCGTGCAACGCGGCATCCGTGAGGACCGCGACCCCCGAGCCGCACCCGTGCACGTGGAGCTGACCTCGGGAAGCAACACCAGTTGGTGTCGGGGCGCAGCGGTGATCGCTCTGCAGGGGTACGTGCTCGACCGACGCCGGGTCGGGTCGCGCCGGGGCTGAGGAAATGATGCCCGGCTTTCGTCACTGTGACCACGGACGTCGTAGACGCGCGCGTCACACCGGTCGCGTGCGCACGTTCCCCATCCAGGTGGCGACGAGCACGGACGTGAGGGAGCCTGCGGCCATGATCGTGGCGAGCACGACGATCTGAAAGCGTCCCGCTTCCAGCGGTGAGATGCCGCCGAAGATCGCGCCGACGAACGCACCGGGGAGGACGACGAGCCCCGTGGTCTTGGTCTGATCGATCGAGGGGATCATCGCATCGCGGACGGCGCGTCGGGCCAGGTCGATCGTCGACCGGCGCGGCCGCGCGCCGAGCGCCAACCAGCCCTCGACCTCGTCCCAGTGGTCGCGGACGGACTGGGTGAACATCCGGCCGGTGAGGGTCGCGATGCTCATCGCGTTGCCGATGACGATCGCCCCGATCGCGAGCGCGTACCGCGACGTCAGTTCGAGCGCACCGGTCGCGAACACGACGATGAGGGCGAGGATGACTCCCGCCGCGATCGACGACGACATCATCGCGAAGTCGTGCCACGACCAGCCGACGCGCCCCGTCGCCACGCTGCTCGCGACGATGAACATGACCACGAGCGCCAGGACGATCCAGGCGGGGTGGGTGACGATGCCCGTGAGGATCACGCTGATCACCGCGAGCTGAAGCGCGCCCCGCGCGATCGCGGCGGCGGGCTCCCACATCTTCGGCACCCGGAACAGGGTGAGGACGAGAGTGGTGCTGGCCGCCAGAACGGCTACGCCGACGAGTGTCCCGGTCAGGTTGGCGGGGATGTCCATGGGCGGAGCCTATCGAGGCGGGCGGACACCGAACCGGTCGGATGACGCGAGCCGCCGGTGCGCTCCCGGCATCCCGTCCCGGTCATCGCGCGTGCGGCGTCGGGCCGAGGTGGCGGGCGAAGAACCCCGCGGCATCCTCACCCGCGAATGCGGGGATGCCGGTGTGTCCGCCCATGTTGGCGTGAAGCGTCTTCTCCGGCGACGCGAACGCGTCGAAGAGATCGAGTGCCATCTGCCGGTCGTTGCCCTCGTCGTCCCACTGCAGCAGGACGTGGAGTGGGGTCGTGATGCTCCGCGCCTCCGCCATGGTCATGCGGGGGACGTAGCTGCCGGCGAACAGGCCTGCCGCCGCGATGCGCGGGTCGATCGCCGCCAGTCGCACCGCGATCGCGATGACGCCGCCCGAGAACCCGACCCGCTCGCCGATCTGCGGGAGGTCGAGCACGGCGTCGAGGGTGCGCTGCCATTCCGGGACCGCCCGGTCGACGAGGGGGAGGACGAGCCGGTCGATCACGTCGTCGCCGGGCCGTTCACCCGCCGCAATCGCGCGCATGAGGTCGGCGCGGGCGTGCTCCGCGCCGGGGAGCGGCGGCCGGTCACCGGCGCCCGGCGGTTCGATGGCGACGGAGGCGAACCCCTGCGCGGCCGCCGCGCGCGCCCGACTCGCCAGCCGGGGATACATGCGGCGCATCCCGATCCCGCCGGGTTGACCCAGCAGGATGAGCGGAGCGGGTGCCGCGGGTGAGGCTGTGGACGGCGTCCAGAGGATGCCCGGAATGCCGTCGAGATCGAACTCGCGTTCGGTGGTGCCGTCGTCGAGCGGCGTCGTGGAGGTGACGTGCATGGTCGTGCCTTTCGGGAGTGCTGCAAACTGCGGCGCTCCCGGGCGACCTATCGCCCGACCGTGACTCCTGCGAGGAGCACCCACGTCGATTCGTTCACGGGTACCACCTCCTCGATCTCCATCACGGACGATGCAGACAGTAGCAGGGTTCACCGGCGTCCACACGGGGCCGCCGGATCACTGCTGTGCCCGGCGGAACGCGAAGCGTACGTCGGGGCTGAAGCTCGCCCCCGAAGGGTCGAGCGCGAAGGTGGTCACCCGCGGCGCCTCACCGAACCGAGCGCTGCGGCACGACAGCGAGTCGCGGGCTCGTCGCCTCGGTTCCTGCCGCGACGAAGGCCTCCAGCTCATCGAGCGACCCGATCTGCACGGTCTCGATGCCGTAGCCCCGGGCGATGGAGGCGGGGTCGAGACCCGGGAGGTCGAGGTAGGGCGCATCGGGCACCTGCATGACCTTCGCGAAGCGTTGCAGTGCGCCGTACTCCTGGTTCTGGCACACGACGAAGGTCACGGGCACGTCGTACTGCGCGGCCGTCCAGAGCGCGGCCGGGGTGTATTGCATCGCGCCGTCGCCGATCAGGGCGACGATCGGCCGACGTGGCTCGGCGAGACCCGCTCCGACCGCTGCGGGGAGGGCCCAGCCGAGCCCTCCGGACGCAGGGAAGAAGTACGAACGAGGGCGATCGAACGACAGTCGGGCCCAGAACGTGTCGGCAGACGTCCACTCGGTCAGACTCACCCCCTGCTCCTTCGCCTGCGCGAGCAGCCGCTGGGCGATTTCTTTCTGATCGATGATCTCCCCGGTCACGGGATCAATCATCTCGTCGTTAACAACGACATCGGCCGTGTCAGCCACGGCCATCTCCTTACGGATCAGGCCGGACCCCACACACCGTTATTCAGACAGTCCCAGTGGACGTCCAGGGGCGACGCAGAAGCGTCGACGCGACGTGCTGAGAGGTGGTTCTAAGGCATGGCGATAGGTCAGGAACGGCGTCGCTCCCTACGCAGGAGAGAGCGCAGAGTCTCGGCGTTCGCGTAGCCGACCCGTGGCGCGATCTCGGCGGAGGTGAGGTCCGTGGTTGCTGAGAGGTGCCGAGCTCGTTCGATGCGAAGCCGTTGGACGAAGCCGAGCGGAGTGAGGTTGAGCGCCGCACGGACTCGTCGTTCGAGGGTGCGCCGGCTGGTGCCGAGCGACTGCGCGACGAAGGCGACGTTGAACGGTTCGTCCAGGCGGGCGCGCACGAAGCGTTCGAACTCGACGACGATCGGGTCCTCGTGCCGGAGATGTTCGTAGGCGACGAAGGCCGCCTGCGACGGGCGCTCGTCGATGATGAGGAGCTTGGCGACATGTTGGGCCAGGTCGGGGCTGATCGATCGCACGAGTGAGAGCGCGAGGTCGATGTGGGCGAACGCGGCGCCGGCGGTGACGAGGTTTCCGTCGACCACGACCATGGTGTCGAGATCGAGGGCGACGGTCGGATAGCGCTTCAGGAACTCCGGCCCCAGGAACCAGCTGGTCGTCGCCCGCCGATGATGCATCCGTCCGGTCTCGGCGACAGCGAACACGCCGGTGCACGCCGCGGCGATCCGGGTGGTCGCCTCGTCGAGGCGCCCGAGCGAGGCGATGACCGAACGAGCATCTCGGCTCTGGAGGACGTCGTTGGTAGCGGCGGCCGTAAGGGTTCCGAGCGCAGGGACGACGACCACGTCGAACTCTCCGGACTCCGACAGCGGGTGGTCCACCGACAGGGTCATCGATGCCGTCGTGGTCACTCGCCGTTTCGGTCCGAGGATGGCGAGTTCGATCGGGTCGATCCGCGGGTCGACATCGCCGCGGGCACCGTCGGCCACCCGCACGATGTCGATGATCGACGCGATAGCCGAACCGAAGCAGCCGTCGATCGCGATCAGTCCGATACGCATGACGTAAACAATAGCAATACTGTCGTATACGCCACTCCCCACCGGTCCTCGCTCGTCATAGGCTGAACTCGCTTCACCAAGAAGCCTCGACACCTAGGAGAGTCCCTCATGTCCACACCCGCATCACTTCCGTATGCCTTCGTCGCCAAGATCGTCGCGGCCGATGGACAGCACGACGCGCTCGCCGATCTGCTCGCCGGCGCTGTCGCACTCGCCAACGAAGAAGTAGGAACGATTGTCTGGTTCGCGGTCAGGACCCACGCCGACACCTTCTGGATCTTCGATGCATTCCCCGACGAGGCCGCTCGCGACGCCCACGCCAACGGCGCCATCGTCGCAGCCCTGATGGCCAACCAGCACCTCCTCAGCGCAGCACCCGAGATCCTGGCGGCCGACGTCCTCGCGTCCAAGCTCCCGTAGTCCGCCAACGCACGAGACGATCGCGCCCCGCCGAGCCGTCGCCAGGTCGCGACGCAACGCCATGCTGCGTTGCCCAGCGGTGCGAGGCCTATCGACACACGGAGAGGATGCCGGCCGCGACCGCTCAGCCGGCGAGGGGTCCGTCGCAGAGGAGAGAGACGTCGGTGTCGGGCAGAGCCGTGAGGCCAGCGCATCGCGCGACCACCAGAACCGAACAGCCTGTCGGAATCGAACCGACGACCTAATCACGTCGACTTTGCGTCTATCGCTTGATGCGCCCACTGGGCGCACGCGCCGCTGACCTGCGCAAACGCCGAGCGTGGGGGACGCCGCCATCCGGTGGTGACCGACGACGACCGACCAGTACCGACCGATTCACCGGAGCTTGCGGCGTCGTCGAAGCCGAGCAAGCTCCATTCCTTTAGCTCACCGCGCCCTCCTCCTCGCCGGTCCCGTCGTCGTCGAAGACGTTTCAGGGGTCTTCTCAGATGACGGTGTAGGTCGGCCGGGCGCGTCGGTCCGCAGGTAGACATCGAGATCTCCCGACGGTGGAGGTTCCTCCGCCATCATCCGAAAGACCTCAACGTGACCGACGCTACCCCGCCGGCCGGCTTCGGCCGCCCTGACCTGACCGCCTTCGCTCGACTCGACGGCCTCGGTCTGAGCGTGACCGGACAACGACTTGAACCGGATCGTGCGGTCCTCGCGTGCCGCGTGGTGGAACCAGATCAGTGATGCCGACGGTGCGGCAGCGAAGGCGCTGCTCGTGACACCGTGATCCGGCGGTTGGCGCACGAGCCGCTGGGCTGGCGAACGACCGTGCTGGAAGTTGTCGTGCGCCGCTACCGCTGTGCCGACTGCGGACACGTGTGGCGCCAAGACACCAGCGCCGCGGCGGAGCCACGCGCGAAGCTCTCGCGCACCGGACTGCGGTGGGCGCTGGATGGGATCGTGGTCGCACACCTCACCGTCGCCCGTGTCGCCGAGGGACTCGGGGTCGCGTGGGACACCGCCAACAACGCGGTCCTGGCTGAAGGCAAGCGGCTGCTGATGAACTACCCCACGCGGTTTGAGGGCGTGAAGGTCATTGGCGTCGATGAGCACGTCTGGCGCCAAACCAGGCGTGGCGACAAGTACGTCACCGTGATCATCGACCTCACCCCG
Organism: Microbacteriaceae bacterium PS02067; assembly: GCA_029960085.1. Classification (GTDB taxonomy): domain Bacteria; phylum Actinomycetota; class Actinomycetes; order Actinomycetales; family Microbacteriaceae; genus Microbacterium. The sequence continues at coordinate 52,633 of JASCPG010000009.1, read as the reverse complement.
GTCCGCGATGGCGCCGGCCCAGCACTGCTGCTGGACATGGTCGAGGGCCGGTCGAAGGCGGCGTTCAAGACCTGGCTCGCCGACCGCGACGACGCCTTTCGTGACGCGGTCGAGGTGGTCGCGATGGACGGGTTCTCCGGGTTCAAGACCGCCGCGGCCGAAGAGCTCCCCGACGCGGTTCCGGTGATGGACCCGTTCCACGTCGTCCGTCTCGCCGGCGACGCCCTGGACCGGACCCGGCAGCGGGTTCAGCAAGACACGCTCGGGCACCGCGGTCACGCCGGCGACCCGCTCTACGGGGTCCGCCGCACCCTCCACACCGGCGCGAGCTTCCTCACCGAGAAGCAGACCGCGCGGCTCGACGCGGTGTTCGCCGCCGAGGAGCACGTCGAGGTCGAAGCGACCTGGGGCATCTACCAGCGCATCGTCGCCGCCTACCGCGAACCCGACAAGAACAAGGCGAAGGAGATGATGCGGGCGGTGATCGACTCTGTCAGCAACGGCGTTCCCGCGCTGCTCAAGAGGTCCGTCGCCTCGGCCGCACGCTGAAGCAGCGCGCCGCGGACATCCTCGCGTTCTTCGACCGCCCCGCAACGAGCAACGGCCCAACGGAGGCCATCCACGGCCGGCTGGAGCACCTTCGCGGTTCCGCCCTCGGCTTCCGGCACCTCACGCACTACGTCGCCAGATCGCTCCTCGAAGCCGGCGGATTCAGACCGCTCCTACACTCTCATTCGCGATGAGCCCAGAAATGTCCAAATGGACATCGCGTGGACATTTCATCCGCGAAATGGACAACTTCAAAAAAGCCTACACCTCTGTCGGATCCCGGTTGACTTTGCGTGAAATGCCCCCGTACCGCGCTACATTGCGAGCGGATCGAAGCTCGCTGCGCACACCTAGATTGCGAATTCCTACGTCGTCAACCGCACGACCCAGTTTCACTACGATCGATCCCATGAAGCGACGCGTGCAGATTTCGACGGTGCCTGGAGTGGGCGGTGTCGCCGCGACTATCGGCTATGTGGTCCGTGCTGACGGAACCGAGGTGAATCACATGCTGGTTGAAGCTATCCACGCGGACACTCGCCGACCAGTGTCGAACGAACAACTCGAAGCCGTCCGTCGATTTCTCGGGGTTGGTTGACGATCGTCTCACTGGCACCCGCCAGACCCGGGCGACGCAACGTCATCACCTCAGGGGGTGACCAACGGATTGAAGACAGTCCGCGCGAGGGTGCCCACCGCTGTCGTGCGGGCCGACCTCGTGTAGCCCTCAGCCAGTGTGATCAGCGCATGTGCCACTTGCCAGCGTTGAGGATTGGGATCACTTGCGGGGTAAGCGTCAGGAGCGACATCGAATGGCTGCCGCTCTTCCCCCGCACTGTCGGGGTGGACCAGGTCCCGAATCGCATCAACTGCAGCCTCAGCGAGCTTCCGGTGCTTGGGATGGAGCATCACCGCACGGTCCAGTTCAGCCTCACGTAGTATCTGGTCTCGCCCAACGGAACAGCCATCATCGCTGAAGCCCGTTAGCGCCCCGCTCTTGAGGCGATACCGAGTTACCCCGCCCTCGTCGACCGAAACGACGTCTCGAATATCCTCGTTGTCGGGATTGAAGCGTCGAAGCACATCGTCAGTGTTCGGCACGAAGAACAGCGTGCCGTGATCACGCGGGAGTGTGACCAGTTCGTCCGGGAAGCCCACCCTGCTAACTCGATCGGACGCTGTTCCGAACGCCGCGATTCATTCGGTCAATCAAGTCGCGAGCGAGCCCTAGGAGGCTCTCGTCGACCATCCGCGCATTGAACTCGCGCCGAAAGAGCATCTGGCAGTCCTCATCCAGAGCCCAGAGCACGTTCGTTCCATCAACACCGCAGTTGAGGATAAGCGACCGACCATCGACAAGCCATTCCGTCTCAATGCCACCATCACCGTCGATACCCACCTGAGGGGTCGCAGCGTCGCTCTTCACGAGACTTTGCAGAGCAAGCAACGTGTTGACCGCAGCGAGTTCTGAGACACCCCGCTCACGCAGGGCGTCCAGTCGCGTCGCGGCATAGTCGAGAAGCGCGTCCCGGCCCTCACTCACCTCCGCAGATTGCGCGGTGCTGGACGAGACGGCGCGTGACGCAGTCCTTTGCGTCACGGGCCGAGAGTCCCAGCCGAAGAGGCCTCGCGAGATCCCTGTCGGCCGATCAAGTGTCAGAGCGCTACTCACCCGCTACCCCCCAGTTCGCATGCATTGACTCGGTCGTGAAGGCAACGAATGCTTGACGAGATACATTCCTGGCCTCATCCAGGACTGCAAGCATCGATGCATCTTCAGAGATCGCCGTAGGAAAGAACTTAGTAGATACCGTGAGCTGAATCTCGGCAACCCCGTTGATGACGGCTGGCTCGGTCGAGATAGACAGCTGACCGGGCGCGGCACTCTCCGAATGGTGAACGTTCCGAATCTCCTGAAATCGCACGACAAGGGGCTCGCCCGGAAGCGGCGTCGTTGGCTCGCGAAGCACCGAGAACACGGTCTCTGCACTCCCCTCCGTGGCAATCCGATTGATATAGGTGAACTCCGCGACGGTCAATGAGACATCTGCGCCCGGATGAATCGATCGGAGAAACCGGCGCAGGCCGCTGAGCAATCCCGCGAACTTGTCACGAAGAACGGCGTAGCGCGGGTACTCGCTGCCTTCATTTACCTTTCGCCAGTTCAGAAGAAGACGATCCCTCTGTAACTGGATGAGGAAGTGACCTGACTGCTCGATGAGCCAAAGGCGAACGGGGGGAACCCCACTGCCAAAGTGGATGCCTGGGCCGCCCGCTCCTGGCGCGACGGCGGTCGAAGGGTCGAGCGCCGGCTGCTCCTGCACGATCGGAAACTCAGCCCGCCATTCATCAGTCAACATCGCGAGATCGATGATGCTCAGCGGCAAGGGATTGAACTCGATCCCTATGACTGCTTCTCGAACGGGTGGGTTCTCAAACTCCACGTGGTCGTCCGTCACATCGCAATCGTAGCCACTGACACCGCGACCGAAGGCAAGGCGCTACGCAGTTTCTTGCCTGGAGCCGAACGGACCCCTCCGGCACCACAGTTGGGCGCGGTAGTCGGATCGAGAGCATTCTGGCTCAACCTGCGTCGGCGAGTGTCCAGGCCTTGAGCGCAGGATTCGCGTCCAGCCGCCATGCGTGCGTATCAATAGACTGCCCCCGTGGATGACCACATTGAAGACGAGGACGAACTCGCTGATCAGTTGGACCCTCGGCGGGTTGCGATGCTGCTGCTCGACTCCGTGCGTGGGGGTGAGTCTCTTGAGGCCGCGCTGGATGCTGCCTGCGAGCTAGTGCATCGCACATGGGAGTATGACGACGATCGGCTCTTGTACTTTCCACCGCGTAGTGACGACAAGGGTTCTTCGCTTCGATCAATCAGCCCGGCGGGTGCGAAGAAGCTCGCAGAAGCGGTCAGACGATACGTTCCACGCGGCCAGTACGGGCATTGGCTCGTCTTCGAGGCGCTCCTACAGTTGCGGAGCGAGCGGCTGTCCAGGGCTGGCCTCAGCCACGCGAGTAGCACGCAGGTCGAGGAACTGATGGCCGCACTCGTCGGGCCTGGGCAGCGGCTGCTGGATCCTGCGTGCGGATTGGGCGGGACGCTAATCGCGGCAGAGCGAAAGCACCCGCGCAACGTTGTATGGGGAGTGGACATCGACGACGACATCGCGTCCCTCACCGTGATGCGTATGGCGCTTCTTGGTGTGCATGGGAGCGTTGCAACGTTCGACTTCCTGGAAGGCGCCCCTGCGGGAACCAACACGGTCATCAGTGGAGACTTTCCTGAGGAATGGGACGCGATCGTCGCTGAGCCGCCAATGGGGACGAAGGTACGTGCGCTGGACTCATCGCTACGGCCGCGCACGGTCGACGGCGACGCTCACTGGCTTTCTGTGATCGCAGGTGCGCTCGCGCCCGCGGGCCGCGCGGTCGTCTTGCTGCCAGCGTCATTCTCCTCGCGAGGAAGCTCCCGACATGTGCGTGCTGAGCTCCTCGTGGATGGGCGTGTGGAAGCTGTCATCGCTCTCCCTTCGCGCAGTGTTCTCAACACGTCGATCCAGACGCATCTCTGGGTCGTCACCGGGAAGGGGACCCCACCTCGCGAGAAGGTGCTGCTCGTGAACGGCGCAGCTGCGATGGTGGGGGACGAGGGCGGCAATGACAGTGGTCTGAACAGAGTGATCTCCGTTTGCAATGACTGGCTGGAAACACACGAAGATCCAACGGATGATGGTTGGCTCGCGCGGGCTTTCCCGGTCGTTGACCTCCTCCCTGACGCGGACACGAACCCGACACGTCATCTCGTGCCGCCTCCTAAGCGCGAGAAGCCCCGGCCGGAATCGCCCGGCCACCTGTTCACCGAGCTTCGCATCGCGGGCTTCAAGAGCATCGACCGCGCTACTCGTGTACCGCTTCGCCCCCTCACGCTCGTCTACGGCAAGAACTCCTCGGGGAAGTCGTCGATCCTCCAGTCGCTATTGCTCCTCCGCCAATCCGTTTCCCACGAGTCAGTCCGACCGAATGGCGAGTTCACCCAACTGGGCGCCTACGCCGGCATGGTCCACGGGCAGGATGAGCACCGCGACATGCAGATCGGCGTGTCGTTCGCTTCCGGCGGCCTACTCGACAGCCCCATCGCCCTGCCGAACCCGGAAGACATCCGGTCCCTTGACCTGACCCTGGGCAGCGATATCGACGGGCGAGGAATTCGCGTGATCAGGGCACTCCTGTCACTAGGCAAGGTGTCGTTCGCCTGGGATCAAGACGACGGCGACGACAGTCGCTTCGTCATGTCCGCCGACGACATCGCGCGGGTAGTCGACTTCGCCTACAGCGCCGAAGCTGTCTACCCGCCCCGCCCGACACCATCCGACCAACAAGGCAAGCGCGTGCGAGCCGCGCTTAGGTCTGCCGGAATCGACCAGGTAAGAGCATCGAAGGACGGACTACTGCCTGGCTCCGTCTCAGTTGACACACTTGACGAGCTCTCGTTCCGTACGGCCGACGCGACTCGACCTCGCCTTGCAGACGCGGCGCTCCGAACGGCGACAGGACTGACCCACGCCATCTCGGTCGAGACCAAAAACATCCTCGGACGGATGTCGTACCTCGGCCCACTCCGTCAAGCGCCTGAACGAATCAGCGCGCGTTCCTCCGCCGCCGCTGGGCTGGACGTTCCTTTCTTCTTGCTCGACAACACTTCCGAGCGCCAGCAAGCATCCGAGTACTTGCAACGCTTGGGCGTTCAATACGAGCTCGACGCGATCCTTGTCTCGGACCATTACGACCGTCGAATCCTGGGCGACGCCGCAGCGGTAGTCCTCACCGACAAGCGTTCTGGCGTGAGGCTCAGTCCCGCGGATGTCGGGTTCGGAATATCGCAGGTGCTTCCGATCGTCGTTGAACTATCCGCCCGTACGAACTCCGTGATAATCGTCGAGCAACCCGAGATTCACCTTCACCCAGCAATGCAGGCGGACCTCGCTGATCTCGTCGTCGAATCGATCCAGCCCGGCGGTCGGGCAAATCAGGTTGTCCTCGAAACGCACAGCGAGAACCTCATGCTGCGGGTACAGCGTCGAATTCGAGAAGGCATTCTCGACGCGGGCGATGTCGCCGTGATCTATGTCGACCAAGACCCAGAGGGGCGTGCGGTCGTCCGCGAGCTACGGATCGATGAGGCTGGAGAGTTCATCGACGAATGGCCCAACGGATTCTTCGTGGAACGCTTCGACGAGGTGTTCGGGGACCTGGCGTGATCGCCGAGATGGGGATCGCGCCCCTTGCGCTCCTAGATATCTCCGCGCAGACACAGCGCCTTACTGCGCGGTCGATGTGGAACAGCTGGTTAGAGGTGGTCCGAGCCCATGGATCGTTGGTGTTTGCGTCGGATGACGATTTCGACTTAATGAAGGAGTTGCTCGCCGGGGCCGACCTCACACCCGACGAGAAGAAGCGCTGGACGGAGATGCTGGTCTTCCTAAAGGACAACCATCGCTTCCGAATCGCCAAGCCTGGACTCCGGCGGCACCTCGACGAAATCGGCTCACCAAGCGAGATCTCTGCCGTTCGAGATCGATTGCCGCTCGTCGCCGTGCTGGCACGGGAGGCATTCGAGCGCCTGTACCCCGACAGCGAAGACGGCGTAAGTGCGATCGACGACAACACATCGGCGTCCATCACGGGCACCGTCGAGACAGCACCGGTCATGCAAAATGTGTCGGCGATTGCGCGCAAAGAACGCTACCCTGCGGGAGCCGAACGCGACGCAATCTGGCGAGAGCTGTTCCAGGACCTGACGGCGAAGACAAAGCGAGTCACCATCGTCGACCGATACGCATTCGCGGAGCTCCTCCGATGGCAGGAAAGGCGGACTCACCACACACAAGCTGAACATCTCGGCTGGCTCTTCCGTCGGATCGACCGATACGCGCCCCCCGGCTCAAGAGTCCAGCTATACACCCAACTCGCATACACGCCAGAGGGTCAACAGACAGTGTTGGACCTTGAGCGGCTACTCCGCGATGCGTGGATCCCTGCAAGTACAGGAAGCCTCCGCGCCGTCGACATAGTCGCGGTCAGATGGGAGATTGACAAGCACCCGCATAACCGTCACATCCGTTTTGGCGACTCATGGGGATTCAAACTCGAAGAAGGCCTCGACCGGCTAAGTCGACCAGCCGTTCGCGATCCAGACGGCTTCAATTACAGCTTCATGTGGCGCAAAGAGCACCTCGACCGTTTCAAGGCACGTGAACGTCTAGTCCAGAATGACGCGTCCGCTCAACGAACCACCTGGACGATTAGGTCGCACGACTAGATATCGATGAGCAACTCCAGGCGCTGCGCAGTCGCGCATCTGAGGTCGAGCACAAGCGCCCTCGAATAACGCAACAGGTCTGATCGCGGCCGCCATCTGGCCAGTTCCACTGCGAACTGGCTACTAGAGAGCGGCTGCCGCTTCCCCGCTCAAGAGGAGCCGAGTGGCGGGGCGGGATCGCTGATTCCCAACTCCGCGAGTGCGGTGATCGCCTGAGCATCTGTTCCCGCACGGCCCAGGTCCGGCTTCTGACCGCGTCGCACTTCGCCCTCGATCACACTGGGGGTCATGAGCCCGCGCAGTTGATGGTGCCTGTACCAGTAGGTCCCATTGCGCCGCGGGGTAACGCGGATGAAGTGCGGCTCGTTCCACACGACGAGAGCCCAGTATCCGTCGAGGTTGCTGACCCAGACCCCCAGACCGGGTCGCGTCTCGACATCGGCAATCAGTGTGAGCGCACGGTGTTCGGTCTGTTTCTCGGTGAGGTTCGCGACGAGGTGGAGAAGGTTCAGCGCTGGACGCTCGACACGGAGCGTGGTGTCGTCCAGGAGCAGACGTCGTTCGAGTTCCCCGAGATGATCGGCATCTGCGGCGTCTCCGATGAGGTGCCGGGCATCGGAGACGGTTTCCTCAAGGTCACGTGGGTCGATCAGTCCGTCAAGATAGGCCGCGATCTCCTCCTCCGAGGCGTCCACAATCAGGTCGGCGACGTGTGTTCGCAGGTGCTGGTAAGCCGTCAGTTCCGCTTCTGCGCCTCGGGTCGCGGCACGGTGAACGAGAGTGAGCGCGACGGCGGCAAGGCTACCGATGCGTGTCCGCAGGGCAGGTGGTGGCGCGGGCCGGCCCACCGGGTTGGGTGCGCGAAGCGACTGCGCGATCAAGTCGATCGTCCACAGCGGCTCGGCGTCGTGGGCGTCCCAGTTGTTGAGGAGCCACAGGCGCAGTGTGATCCTCAGCAGGAGCAGTCGGTAGGCGACATCGAGCTGCGGGGCGATTCCGGCTGCTTGCGTGCACCACCGCCGACGCCGTCGACGCGCCGTGATGGAACTGTGCGCGTGGTCGACGGCAACGACCGGTTCGTCATCTTCCGCATCCTGAGATTCGGTGTCGACCGCGGGCGCCTCCCGGTCATGTTCGGGAGCCACGTCGGGGTCGCCGGGCAGCGCCCAGTCGGTCCAGTCTGGGGCTTCGGCGTCTGGGGCGGGAATCGGGGGGAGGCCCAGCGTAAAGGCGCCCAAATGTCGGCCGAGCCGAGTAGTGAGGTCGTCTTGCAGCCACAGCCAGGTGTTTTCTCGCCCGTGCACACGAGTTTCACCACGCGGCGACGTGACCGGCGCGTCGGAGGGTGCGGGGACGCGGTGAACGGCGAGTTCCGTAGTCAGAGAGTGCAATTCGTCGTAGATGGACTGCAAGAAGGCTGGGTCGTCTCCCCATAAGTCGGATGGGAGCGTCGCGGCCACCTTGCTCGTGACGGGGTGTTCGTTGGGACGCCGCAACGCTGTCGCCGGTTCAGTGACGAAGGTGACCGTAGACCGCCGCGTAACTCCTTCTGCGTCGGCGAACGCGAGTCGGACCCGGTCTCCTCCGGAGTACGAACCAGACAACTCAACGCTGGTTTGCCGTGCCGTGGCGGTCGCGATCGCGCGCCACAAGTCCGGGGTGTTGTAGTCGGAGAGTTCGATCGTCACGTCAGTGGTGACCCGTGCGATCCGGAGCGCGAGGGTACTGTCCTGGACGACGGCCTCCGTGATGATCGGGGTGCCCCCGCCGCCCTCTCCCGGAACTCGGCCGACGCGAGTTGGCAGCGCGGATGGTTGCGGCGCCTCGTCGCCCGCGGGGAACAGTGTGACCGGAGTAGATCCGACGACTGCGATCTCGAAGTTGCCGTAAGGGACTGGTCTGAGCAGCGCCATTCGTGACACGTTCGGGCTGCCGGTGAGCGAGGCCCGCGAGCCATCGCTGCACCATTCGATCAGCTTCCCGTGCCGATACCGCGTCTCCTCATCGATGATCACGGCGACGTCTGGTGCTCTCGTAGTGGTCGCATAGGCGGTGAGGACCCGATGTAGGGCGTCCGAGTTCACGACGGTGCGTCCCGGTTGCACTGCGACCCGCACCCGGCGCGGCTGAAGCCTTTGCAGTACCCGCTCGAGAGCCGCACTGTCGTCGTCGTGGAACGCGGCGGTCACCAAGACCTCATCGACGGGTTCGTCGGGTAGCGCGTCCAGGAGCGGACCTTGCCACGAGGCGTACAACCTGTGCCCAGTGTCCTCAATCATGGTGGTCCTGTCGAGGAGATCAGACAGTTGGTCGACCGTGCGGGCGATCGCGTCTCCGGACAAAGGATCGACCTCGGGGCGGGCACGGAGGGTGACGAGAAGGTCCCGGAGATCGACCATAGCGGTCGGAGCGGCGTCGAGGTTCGCCTTCAGAACGGTCGCGAGCTCCGCGTTAGATTGCCAGCCCGCCATCCCGAGGTTCCCCGATCCGACGACAGCGACCGCTCGTCGCGGCCCGACGATCATGCTGAGCTTCGGGTGAAACGCACCGCTGGTCGCGACCATGCCGACGTGGTACCGGCGACCCGCACTGGTGACCGCGCGTACGTCCGGCTGCCACATGTCAGCATCCGCGAGGACAGTGACGCGGGCGCCCGCCCGCCGGCAAATCTCCAGGAGGCGCGCTTCGAGGAAGGAAAGGTCCGCGTTGAACGTGAGGAACAACGCCTCGACCGCTTGACCGTCGGCGTGCTCTACCTCGTCTGCAAAGTACCGCAGCGGAACAATCGGCCCCGTCGGGGTTTCGACGAGATTCATCGCTGAACGCCAAGCTGTGCGACGTGCCACCGTCCGTCGATGAATTGCGTCAAACCCGCTCCGACGAGGATCCTGGCGATCGCGTTCCACCGGAACCAGGTGTCGAAGGACGGTTCATCGCGCTCTTTGACGACGATCCCATCGCGAATGAAGAGACCTTGCGGAAGTTCGAACAAACACGTCGTCGTGTTGAATCTCGCCTTCGACAAGGTGATCTGCTGGGCCCTCGCGACCATCTGCTCAGTGATGAACACCGCGAACTCTTGCACCGGACGCTCTGCCCACTCGTCCAACCGCTCACGGAGCCAGCCTGGCCGCAAGCGTGATCCCCGCTCTTCACCGCCCTCGAAGTACGCCGCAACCTTCACGGGCAGCGCGTTCGCGCGGACCGCGCCTAGCAGCAGCGTCGCGAACCAACGGTCAACGACGCTCCGAGATTGATCCTGATCGACCGCGACCTCCGCAGGAAGCAAGTCACCGCCGGGGGCAGTGTGCGGTGGCAGGTCGGACAGATAAGCCGCGAGGCTGCACGGAGGGAGTTCATTCGCGACGGCCGCCGCGATCGCTTCGACGGTCGCTGCACCATCGATCTGCGCGACGGTCCACGCCCAAAGGCGATGCCACGCCCGCACCGACTTCTCCCTCAGAAGCAATCCCGTCCACGCAGCAGTAGCGTCCAACGCAATGAGGCGAGGGTCCGCGTGCGCGGCCGGATCGAAGAGGAGCCGATCCCCAAGGTCGTCCTGCAGCGTCCCATCACCGCCCCCGGCAAGTTCCAGTAGGATCAGCAGCATCCTGATCGTCTGCGCCGACCCTTCCGGCATCGGTTCGGGCGTGATTTGGACCGCAGCGGGTAGGAGTCGTTCCCGCAATGCGCGACCATCCTCCGCGGATGCCATGCGGCACAGACACAGGTCCGATCGTTCCCGCAAGATTTCCAGCGGTACACGGTCAGATTCCGCGAGCGTCAGGAGCACGCCTAGGCCCGCGCGAATTGCTGCCGTGTCGGCGTTTGGGCCAATGCTCAACCCGCCGCTGGACATTCTCACGAACCCGAGGTCTTGCTCGACGGCGCCGTAGTCCCAGAAGAAGCCCCACTGCCTCTTCGAGTAGGCGCCGGGCCCAGTGCCGGCCAACCGCGCCACGTCGAGATCATTCCCCGACAGAGCGCCTCCCACCGCGCGAACCCCGTGCGGGGTGACCGGCGAGTCGTGCGCGTCTTGATGAAGGATCGTGATCGCTGCGAGGACGACCTCACAGCGTCTGAGCAGCTCCCGCTGAGCATCCACAGTCAGTTCCCGGCTGTCGCACTCGTCCGCCACGAGCGCATGCAACGTGTAGTAGCGAGCGTGAAACGTGGTGCTGATCGCGACCGTCGCCAGCTTTCTACTCTCCGCTGTCACATGTCGGCTTACCGCCAGAGGGTTCTCACCCACGTAATCGAGCGGCTCCGCCGCGACCCACGCCGGCCCGTCGACAACTTCGCTCATGCGCACAATGTATCGGTCGCAAAAACGTTGGCTGAACTGGGAGCCCCCGGATCTATCTGTTCCGAACGATGTTCTCGCTCAACGCGGGCGACCTGCACGCTGCGTTCGTAGCTGTTCAGCTGTTGTCGTAGCTGGTCTGCAGAAGTCTCTGTGCGCGGTCCAGCTCTCGTTGAGTGGAGATCCGCAGCTCGAGATCCCCTGTACCGAAATGCCCAACTTGCCGAACGTCACGCGAGTACCCGTCCTCGAGTTCGACCTCGTCCGGGTTCACCTTCAGATAAACGAGCAAGTTGCGCGACTGCGGATGCACTTCCACACAAGCGAAGTTCTTCAGTCTCCGGTAGGCGAAATACTGCTTGGTCGCCTTCTTGGATACGTCATCACCCAGCGCGGTCAGGAACGCGTCGAGTTGTTCGTAGAGTGCGGAGAGTTCAGGGGAAGCCTGTGCGAGGAGATCGGTCACGGTCTTGCTATGCCCGCGCGTCGCATTCGGCGCATCGTTCGCGGACTGCGGTTCAACTCGAGATGCGTGGACGAGTTCGAGGGCGAACAGTTCGCCGCCGAAGTCGTGGTAGGTGACGAGGTCGATCGATCGGTTGATCTGTTCGACCGCGTGTTCGTCGTACCGGGTGTAACCACTTGCCACGCACACGAGGCGGGGCGCGCGCCAGTCGATTGCGTCGGCGACGTCCTGTCCTAGCTCCTTCATGACGAGCAGGGTGAACTCGGCTTTGTGATCCACGAGCCAATTCAGGTAGAAGAGCCCTTGGTTGATGACGTTCTCGTTCGTGGCCCGCTTGTACTCGAAGATCACCGGCGAGTTGTTCTCATCGATGCCGAGCGAATCGATCCGTCCGCCGTGCCGGCTGCCGGTGGAGAACTCACTCGCGAGGAACCGCGTCGCGAACATCTCCTCCATGTTCCGCTCGATGAGCAACTGCAACGATCGTTCGAGTGCGACGGTCGTGCTGTGAAGTTCCGTCGCAACGCCCTCGGCGACTCGGAAGAGCTTGAGGTCAGCCACGTGAAGCCCCCTGGTCCTTGAGGTACTCGTAGAGCATGGCCGGGAGCGCCTTCCCCAGCTCCGCGTACAGCCCACTGTCGTTGAACAGGTCGTCGATGAACGCGGGCGTTTCGTCCCGCACCCCGAGAAGCGCCTTCGTGAACGCCTTCGGCAACGCCGGGGACTCGGCAAACTGCTGCGGGCTGTTCACGGCCGCCTGGTTCGCGAGCTCCACATCCAAAGCGAGCTTCCCCACAATGTGATTCATCTGGAGGTCAATGACACCGACGCCGTACTTGTCGCCGAGACGCTCGTTCAGCTTCTGGATGATCTCCTCAAGCGCGGACCGATGCTTCTCGTGGATCGCGCCTGACCCGATCGCGGTGATCGGATCCAGCCCCGGCCCCTGCTCCAGGTTGAGCTTCACGGACTCGCCGGCGCTAATCTTGTAGCCGACGAGGGTCACGTCCGAGATGTCGACGGGTTCCAGGATCGTCGCGGTGGACAGCTGCGGGAGGATGCGGCGGAAGAAGTAGTGCCTGCGGGGCAGGTCGGTGTCTTCGAGGTTGCGGGCCTGGGAGATGAAGTCGTAGAACTTCACAAAGTTGCCCACATCGGCCTTGAACAGGCGCAGCTCGTCCTGCTCGGGCTTGTCGCCATCGAGCACAGCGGAGACCCACCGCTTCTGGAACCGATCCACCGCCGGTGCGGTCGCCGCCGACACCTTCGAGTTCACATTCACGCCACCTGCGAGGGCGGCATCGAATGCCTGCTCGACCTCCGCCATGTCGTAGATCCCGGCCGAGTCGAGCTTCACCACGAGGTCGTAGATCAGGTTCGGGTCGGTCGTCGCGGTCAGGAACGCCTTGCGGTAGTAGACCTTGAACGCCTCGAGCACGTCCTCCGGGTCGTTGACGAAGTCGAGGACGAACGTCTTGTCCTTGCCCGGATACGTCCGGTTCAGGCGCGACAGGGTCTGGACGGCCTGCACGCCGCCGAGCTTCTTGTCGACGTACATCGCGACGAGGCGGGGCTGGTCGAACCCGGTCTGGAACTTCTCTGCCACGATCATCACGTTGTACGTGGCCGGCTTGAACGCCTCCGCGAGATCCGACTGGACACCCGGGTTCTGCGTCCGCTCCGTCAGCCCCTCACCAACATCGTCCGGGTCATCGACCGTTCCCGAGAACGCGACCAGAGACCGCACGTTCTGCACTCCGGCGTCGGCGATGTAGGTGTCGAGGTACTTCTTCCACCGCACGGCCTCAACACGCGACCCGGTGACGACCATCGCCTTCGCCTTGCCCTCCAGCAGCGGCTGCACGAAGGTGCGGAAGTGGTCGACGACGATCTTCGCCTTCTGGCTGATGTTCGTCGGATGCAGGCGCACGTACTGCACGAGCGCCTTCACCGCGGTCGACTCGTCGACCTCACCGGCACCGTCGTAGTCGGAATCGGGATGCTGCAGCTTCCACGCCACCTTGTATGGCGTGTAGTTCTGCAGCACATCGAGGATGAACCCCTCCTCGATCGCCTGCTGCATCGAATACAGATCGAACGGCTCCGGCAGATCCCCACCCTCCGGCACCCGCCCGAATAACTCGAGGGTCTTCGCCTTCGGGGTCGCGGTGAACGCGAAGTACGAGATGTTGGGGGCGGATGCGGTGACCTCCATCGCCCACTGCAGGTACGCGTCCGAATCGATCGGGGCTCCCTCGGCGACGGCGGCCTGCTCGTCCGGCGACAGCACCTTCGTGAGCGCGCCCGCGGTCGACCCGGTCTGCGACGAGTGCGCCTCGTCCGCGATCACCGCGAACCGGCGTCCCTGCAACTCCGGCAGGGTCTGGATCGCGGTGATCAACGCCTCGAACGACTGGATCGTCACGATCACGATGTTCTTGCCACCGGTCAGCGCGGCAGCGAGCTGCTTCGACTTCGACTCGCCCGCATCCTTGGTGATCGACTGCACCACCCCGGCCTGCTTCTCGAACTGCGAGATGGCATCCTGCAACTGCTTGTCCAGCACCGTCCGGTCCGTGACCACCACGACCGTGTCGAACACCCGCACGTTCGCGTCATCGTGCAGTTGGGAGAGCCGGTGGGCGAGCCACGAGATCGAGTTCGTCTTCCCCGACCCCGCCGAATGCTGCACCAGGTACCGGTTCCCCGGCCCCTCCATCCGTGCCGCCTCCACCAGCCGGGTCACGGCCCGCCACTGGTGGTACCGCGGGAACAGCACCTTCTCGGACTTCGTCTTCTTGCCGGTGTCGGGGTCGACATCGACGTCGACCTGCAGGTGCACGAACGAGCCCAGCAGCTGCAACCAGGTGTCGCGCTGTAGGATCTCCTCCCAGAAGTACGAGGAAGCCGACCCGTCCGGGTTCACCGGGTTCCCGGCACCCTCGTCCGCACCCTTGTTGAACGGCAGGAACCTCGTCCCCTTGCCGGCGAGGCGCGTGGTCATCCGCACCTCGGAGTTCGACACCACGAAATGCACCAGCGACCGCTTCGCAAACCCAAACAGCGGCTCACCCGCCGGCGACCGGTCGAACCGGTACTGGTTCACCGCGTTCCCGATCGACTGCGTGAAGTCCGTCTTCAACTCGACCGTCGCGACCGGGATGCCATTCACGAACAACACCAGATCCAACGCCTTGTTCGGATGCTTCACCGAGTAATGCACCTGACGCATCACCCGCACCCGCATCTTCCCGTACGCCTCAAGCGTGTCCGGGTTCTGAGTCGTCGCCGGCCGGAACTGCGCCAACCGGAACTTCACCGCACCCCCATGCAGCGGCACCATCGAGAAACCCTCATGCAGAATCCGGATCGTCCCCCCGTTCTTCAACGGATCCAGATCCAGCGACTTCGCCAGACGACTCAGGATGCTGGCGCCCGCAGCCTTCCGCAGTGCCTCGGTGTCGCTGGGGCGTACAACCTTCGCGAACTCGGTCGGCTGCGACTCCTCCAACCAGCCGAGCACATCCTCAGGGAACAGCGCGAGCTCACGGTCGTACCCGGCGTCGGTCGGCGAGTACAGCCACCCGCTCGCGGCGAGATGCTCGGCGATCTCGTTCTCCAGCACCGACTCGAGATGTACGCCCGCGATGCCCGCCATGCCGCGAGCCTACCGACATCACGGCCGGGCGCTGCTCAGTACTCGAGCAGCTCGAGACGCGGCGCACCACGGAAGTGTCTCGCGTTGCCGCTGAGAAGCGGCAACATCTTGGCTATTGCGCACGCGGCGATCCAGCGGTCACCCACGTGATGCGCGGCGTTCCCCAGCGGGTGTCCGAGGTCTCTTGCCTCGACCAACAGCTGACTGTAGGCGTCGACGACGCTGATGTCTTCGTCGACCGTCGGCGTGGCGTCGAGCTGCTCGCGCGTCTGCTCGAGCCGCTTTGCACCCCAGCGTGCGAGAAGAGCGCCACCGAGGATCTCTGCTCTGGTCTGGAATGCGATCACCGGCCGATACCCGGTGAGGGCGATGCGCCACGCGTCGACCGGATGACCTTGCTTCTCGACGATCCGTGCCGGGGTGATGAAGAGTGCACTGTAGACGTCCGTGTCCAGTAGCGCAGCGTGATTGACCGACACTCAGCGGCCGATCGCTTCGAGGAAGGCCGCCGCCTCGTCTTCCGTAAGGTCGCTGATTCCCCCGGCAACTGGTCCTTTTGCGCGCGACAGAATCTCGTCCAGGGGAACCGCGTCTCGTACGCCCGCCGAACCAGGCGGCGCCGGAGCCGCGTCGATCACAGGCCGATGGATGTGCGAGAGTCGCCCCTTCGCGTCCCGTTCGGGTGATCCGACGACATCGACGTACCCACCCAGCAGGCGACCTGCCTGCACGCCCTCGTCGACATCGACCAGCGCGACACGATTTCCGACGTCGTCGGTGACCTGGAAGCGATGACTGTCGAGATTGGCGGCGCGTAGTCGACCAACGAAATGCACGGTCTCTTCATCTGAGCTGTCGTCGGCCAGCCAGGTCTGCTTGTGCGTCTCCACCGTGGCGAAACGCCTCTGCACGCGCCCGTCGACCGTAAACTCGACCTGCGGGGCAGCGTGCGCAAGCGCCGCGCGGAGCTTTCCAGCCGCGATCGAGAGCGAGCCCGACACCCACTCCGGTCGGCTGTCAGCAGCGATCGAGAAGACTATCGCCTCGAACCGCTCGTCGAAGGAGCGCTCTTCGTCAAGATCGAAGTCGAGCGCGTCATCGCCGGCCGCGGTCCGCTGCAGAAGCACCCGCGTACTGCCCGGCGCTAGGCCGACGTTGAGTTTGGCCAGCCGCTGTGTGCGCTTGGTCGGACGGCCGACGAGTTCGGCCGCAGTCTCGTCTCGACCCAACTTCGTGGCGACCTCTTTCAGGCTCTGGACGAGCGCGATGAGATCGTCCGCCTCCAGTTGCCCGGATGGGGCTGACCCGTCGATCAGCCGGAACTCGAACTGTTTCGCCATCAGGATCACCTCCGTCCGTTCGCCGCAAGCCGACAGACGTCCAGACTACCGACGGCCCCAGACGCTGACCACCGGCGGCATCAACATGATCCGCAAGCGAAATCCGCGCGAATCCACGGGTCCCGGCGCTCGAGCGGAGCGCTCGATCAACTCGCCGTCAACTGACTCAACCTCGACGAGATAGAGGCGTTGGCTACGTCGATCCTGCCCGTGACGGCGGCAGAAATCAGCGCGGCACGACGCTCGCGCGCAAGCTCGACACTTCGCTGCGCAACCGAGAGCGCCGCCTCGATTTGCGTGGTGGAGGTCGCCACCGCACGCAGTTCAGCGGCTTGCACCGTGCTACCCGGGACGCTCACGAGGATCGCCCCGAGATCCGCCACGCTGATTCGCGGCGTGCGCACCGCTCCAGAGTCCGTCGTCCCGATGCCTCGAAGGCGTAGAACCATTTCGCTGACAAAACGAGGCGTACGCATGACGAGCGCTAGCCAGTTGGGGTCGACGTCGGGCGCCGGTCGAAGCACGGCGTAATCGGGGCTGACTAGGCCCGTGCATGGTGCGACGCCGAGACCACCTTGGAACGCGCGCATTCTGTTGAGGACGATGTCGCCCGAGCTGGCGACCTTGTAGTGCGACAGATCGCTTGATTCATTCGAAGACTCGGAGTCATCGTCACGGGGAACTACCCCGCGGTGGATCGAGACCGAGAGCAGCGGCAGTTCCTCCCACTTGCTGCCAGCCCGCACATCGATCTCCCGGAAGTGAAATTTGAGGCGTGATCCTAGGCCGACGTGATGCTCGACCTCTGACTGCGCAGCCGCTGCTCGGCGTTCGGTGAGGAGGGTGATGAGTTCCTCGTTCTTCGCGATGAACGCGTCGATCTGCGCCGTCTCCCGATCCAGATAGTCCGCAATCGCCCGCTGCTCCTCGAGAGGAGGTAGCGGCATCCACATCGCCCGATACTTGGCGGCGCTGAAATTCTCGATCGTCGACTTCACAGCCCCCGACTGAACTTGATCAAGGTAGTGGGGCGACTCCGTCCAATACGCGACAAACTCTGGCAACGCACGGTCGGGGCGCACGCGCAGTCGTGACAGGTATCCGGCGAAGCATGCGGCCTCGTCCGTCTGGTGAAGATAGCTCTTGCCGACCGTCGCGCCCGCGCTCGTCATCAGAATGTCGCCCCTCAGAACGGGGGCCAGTCGCGCTACTTCTTGCGGAAGCGTCACTCGCTTGTTCGCGTCGAGCGCACGCACTGCTGCAATATCTGTTGTTCGAATGTACCGAGGCCAGGCTTCGTCGTTCGCAGGGTTACCGGCTTCCCCGAGGCCGTTCGTGATCGGGATGGCCGACACGTTGCGCAACTGCACAAGCGGGAAGCGCGAAACTGGTGCGCTCACCGTTCGACCTCTACGAGCATTGCGCGGAGCTGGTCCATGACGGCGTCGAGGTCTCGGTCGATCTCTTCGAGCGGGCGGGGCGGGATGTACTGGTAGAAGTGGCGGGTGAAGGGGATCTCGGCGCCTTCCTTGGTCTTGGAGTGGTCGACCCACGCGTCGGGTGCGTACGGGAGGACTTCGCGGGCGACGTAGTCGTCGACATCCTCGCCCCACGGCACGTTCTCGGTGTCGCGGAGTGACGCATCCGCCTCCGGGTTGCCCTTCGCGTCGGTGCAGGTGTCAGCGGTGTCGTCCTGCTCACCGAGCTCGGTGGTCACGGTCTTGAGGAGCGGTGCGGGGAGGGTGAGGCCTTCGGCTTTCGCGGCATCCTTCAGCGCCTTCTGGAACGCGGTGCGGTTCTTCCATACGGTGTCGGTGCCGAGCCGGTCGAGGGCGGCACGTAGGGCTGTGGCATCCGTCTCGTTCAGCTTCTGGATGGCCTTGGCCTCGAAGACGGTGTCGATGCGTTCCGGCGTGACCTGCCAGTTGAGTTTGAGAGGGCGTTCGACGGTGATGGTGCGGTAGAGGAAGTCCTCGTTGCGGAAAATCTTCGAGTGCTCGCCGTCCGCGAACCCGGCATAGAGGCTGACGATGGTCTCGATGTTCTTGGGGGAGAGTTCGTTGCGTTTGGAGCCGAGACCCTTGCGGAGCTTGGTGAACATCTCGCGCCCGTCGATGAGCTGCACCCGGCCCTTACGGTTCTCGTCTTTGCGGTTGGTGAGGACCCAGATGTAGGTGGAGATGCCGGTGTTGTAGAACATGTCCTTCGGCAGTCCGATGATCGCCTCGACGAGGTCGTTGTCGAGCAGCCACTTGCGGATGTTGGACTCGCCTCCGCCGGCGCCGCCGGAGAACAGCGGTGATCCGTTGAGGACGATCGCCATGCGGGAGCCGCCGTCTTCGGGCTTGCGCATCTTCGACACCAGATGGAGGAGAAACAGCATCGCCCCGTCGCTGACGGCGGGGGTGCCGGGCCCGAAGCGGCCGTTGAAGCCGAGCTTGGCGTGTTCGTCGTCTACGTAGGCGCGCTGGTCCTTCCAATCGACCCCGAAAGGCGGGTTGGAGAGGCCGTAGTCGAACTTCTTGTCGTCGAAGGCGTCTTCGGTGAGGGTGTCGCCGAGGGCGATGTTGTCGACGTCCTGGCCCTTGATGACCATGTCGGCCTTGCAGATCGCGTACGACGCGTCGTTGTAGTCCTGGCCGTACAGGCTGAGCTGGATACTCGGGTTCAGGGTGTGCAGGTACTCGTCGGCGACCGAGAGCATGCCGCCGGTGCCGGCGGTCGGGTCGTAGATGGACCGCACCACACCCGACTTCGACAGGGCGTCGTCATCGAGCGCGAACAGCAGCTCGACCATGAGCTTGATGACCTCGCGCGGGGTGTAATGGTCGCCGGCGGTCTCGTTCGACTTCTCGTTCGCGAACCGGATCAGCTCCTCGAACACGAGGCCCATCTGGATGTTGGAGACGGTGCGGGGGTGGAAGTCGGCCTGCGCGAACTTCTCCGTCACCGCGAACAGCTTGTTCTTCTCCGCGAGCTTGTTCAGCGTCTTGTCGAACTCGAACCGCTCGAAGATGTCCCGCACATTCGGGGAGAACCCGGCAAGGTACGAGGACAGGTTCGCTCGCAGATCGGCCGGGTCGGCGACGAGCTTGGCGAAGTCGAACGGGGACATGTTGTAGAACTGGTGGCCCGCAGCTTCCTGGAGCTTGATCGCCTGCAGCATCTCGGGGAGCGTCTCTATGCCTTTCGCCGCCTCGAGCACGGCGGGCTTGGTGTCGGCGAGCACCGCGTCAAGGCGGCGGAGCACCGTGAACGGAAGAACGACCGACCCGTACTCGGACGGCTTGAACGGGCCGCGAAGAGACTCGGCAATGTTCCAGATGAAGGCGACGTGATTCACCACAGGTGGGCACTCCTGCTGTATTGCAACGAACAAGCGACGTCACCGCCGCGAACCCTCCCATCCTGGCCCATGTCATCGCCGGTCCGGTGTCGTCAGAGCCGGCGTGGTGGGTCCGCATCCTTTCAGCGCGACACAATCATCGGCGTCGCGTCGAGCGCGGACACAGCCAGGAGCGCGTGGCGTACGACGCTCATGTCAGCCGGTGCCCCACCAGAAGCTTGAGGAGGGTGAGTCTCGTCCCGGACGACCCTGCCAACTCACGCCTGCAGACGCAGCTCGCGAAGGTCGATCCGTTTCGCGAGGAGGTGATCGTGACGCACGATCATCGGGATCCGGTGTATATCAATAGGGTGCTGCGCTAGGAAGCTGACTCCGCCGACATTTCGTATCAGATTTGGACCGCTCCCACCGGAACCTACCTGTAGGGATCGCTCAGACTTGTTCCTGGTGGGGCGGAGAAGCCACGGCGCCAGGGGATGAAATGTCCACGGCTGCCGTCACCGCGCGCAGCTCGAAGTGTCCGACCAATGTGCGCGCATAGCTCAATCGACCTCGGTGACTCGCATAGCCAGGCTCGCCTTCAAAGCTTCCGGTCTCGAAACTCGACAAGCCCCACCGTGTTTCCCTCGGGGTCGCGTATGAACGACTGCCACTCCTCTTGCCCGATCGGGCCGAGGGTATTCGTATCGTGGGTGAAGATACGGTGCGCCGTCGAGAGAATCTCCACGTCGCCGACGCGCGCGACCGCCGATTCCAAGTCGTCGACACAGAGATAGAGCAGCGCAGACGGCGCTTCCCGCTCGAGGAGCAACCGGACGCCTGCCAGATTGAAAAACACAAGCCCTGGGGGATCAAACGTGGCCACAGGGGGCGAACCGATGAGCGCGGAGTAGAAGGCCGCTGCCCGCTCAAGGTCTTGGACCCTTTGCGCCACCTGGACAAGGGCCGATCCGGTCATCTCTCTGCCTCGCGTCCGTCGCGGACGGTGGCGAGCGACCGCTCAAGGATCTCCCTCAGTACATCCCGATCCACTGCCGACAGCCGGGTGAGGTAGAGGCAGGCGGTGCTCGTGCGATGGGGACCGAGTCGATCGAGCAGATCGGGCCACCTCTCGGCGAATCCCTCCACCAGGTAGAGCGTGTGCTTAGCGCCGGACGCGAAGGCGATCTCGGGTGCGATGCCCTCGCGCCCGCTGTCGTAGGTGTACTCGTATTGGCCGAAGCCGACGATCCGATCAGCCCACACCACGGGGGGCCGTTGCGCCACTTCCTCGAAGAGGTCGAGGAGTTCAGTGACCTCTTCGCGTCGCGGCCCCGTGGCACGGTCAAGCGCCTCTTCGACCCTGGTGTCGGAGGGCATCACGATGCGGCCCCAGCGTTGTGCTGCGACTCTATGTACGCCTTGAGGCGGACCAGGTGGTCGCCGTCTTCTTTTTTCGAGATCGCGGCTACGAGGGGAAGCATCACCCGGCGCAATCC
This sequence comes from Microbacteriaceae bacterium PS02067, assembly GCA_029960085.1. Classification (GTDB taxonomy): domain Bacteria; phylum Actinomycetota; class Actinomycetes; order Actinomycetales; family Microbacteriaceae; genus Microbacterium. The sequence continues at coordinate 31,165 of JASCPG010000009.1, read as the reverse complement.
CGTCGCTTCGAGCTCGCATGTCCACTCGATCCGAGTTCCAGCAGCTTCGGGGTGAAGGCGGTATCGGTAGGTAGCAGTGATGCCCTCCGCCTCGCTGGCGATCGCGAATGTCGACGGTGGGTCAAGGGTGACGATCCGCAGTCGACCTGTCGATTCCTTGCCTTTCACGAGACGGGTCTCCTCGATCATGGACCCCTCGGCAAGGGGCTCGTCTGCCACTTTCACGCTCCTCACCACGCCCTCGACGTAGTCGACCGATCGGGTGGGATCTGCCAGGACGGCGAACACGTCTAGCGGGGGTCTGTCGATGTGCTCGGTGAACTGAAATCCGATCATGGCGCTCCTTCTGGATGAGTATGGTGCCGGTGCTCAAGAGGGACATAGGCGTGGGTGTGGCTGATGCGGGCAGCGCCGGTGACAGCTTGGGCGACGTGATGAACCTCGAAGGGTGATGCGCAGCGGAGACGCCACCCTTCTGAGGGCATCCACTGCACGCCGATAGCGGCGAAGGTCTTCGCTATCTGCTCAGCACCGCCCGTATGTCGATGCACGACGCACATCTGAGCTGGCATCGTGCGGTAAGAAAAGGGGCGAGGCGGGTCTACCGGACCCGGGATCAACAATGCGGCGTCGAAACGGATCTGGTCTTCACCAACGACATAGGGGTCGTCGCGTGTGATCCCTACCAGACGATCAGATTCGTGTGGGATGCCGCTCGCGGTCGCGAATTCGCGCAGCTGCTTCCAGGGCTCGAGCGAAGGATGTCCGATCCCGACGCCACCGTACCCGCGATGCCGCAGCACGAGCAGGTGCCATTCAGGGGTGCGCTCCATCCACACGGGTGCCGCGTCGAAATCGAAACGTAGAGTGAGCGGCGTTTCCGCCGCGAAACCCTCTAATGTCTTGCTCTGCTGCGCCACGTCCACATACTCGCGATACGCCCGCACCATCCCCCGGTACTCCGAAGGGCTGAGCTCGAAGCGTCTGACGAAAGCTCGGGTGAAAGTCTCGGGGGTAGCGAACCCGGACTCCAACGCGATGTCCAGCACCGTATCGCTGCTCACCTTGAGTCGATAGACCGCTCGCTCGAGCCGCAATCTCCGGAGATGCGCCTTCGGGCTCTCGCCCACAACAGCACGAAATATCCGATGGAAATGATGCGGGGAGAGACCGGCGACCACCGCGATATCGGCAAGCGTCACCGGCTCCTCGAGTCGCTCTTCCACCCACTGAAGCGCTCGACTCACGCACTCCTCATGCCGCCGAGTGGTCGACGGGAGTAGAGGTGCAGACACGCATCGAATCTACGAGCGAGGGTGCTCGCCGTCTCGACATTTCTTGCGAATCGACTTCCCTGCCGGGGGTCATTGAGCCCTCCACGCGACCCAAGCCTCGTCTCGCACTCGACAAACCAAACCGGCCGAAATGTCCAGACGGACACACCGTGGACATTTCCTGCGCGAAATGGACAACTCCAAACGGAACCTACACCTCAGGTGTAGGTTCCCGGTCAAGGTGGCGGAGAACTCGGGGATTCCACGCTAATTGGCAGCAGTTTCGTCAGCAGGATTCCGCGCGAAATGGCAGATCCCTACATAAGAGTAGGAAGTCCACTTAGACTTGACGTCCGCCGCCGCCGTCCGATTGCCCGCGCGATCATCCTCCCGTGCTGGGGGTGAACGCGCGGTTCATGACTGGTATCCGAGCACCGTGGTCATGCCGGTCTCGGCGTGGTAGATGTTGTGGCAGTGCGCGACCCACTGGCCGGGGTTGTCGGCGTCGAAGTCGACTGTCAGGGTCTGGCCCGGGAGGATGATGGAGGTGTCCTTCCGGGGGCCGCCGTTCGCGTGCTGGTAGGTGTGGCCGTGCAGGTGGAACGGATGCCACATCTCGGTGTCATTGCGGATCCGCAACTGCACCCGCTCCCCCCTACTGATCGCGTGCGCGTCCCGCAACGGGTCGTTCATGTCGAACCGGCGCCCATTGATCCCCCAGTCGTACGCCTCCATCCCCCCGGTCAGCGCGAGGTGCACGACCCGGTCGGGGGATGCCTGGTGCAGGGTGACGGAGGCGGTCGCGCTCAGCCCGGCAGCGGTGCCGACCCTGCCGGTGCCGAGCTCGGCGACGGGGACGTCGCTGGCCGGAGCCGTGCCAGCGGCGGTGCGAACGAGCGCGAACGCGCGATCCTGCTTGCCTTCCGCGTCGGCGACGACAGGGAACACCCCATCGTCCAGGGTGACCTGCAGGTCGTAGCGTTCGCCCATCCCGATCAGGACACTGTCGACCTCGACAGGATCCACCGGGAACCCGTCGGTGTGGGTGATCGTCAGGGTGTGGCCGCCGATCGCGAACCGGAACGCGGTGTCGCTACCGGCGTTGATGACACGGATCCGCACCCGGGCACCAGGAGTGCCGGAGAATTGGGCGGGGTCGGCTTTGGGTTTGCCGTTGATGAGGTAGTGCGGGTAGTAGACGTCGCCGGCGTCGCCGCCGAGCAGGTCGGAGGTGGCACCCATCAGCAGGTTCCCCATCCGCATGAACATGTCGCCCATCCCGCCCATGTCTCCCATGCCCTTCGAGAGGTCGGTGAGGACCTGGTCCGGGGTGGCGGTGACGCCGTCGAGCCAGTCGTCGAGGATCAGCACCCATTCGTCGTCCCACGTCACCTTCTCGTCCGGGTCGTCGATGATGAGCGCACCGTAGAGGCCGTGGTCCAGTTGCGGGCCGACGTGGGGGTGGAACCAGTAGGTGCCCGGATGCGGGGTGACGAACTCGTATGCGAACTGTCCGCCCGGGGCGATGGGGGCTTGGGTGACCGGAGGGACCCCATCCATGTCGTTGCGGAGGGCGAGTCCGTGCCAGTGCACGGAGGTGTCCGCGTCGAGCTGGTTGCGGACGGTCGCTTTCAGCGTGTCGCCTGCGGTGAGCCGGATTACCGGGGCCGGGATACCTCCGAACGCCCAGGTGGCGGCGGCGGTACCGGCCAGGTCGAGCGTGGTGGGGGCGGCGGTGAGGTCGACGGTGGTGACTCGGCCGGTGCCGCCGCGGTTCTTCTCCGTGCCGGACACCGCTGCGCCGGTGGGTGTCACCCATTGCGGCGCGGGGGTGCAGGAGGCGAGCACGGTTGCCGCGACGGCGCCCAGTCCGAGTCCGAGCACACCTCGTCGGGTCAGCAGCATCGGGGAGGACGGTGTGGGAGAGAGCGGACGGTCAGGCATGTTCGGGCTCCTTCTGCATGGTCGTCGCAGCGGGCGCCTGGGCGGGCAGGCGGAGCCGCTTGAGGAGGAGGGCGTTGACGGCGACGATCACGGAGGAACCGGACATCGACAGGGCGGCGATCTCCGGGGACAGCATGATCCCGAACGCCGGATAGAACACGCCAGCGGCGATGGGGAGGGCGGCGGCGTTGTATCCGATGGCCCAGCCCAGGTTCTGCCGCATCTTTCGCAGTGTGCCCTTGCCGATCTTGAGTGCGATCGCAACATCGAGCGTGTCCGAGCGCATCAGGACCACGTCGGCGGTCTCGATGGCGACGTCGGTGCCGGCGCCGATCGCGATGCCGAGGTCGGCCTGGGCGAGGGCGGGGGCGTCGTTGACGCCGTCGCCGACCATCGCGACCTTCTTGCCCGTCTTCTGCAGCTCGGCGACCTTCGCGGACTTGTCCTCGGGGAGCACATCCGCGATCACGGTGTCGATGCCGAGGAGAGCGGCGATCCGGTCGGCGGTGGGCTTGTTGTCCCCGGTGAGCATTGCGACCTCGACGCCCTGCTCGTGGAGAGCGTCGATCGCGGTCTTTGCGGTGTCCCGGGGTGCGTCGGCGAGACCGATGATCCCGGCGACTTGCCCGTCCACGGCGAACAGGATCGCGGTGCGGCCGGACCCAGCCAGGTCCTGCTGAGCGGCCTGCACCCCGCTGATGTCGATCCCCTCCCCGGTGAGAAGGCGCGGGTTGCCGAGGACGACCTGTCGACCGTCGACGGTGGCGATCGCGCCCTGCCCGGTGACGTTTCGGAACGCGGTCGCGGTGCGACGGGGGATGTCGCGGGCGTCGGCGTAATTCACGATCGCTTTCGCCAGAGGATGCTCGGATTCCCGCTCCAACGCGACCGCGAGGGAGAGAGTCTCGAGCTCGTCGCCGCCGACGGGGATGTAGTCGGTGACCTCCGGCTCCCCCTTGGTGAGGGTGCCGGTCTTGTCGAACACGACCGTGTCGATGTGGGCGGCGGTTTCGATCCCGGAGGCGTTCTTGAACAACACGCCCCGTTTCGCGCCGAGCCCGGTGCCGACCATGATCGCCGTCGGGGTGGCGAGGCCGAGCGCGTCGGGGCAGGTGATGACGACGACGGTGATAGCGAACAGGATCGCCATCGGGATTGCAGCGCCGGCGAGCAGCCACACCAGGAAGGTGAGGGTGCCGCCGATCAGGGCGACCAGGACCAGCCAGAACGCTGCCCGGTCGGCGAGGCGCTGCCCGGGGGCTTTGGAGTTCTGCGCCTCCTGCACGAGCTTCACGATCTGCGCCAACGCCGTGTCCGAGCCGACTTTGGTGGCTGTGACGCGGAGGGTGCCGACGGTGTTCACGGTCGCTCCGATCACCTCCGACCCGGGCGCTTTGTCCACCGGCATGGACTCGCCGGTGACCATCGACTCGTCCACCTCGGACTCTCCGGATTCCACGACACCGTCGGTGGGGATCTTGGCCCCCGGCCGCACCAGCATCAGATCCCCCGGGACGACCTCGCTGGTGGGGATCTCGACCTCCTGCCCGTCACGGATCACGACCGCCTGCGAGGGTGCGAGCTCCAGGAGGGTGCGGATGGCGTCGTTCGCGCCGCCGCGGGCGCGCATCTCCACCCAATGCCCCAGCAGCACGAAGGTGGCAAGCACCGTGGCGGCTTCGTAGAACACTTCACCGCCGCCGGTGAGGGTGACCGCGAGGGAGTACAGCCAGCCGGCGCCGACACCGACTGCGACGAGCACCATCATGTCGAGGGTCTTCGCGCGCAGCGCCCGGTAGGCGCCGTCGAAGAAGATCCACGCCGAGTAGAAGATCACCGGCAGCGACAGGATCAGCATGAACACGTCATCGCGCAGCCCGAACGGTGCCGGCACCTCGAATCCGATCACCTCCCGCCCGATCGGAGACCACAGGGTGATCGGGATCGACAGGATCAGCGCGACCAGGAACCGGTTGCGCATGTCGCGGATCATCGCGTCCATCGACATCCCGCCGTGATGCCCACCGTGGCCCATCATCTCCTGCGCACTGTGACCCGACGCTGCACCATGATCGTGCCCACCCGCGGCCGCGGTGTGACCGGCGTGCTCGACGTGGTGACCGGCATGCTCACCGTCATCCGCCGTCGCCGACGGGGCGTGCGTGTGGTCGTGGCCAGCGGCGTGGTCGTGGACGGGGTCGTCGTGATAGCCCGCAGGACCCTTATGGCCCGCGTGGCTGGCGTGACCCGTGGCATCCGTGTGGCCCTCGTGCGCGTCGTGACTCGCGTGCGGTTCTTGTGCGCCCTCAGCTGCGGGGCCGTGGTGGGCGCTGTGGTCGTGCGCACCCTCGTCGTGCGGGTCGTGCGCGGGGTCGCAGATATGGTCGGGGACGGACTGGCCGGCGCAGTGATACCCGCAGTCGATGACCCACTGCTGCAGGTGGGCGACCGAGGTGGTCTCGGGGTCGTAGGTGACGGTCGCGGTCTGTGAGACCGGGTTCGCGTCCACGGCGATCACTCCGGGTTGTCGGCTCAGGTGGGCTTCGGTGACGTTCTTGGAGGTCGCGCGGATCATGCCGCTGACCTGCAGGGTCACGGTTCTGGTGTCGCTCATTTCGGTTCCTTCCCGAGGGTGGGGTCGGTGGTGTCGGGGTGGGGCCATTGCCAGTCGGCGACGGCGGGGATGTCGGTGCCGTGCTCGCGGGTGTGGGCGCGGGCGTGCAGGCGGGCGTCCTGCAGCTCCTGCCGCAGGCCGGCGTGGCGGGCGGCGAGGCCCGGGACGTGGTCGAGGACGTCGATCGCGAGCCGGTACCGGTCGAGGTCGTTGAGCATGACCATGTCGAACGGGGTCGTGGTGGTGCCGCGCTCCTGGAAGCCGTGCACGTGCAGGTTCTGGTGCCCGGCGCGCTTGTAGGTGAGTCGGTGGATCAGCCACGGGTAGCCGTGGTAGGCGAAGATCACCGGCTTGTCGGGAGTGAAGATCGCATCGAACTCCCGGTCCGGGAGACCGTGCGGGTGCTGGTCCTCGGATTGCAGCCGGGTCAGGTCGACCACGTTCACCACCCGCACTCTCAGGTCGGGGATGTGCTCGCGCAGCAGCGCCGCCGCGGCGAGGGTCTCGAGGGTGGGGACGTCGCCGGCGGCGGCGAGCACCACATCCGGCTCGGTGCCTTCGGTTTCGGTGCCCGCCCACGGCAGGATCCCGAGCCCGCGGGTGCAGTGCTCGATCGCCTCGTCCATCGTCAGCCACTGCGGGGCGGGCTGCTTCCCGGCGACGACGACGTTGATGTACCCGGCCGAGCGCAGGCAGTGGTCGTAGGTGGACAGCAGCGTGTTCGCGTCGAACGGCAGGTAGACGCGGACGATGTCGGGGCTCTTGTTCAGGGCGAGGTCGATGAACCCGGGGTCCTGGTGAGAGAACCCGTTGTGGTCCTGCCGCCAGACGTGGCTGGAGAGCAGGTAGTTGAAGCTCGGGATCGGGTCCCGCCACGACACCTCCCGGGCCGCTTCGAGCCATTTGGCGTGCTGGTTGAACATCGAGTCGACGATGTGGGTGAACGCCTCGTAGCAGTTGAACAGCCCATGCCGGCCGGTAAGGACGTAGCCCTCGAGCCAGCCCTGGCACTGGTGCTCGCTGAGCACCTCCATCACCCGCCCAGTCGGGGCCAGGTGCTCGTCGACGGGCTCCACGGCCGCGTTCCACTGCTTGCCGGTGGCCTGGTAGACGGGTGGGGCGAGCCGGTTGGAGGCGGTCTCGTCCGGGCCGAAGATGCGGAAGTTGTCCGGGTTGTCCCGGATCACCCCCGCCAGCCACTCGCCCAGCACGCGGGTCGCTTCCCCGGTTCCCGCACCCCGCTCGGCCGGGTCGACCGGCTGCGCGTGCTTGTGGAAGTCCGGGAGCCGCAGCGGGACGGTGAGTTGTCCGCCGTTGCCGGCCGGGTTCGCGCTCATCCGCCGATCCCCGTCCGGGGCGATCGCGACCGTGGCCGGGCGCGGGGCGCCGATCACGTCGAACAGCCCGTGCGGGCGGTAGGACGCCAGCCAGTCCTCGAGGATCCGCAGGTGCTCGGGATTGTCGCGGACCTCGGCGAGCGGCACCTGGTGAGCCCGCCAGGTGCCCTCCACCGGCAGACCGTCGATGATCTTCGGGCAGGTCCACCCCTTCGGGCTGCGCAGCACGATCGCCGGCCACGCCGGCCGCCCCTCCAGCGTCCCGGCCGCCGCGGCGGCCTTGATGTCCGCGATCTCATCCAGCACCGCATCCAGGACCGCCGCGAACGTCGCGTGGGACTCCTGCGGGGTCTCGCCATCGAAGCCGACCGTGACGACGTGGGGGTGATGGCCGTAGCCGCGCAGCAGCGCGACCAGCTCTTCCTCGGGGATGCGGGACAGCACGGTCGGGTTGGCGATCTTGTACCCGTTCAGATGCAGGATCGGCAGCACCACCCCATCCGCGGCGGGGTTGAGGAACTTGTTGCCGTGCCACGCGGTCGCCAACGGCCCGGTCTCTGCCTCCCCGTCACCGATCACGCAGGCGACCAGCAGGTCGGGGTTGTCGAACGCCGCCCCGTAGGCGTGCACCAGGGAGTAGCCGAGCTCGCCGCCCTCGTTGATCGACCCCGGCGTCTCCGGGGACGCGTGCGAGGGGATCCCGCCGGGGAAGGAGAACTGCCGGAACAACGCCCGCAGCCCGTCTTCGGTGCGGTCGATGCCCGGGTAGCGTTCGGTGTAGGTGCCGTCCAGGTAGGCGTTGGCGACCATGCCGGGTCCGCCGTGCCCGGGCCCGGTCACGTACAGGGTGTTCAGGTCGCGGTCGCGGATGGCACGGTTCAGGTGGGCGTAGAGGAAGTTCAGGCCCGGGGTGGTGCCCCAATGGCCCAGCAGCCGCGGCTTGATATCGTCCCGGCTGAGGCGGTGCCGCAGCAGCGGGTTACCCTGCAGGTAGATCTGGCCGATGCTCAGATAGTTCGCCGCCCGCCACCACGCATCCACCGCCGCCAACTGCTCGACGGTGGCATCAGTGGTGCGGTGCGCCCACGCGGAGGGTGCCGGTGTGGGGGTCATGGTCGGTCTCCTTCCGATCCGCGGCGGCTCGGGTCGCGCCAGGTGCGAATGACGGGGGTCATGGTGTTGCCGCCGGGATGAGAACGGTGGCGGTGGTGTCGCGGATCCAGACCACGCCGCGGTCATCGACCAGGACGATCGCACCGTCCCCGGTGACCCCGAGGGCTTGGACGGTTCCCGTGGTGGTGCCGACGTTCTCCCAGCCGGTGCCGACTAGGCGTCGCAACGTCCCGTCGGTGTCCACTCCGACCACCCCACCGGTTGGGTCGGTCTCCACCAGGTACAGCACTGGCGCGTCCGGCGCCGGGGTGAAGGTGGCGCCACCGTCGGTGCTGTGCTGCAGCCCGTCCTGGGTGGCGGCGTACAGGGTGCCGTCGGTCGCGGCGGCCAGGTCGACGGCGGGCAGCTCGGCACCGTCCGCCCAACTCTGCCCGCCGTCGCTGCTGGTGCGCAGCAGCGGGCGGGAGGATCCGATCCCGTACAGGGTGCCGTCGCCGGTGACGGTGAGGACGTGGAAGTCCTCTTCCCCGGTGAACGCGACCGGTTCCCACGAGGCGCCGGCGTCGAGGCTGCGGATGATGCCGAGGTTGGGGGCGCCGAGCTCCGCCGGGGTGGACGGGCCGGGGTGCCCGGACGCGTAGAGGGTGTCACCGGTAGCGGTCAGTCCCATCGCGTCCAGGTCGATGCCACCGACCGGGCCGGTGACGGTGCCGTCCTCGCCCAGCGTGTACAGGCCGGTGTGGGTGCCCAGCAGCACGGTGCCGTCACCGGCGTCGACGATGCCGTGCACATGCCCGAACCCGGCCGCGGTGCTCGCGGGGGCATCGGGCTCCGCAGGGGTGGTGCTGCAGCCCGTGAGCAGCAGCGCGACGGTGACGGTGGCCGTGATCGCCAGTCTGCGGGTGGTGGGAGAGATCATGAACGGAGAGCCTTTCCGTGCGGGTACGCCGGATACCGGTGACCGCACAGGGGTCGAGGGTGGGGCCTCGGACGGGACCGGCATCGGAGCGCGGGTCCCGTCCGAGGGGTACCGGGTCAGAGGCTGGCGAGGATGTCCTGCATCGTGGTGATCTCGGCGGTCTGCCCGTCGATGATCTGCTGCGCGAGGGCGGCCACGTCCGTGTTCTGCCCGTTGGTGAGCACCGACTGCGCCATCGTCACGGCGCCCTGATGGTGAGCGATCATGCCGTTCAGGAACAGGCGGGTCGCCTCGACCCCGGTCGCGGCATCCAAAGCGGCCATGTCGTCCTCCGACATCATCCCGCCGCCCATGTCCATGCCCTCCATCCCGGACATGGAGTCGTCGTACGGGACGCCCCACTCCTGAAGCCAGCCCTTCATGGTCTGGATCTCCGGGTCCTGTGCGGCCTTGATCTGCTCGGCGAGGGAGACGACCCGCTCGTCGATGCCGTCTTTCGCGAGGATCTGATCGGCCATCTCGATGGCCTGCTGGTGGTGCGGGATCATCATGGTCACGAACATCTCGTCCGCGGCGTTGAACGCGGCGGCGGACTGGGAGGGGGCGGTGCTGGTCATCCCCCCGGGTCCGTGGTCCATGCCGGGCATGGTGCCGTCGGTGGGGGCGCAGCCAGCGAGCACGAGCACGGTGGCCAGGGCGCCAGCGGTCAGCGTGAGAGTACGAAAACGCATCAGGGGTGTCCTTGTCTATTCAGTCGGTGAGGGTCTGATTCAGTGCCCGGGAGGGCAGAGTGCAGCATCCCCGGCAAGGGTCGCCGGGGTTCAGGCGGAATCAGGTGCGACTGATGGACAGGACAAGCAGTGAAGGCGGGCGGGGATGCGGCAATCCGGCCAGCAGAGTCCGGGTATGGGAGCGCGAGCGGGCTACGGCGTATGTGAGAAGGGCACGGGACGTCGGGGCGAGCAGGACGATCACCGCGGCCAGCAGCGCCAGCACGCACACCATCATCAGCATCGAGTGATCCGGCATCCCCGCAGGGCTGCCGCACCCGTCCTGGCAATGCCCCCCAGCGCCCTCCGCCGCAGCTGCGGTCATCGGCGTATCGTCGGCGGCGGCTGGTGCGGAGCCGACCTGGCTGTGCGTGCTCATCGCGCTGGTCTCTGATGCCAGGGCGGGCTGGTGGGAACCGGTCAGGATGTGCATGGACAGCAGCCCGGTGATGATCGCCAGGGCGATCGGAGCGGCCAGCAGGAGCCGTCGCACCCCGGGGCTCAGACGCGCGTGCGAGCGAATCACGTTCACGACCGACCTCCTTCCCGTCCAGGGTAGCGGTGCCCTGCCTCCGCGACACGGTCAGAACACCACGCACGGGAGCGGGTGCCCCCTACCACTCAGCATATACCCATCCGGGGTATCCAGGATGGGTATCGCTTCGGGGATGGCTACCCGCCCGGGGTATGCTGGGCGTGATCGAGGAAGGGGCGTCGACGGTGAACCAGGTGGTGGCGCGACGGCGGGCACTCGGGTCCCGGCGTGCCCTGTGGTTCTACCTGACCGCGGTGACCGCGATCATCGCGGGGCTGTTTGCGATGCATTCGCTGAGTCTGGAAGAGGGCCAGGCGGGCACTGTCGTGTCCGCCTCCGCAGTCGTTGCGGCCCCCGATGCCGCCGCTGATGTCCTGGTCAGCGGGGTGGCGACCCCCTCGTGCGATGAGACGGTCTGCGGGACGTCTCATGCTTTCGCTGCCGTGACGTGTCTGCTCGCGTTGCTGACCCTGCTCATCCTGGTGCTCCCGGCCCGGGCCGGGTGGATGTCGCTGCTGGCGTGGCTGCGATCCCTCCCGGGCAGGTCGGGCTCGTTCACGTCCGGGTCGCCTCTTCTGCGACCCTCCCTGATCGTGCTGTCGATCAGCCGCACCTGATCAGCACCCCGCCCGCGCCCGCCGCCTGAGCCGCCGCCGGCGCGTGATGTCGCCGACGGTCCACGATGTGCGGCCCGCAGGCGAGCGCGACCCGTCTGCGGCAGCGCCATGGGTGATCCGATCCCGGATTCTCGCCGTGCACTCCGGGCCGCGGCTCCCGGTTGGACCGTGTGACGGCGACCGTGCGCACCTTCATCGTCCCCCTCATCCAGGAAAGTCTTGTATGCCCGAACCCGCCCCCTCCACCCCGACTCCCGGTACCGGAACGCGCCGTGCGGCGAGAGCCGCCCTGCCTTCCCCACCCGTCCAGACGCGACGCGATCGACGCCGTCGGCCCACCCGTGCCGCCCGGACACCTCGACACGCGCCGCGCCGCACGCTCACCCGATCCCGGATGCTCGCCGGCGCGGTGATGCTCCCGGTCGCGTCGATCGCCGGACTGCCGTTGCTGATCCCGTTGACGCCGGAGCCGGTGTTCGCCGTCGAGGCGACCCGCACCCCGGTGCGCGCCCAGTCGTTCACCACCCCCGACACCGTCACCGGGACGGTGATGGTGCGCGGGGACTACACGGTGGCGGTGACCGCCCCCGTCGGGACCGAGTCGTACGCGCACACCGCGGACACATTCACCAACGACCCGGCATCGGCGGTGCAGTGGCCGTTCACCGTGGGAGTGCCGATCAGCAGCACGTTCGGGTACCGCACCCCGCCATGCCCGTCCTGCTCAAATTTCCATGCCGGACTGGACATGACCCCCGGGATCGGCACCCCGATCCAGGCGATCGCCGACGGGGTGGTCACCACCGCGACGGAGCAGGGCGGCGCGTACGGGGTGTACGTGGTGATCCGGCACGAGATCGACGGGCAGGTCGTGGAAAGCGCGTACGCGCACATGCGGGAAGGGTCCCTCGCCCTGACCCCGGGACAGACCGTGCGGGTGGGGCAGATGGTCGGCCGGGTCGGGGACAGTGGACGCAGCTTCGGCGCACACCTGCACTTCGAGATCCGCACCGGAGGCGAAGCGGTGGACCCGCTGGCGTGGCTTCCGGCGAGGGTGAGGCCCTGATGGACGCACTCCTCATTGTGGCTCCGGCGCTGATCCCGAGCCCGGGGATCAGCTTCGTTCAGGTCGGTCCGTTCCAGATCCGGTTCTACGCGCTGGCGATCCTGGCCGGGATCGTGCTGGCGGTGCTGATCACCGGCCGTCGGCTGCGGGCGGTCGGGCACCCGGCCGGGGTCGTGGTGGATGTGGCGATGTGGGCGGTGCCGTTCGGGATCCTCGGCGCCCGGATCTACCATGTGCTCACCCATCCCGGCGACTACTTCTTCCCTGGCGCGGACCTGTGGCGGGTGCTCTACATCTGGGAAGGCGGGATCGCAATCTTCGGTGCGATCCTGGGCGGGCTGGTCGGGATTGTGATCGGCACCCGTCGCGCCGGGATCCCGGTGCTGCTGTTCCTGGACGCGCTCGCGCCGGGGATGCTGGTCGCCCAGGCGGTGGGACGGCTGGGGAACTACTTCAACCAGGAGCTGTTCGGCCCGCCCACCACCTTACCGTGGGGGCTGCAGATCGACCCCTCAGCCCCCGCGATCCCGCCGGGGACCCCGGCGGGGACCCTGTTTCATCCGCTGTTCCTGTACGAGCTGCTGTGGAACCTGGCCGGTGCCGCCGTGATCGTGCTGCTCGAGCAGCACCGCCGCCGGCACGGCCGGATCACGCTGGGCGCCGGGCGGAGTCTGGGCGTGTACCTGCTGTGGTACGGGGCGGGGCGGGCGGTGCTGGAGTCCATCCGGCTGGATCCCACCGAGCTGCTCGCCGGCGGGCTGAAAGCGAACGTGCTCACCGCCCTGGTGGCCGCCGTACTGGGGGTCGGGCTGCTCGCCCACGCCTCCTGGCGCGCCCGCCGCCGCGCACCCGTCCGGGGGAGGGGGGATGCGCGTGTCGATCCGCAGTGAGCAGGCCCCGCAGCTGCCCGCCGATCACGTCGACCGGCCGGTGGAGGAGCGCACGAATCCGCGCCTGAGCGTGTCGGGGTGGGCGCGGTGGGCGTGGCGGCAGCTGACCAGCATGCGCACCGCCCTGGTGTTGTTGCTGCTGCTCGCGGTGGCCGCGATCCCCGGGTCGTTGATCCCGCAACGCTCCTCCGACCCGAACGGGGTGATCCAGTTCGACAAGACCAACCCGGGCTGGATGTGGGCGGTGGACCTGCTGCAGCTGCACGACGTGTTCGGGTCGGTGTGGTTCTCCGCGATCTACCTGCTGTTGTTCGCGTCGCTGATCGGCTGCGTCATCCCCCGCATCCGCCACCACCTGACCGCGCTGCTCGCCCCGCCCCCGGCCACCCCCCGCAACCTGTCCCGCCTGCCCGCCCACACCCGCCGCGTCCTCCCCGACACGCCCCCCGGTGCGGTCTTGGACGCGGCCGAGAAGGCGCTGCGTCGGCAGCGGTACCGCACCCGCCGGGTCCGCGGCGACGGCAGCACCCTCACCGGTCTGCCCGCCGGACAGGCCGGGGCGCTGATCGCCGACACCGACCTGCGCACCGGCATCACCCCCGCCGTCCTCATCGGGCAAGGCGTCTCCGCTGTCACCTTGTGGGGTGGGCTGGGTGGTCTCGCCCTCACCGGCGCGATCGCCTGGCGGCGGCGCACCCCTGCTGTGGCCTGACTAGGCACGCCCGCCAGACAACCCGGGGTTATCCTGCGGGTGGGAGGACGAGGCGGCGGATCTCCGCAGCGATCAGATCTGGTTCTGTGGCGGGGATGTAGTGGCCGGAGCGGGCAGCGACCACGTGCCGGCCCTGCCGGGACTGTGCGGCCCGATACCGCCCGGCGGCGGTCGCGGCATCCCGGACCCGTCGCGGCATCCCGTCCGCGAGACTGCCGGAGATGACGGTGACCGGGACATCGGGCAGCGCCGGCGGGTCGCCCTGCCAGGCGTGCAGCTCGGTGAGGAAGGTGCGCGCTTGCCGACCCTGGGTGACCACCACCGCGGGCCGGAACGCCTCCCGGTGAAGATCGGCCCGCACATCCTCGGGCATCCCCTCCCCGAGGAACCGGAAGAACCGCTCCAGCATCCCCACCCGGGCCAGCACCCACTCCACGGCGATCACGATCTTCTCCCCGACCCGGAACCGCATACCGAACAGGAGGTCCGCTGCCTCATCGGTCGGATCCACCAGCACCAGCCCGGCCACCCGGTCCGGGCGGCGGGACGCGGCCAGCCGCACCATCGGGCCGCCCGCGGAATGCCCCACCTGCACGAACCCGCTGCTCGGCTCGAGGCCGTCCAGCAGATCGTTCAGGTCGTCGGCCATCCGGTCCAGGGTGCGCCCTGCACTATCCGGGACGGACCGACCCAGCCCCGCCCGGTCATACACCACGGCCCGCGTAAACGCGGCGACCCGGGTCTGCACCAACACCCAGGTGGACCGGGTCGCCGCCGATCCCGCCTCGAACACCACCGTCGGCACCCCGGTGGTCCCGGCCGGGGCGGGCAGCACCATCGCATACAGGGCGCGCCCGTCACGGGTGCGCACCCACACCGGCTCCCCCTGCGTGTGCACACGCTCCCCCGCCATGACCCGCCCCTTACCGGTCGTGGCCTCGGTAGGGGGCGCCGGTCGCGGCGCGGTGGGCTTTCTCCCGCAGCGCCAGCAGGGCGAGGGTGTCGTCCTTGATCTGAGTTCGGCCGAGCATTCCCCAGTGCGCGCTGAGGTGGTCTTCGAGGTAGCGCAGCACCCGGGTGAACGGGATGGTGTGCCACGGCGTCCCCGCCCCGGGCGGGGAGGTGGGATTGCCGAACACGACCGTGCGGATCGTGTGCCCTTCCGGTGCCACGGTCCGTCCCGTCTTCAGCAGCTCGGCGACCAGCCGGGCGGCATCGTCAGGTGCACAGCACCCGAACCGGGTGAACGCGGCTTCCAGCACCGCCGGGTCACGCATCGCCGGGTTGGGGTGCGGGCGGCCCTCCTTGACCTCGCCGACGATCATGTCCGCCCCGCTCCCGGCGCCTAGCGCCGGGTCCAGGGGCGCGTCAACGGCCCCGGACGCTCCCGGTGCGCGGTGCAGCCGTACGGCGAGGATGTCCAGGTCGGTGATGGTGCGCGGCCCGCCGGGCCCGGTGGCATCCAGCACGGGGTATTCGGCGACGGTGAAGTAGCCGTTGACCCGCAGGTAGGCCTGCACCAGCCCGACCGCCGTGTCCACCCTCTATCTCCGACCGGGTTATCTGGCCGGTCAGGCGGCGTGCGCGTAGCGGGCCGGGTCGGCGTCGAACAGCGGCCCGCACTCGGCGCAGCAGAACCAGTACCGGCTGCCCTGGTAGTCGCGGAACAGGCCGCGCTGCTCGGCCCAGGCCGGGTCGACCTGGTTGCCGGGCATCACCGGACAGGTCACCAGGTTCGTCGCCCCCGCCGGCGGCTCGTGATGGTGATGCTCGTGCGCACCATGCTCGTGTCCTCCATGGTCGTGCCCGTGCGTGTGGTCGTGCCCGGAGTGGTCGTGGTCGTGGGACATGGTGTGTCTCCTTCTCGAGCGATGGTTAGGCCTGGACGGGCGCGGGCTCTCGGGTGGCGGGGGCGCCGGCACGGGTCGGGGTGGGCAGGGGGCGGAAGCGGCGCAGGCGGAGGCTGTTGGTGACGACGAACACGCTGCTGAACGCCATTGCCGCGGCGGCGAGGATGGGGTTGAGCAGGGCGAGCATCGCGACCGGGATCGCGGCGACGTTGTACGCGAACGCCCAGAACAGGTTCCCCTTGATCGTGCCCAGGGTGCGGCGGGCCAGCCGGATCGCGTCCGGGACCAGCATCAGGTCGCCGGAGACGATGGTCAGGTCCGCGGCGGTGATGGCCGCGTCGGTGCCGGTGCCCATCGCGATCCCGAGGTCGGCGGCGGCGAGGGCTGCGGCGTCGTTGACGCCGTCGCCGACCATCGCGACCACCCGGCCCGCGGCCTGCAGGTCGCGGATGGTGTCGAGCTTGCCCTGCGGGGTGACCCCGGCGCGGACGTCCTCGATCCCGGCCTGGTTGGCGATCGCGCGGGCGGCGCCGGGGTTGTCGCCGGTGAGCAGGATCGGGGTCAACCCGAGCTCCCGGAGCCGTGCGACCGCCTCACGGCTGGTGGGTTTGATGGTGTCGGCGACGCTGATCGCCCCGCGCACCTGCCCGTCCCACGCCACCACCGTCACCGTCGCCCCCGCCGCCTCGTCCGCCGCGATGGTCGCGGCGAGCTCGGCGGGGATGGGGAGCGCCCATTGGGTGGTGATCCAGGAGGCGCGGCCGGCGGCGACCAGGCGGCCGTCGACGATGCCCTGCACGCCTTGACCGGCCTCGGCGGCGAATGACTCCACGGCATCCGTCGGGCCGTCGGCTGCGGCGGTGATGGCGCGGCCGATGGGGTGCTCGGAGCCGTGCTCGAGCGCCGCGGCGAACCGGATCAGCTCCGCCTCATCGGTGCCGGGAGCGGGGTGGATGCCGGTGACGGTCATGGTGCCGGCGGTGATGGTGCCGGTCTTGTCGAGCACGACGGTGTCGATGCGGCGGGTCTGCTCGAGCACCTGGGGTCCGCGGATGAGGATGCCCAGCTGGGCGCCGCGGCCGGTGCCGACCAGCAGAGCGGTCGGCGTCGCCAGCCCCAGCGCGCACGGGCAGGCGATGATCAGGGTGGTCACCGCGGCGGTGAAGGCGACCTCCGGGGAAGCCCCGACCAGAAGCCACACCGTGAACGCGACGATGGCGAGGGCGATGACGATGGGGACGAAGATCGCGGAGACCCGGTCGGCGAGGCGCTGCACCTGCGCCTTCCCGGTCTGCGCCTCCTCCACCAACCTGGCCATCCGGGCCAGCTCCGTGTCCGCGCCGACCCGGGTGAGCTCCACCAGCAGCCGGCCGCCGGTGTTCACCGTCGCGCCGACCACCTTCGAGCCGGGGGCGACTTCGACGGGGACGGACTCGCCGGTCAGCATCGACTCGTCCACCGCGGAGACACCCTCGGTGACGACACCGTCGGCGGGGATCTTCTCCCCCGGCCGCACCACCACGATGTCGCCGGGCACCAGCTGGGCGACCGGGACGCGCTGCTCGACACCCGTGCGGAGGATGACGGCGTCTTTCGCGCCCAGCTCCAACAGGGCGCGCAGAGCCTCCCCGGATTGCCGCTTCGCGCGGGTCTCCAGGTAGCGGCCGAGGAGGATGAACACCGTCACCAGTGCGGCGACCTCCAGATACACCTCGTGACCGCCGGACTGCGGGGTGCCGACGAAGGTCACGCTCATCCGCATCCCGGGCATCCCGGCACCGCCGAAGAACAGGGCATACAGGGACCAGCCGAACGCAGCCAGCACGCCGAGGCTGATCAGGGTGTCCATCGTCGCCGCACCGTGACGGGCGTTGATCGCCGCGGCACGGTGGAACGGCCACGCCCCCCACACCACCACCGGGGCCGCCAGGGTCAGGGTCAGCCACTGCCAGTAGGTGAACTGCAGCGCCGGGATCATCGACAACACCGCCACCGGCACCGCCAGGATCGCCGAGACGATCAGCCGCTGCCGCAACGACACCAACTCCGCATCCTGCGGCGTGGTCTTCTCGTCGGGGGTGTCGACGGGTGGGGCGGGGACGGATGCCCCGTACCCGGCCTGCTCGACCGCCGCGATCAGCTCCTCCACCGGCACCGCGGACTCGGCGTGCACGCGGGCCTTCTCGGTGGCGAAGTTGACCGTCGCCGCCACCCCGGGCAGCTTGTTCAGCTTCCGCTCCACCCGGGTCGCGCACGACGCGCAGGTCATCCCGGTGATGTCGAGATCGACATCCGTCGTCGTCGTGGTCATGACGCTGAGGCGAGGCTGTAGCCGGCCTCCTCCACCGCCGCCCGCACCCGCTCCGCATCCACCGGCGCGGCGCTGGACACCGTCACCGTGGACACACCGCCGGCGTGCAGATCGACCGCGACGTCGGAGACGCCGTCGATCGCGGAGACCTCTTCGGTGACGCTACGCACGCAGTGCGCGCAGGTCATCCCCTCCACCAGGAACTGCGCCGACACGGTCTCGCCCGCCGCCGTCTGCTGCGCCGGTGCGCCGGTGTCGGTGGCTGCCGTGGCGTGGGAGGTGGGGCTGCAACAGGCGCAGCCGCCGCCGGTGCTGGTCGCCTGCAGGCCGAGGTCCTGGAATCCCTGTCCGGTCATGATGTGCTCCCTTCAAGAGCTTTGTGTGAATGTGAGTAGAGGGGGTGTCTTAGGAGCGCACGAGGCGGGCGATGGCGGCGTTGGCCTCACGGAGCTTCTCCTCCGCGACCGGCCCGCCTTCCGCGGTCGCCTGCGCGACGCAGTGCCCGAGGTGGTCTTCCAGCAGTGTCAGCGCCACTGACTCCAGCGCTTTGGTGACCGCGGACACCTGGGTGAGGATGTCGATGCAGTACACGTCCTCGTCGACCATCCGCGCGATCCCCCGCACCTGACCCTCCGCGCGTCGCAACCGCGCCAGCAGCGCCTGCTTGTCGTCCACATATCCGTGTGCCATCTCGCACCTCCTCACCCCAATCTAACATACCCACTAGGGGTATGGGGTGTAGGGTGTGAACATGACCGGCGTTCGGCATCCTCACCCCGCTCACGGGTCCGGCTGGCATGTGCTGACCGGGGGTCCGAGCTCGGGGAAGACCACGACGGTGAACCTGTTGCACGCCCGGGGGTATGCGACGACGATGGAGCATGCCCGCCACTACATCGACCTGCAACGGATCAGCGGGCGCAGCACTGCGGAGGTGCGGGCACGGCAGAGCGAGTTCCAGCGCGCGGTCGTAGACATGCAGATCCAGCAGGAGCGTGACCTGGACCCGGCGCAGACGGTGTTCCTGGACCGGGCCCTGCCGGACTCGCTGGCCTACTACCGGTTCCTCGGCATCGACCCCGACCCCGCGCTGCGGGACGCGGTCACCCAGGCGCGGTACGCGACCGTGTTCCTGCTGGACCTGCTGCCGCTGGCTCCCGATTACGCGCGCACCGAGGACGCGGCCGCGCAGCAGCGCCTCCACGAGCTGATCGGGCAGGTGTATCGGGAGCTGCCGTTCCCCGTGGTCACCGTCCCCGCACTGCCACCGGACGTGCGCGTCGAACTCATCCTGGAACGAGCATCGGCCGACAGGCCAGCTGAGAGGGGCGTGAGCTGATGGGCGCGGGGGGTAGCCGGTACCGGCAGATCGGGGCCGTGCTGCGCCGGCACGGACTCGGCGTCCTGGCCGGCGTGCTGGGCCTGGGCGGCTTGGTGCCGTTCCACCGCGGCGCCCTCGGACACGCCCGGCAGGAGGACCCCTACACGAACCCGGAGCATGTGCGGGTCGCGTTGGAGGAGCTCGGGCCGACGTTCGTGAAACTGGGCCAGATCCTCTCCACCCGGCACGATCTGCTCCCCGCGGCATGGGTCGCCGAGTTCGCCAAACTGCAGGACGACGTCGCCGCGGCACCGTGGGAGGGCATTCGGGACGTGCTCCGTGAAGAGCTCGGCGCCGACCCAGAGCACGTGTTTGCCCAGTTCGACCCGGTGCCGCTGGCGGCGGCGTCCATCGGGCAGGCGTACGCGGCAACTCTTCACGACGGCACCGAGGTCGTCGTGAAGGTGCGCCGGCCCGGCGTGGTCGCGCAGGTGCACGAAGACCTGGACATTCTCCGCAACCTCGCCGACCGCGCCGACCGGCGCTGGGATGCCATCCGGCAGTACGACCTGCCCGGGCTGGTGGAGGAGTTCTCCCGCACGCTGCGTGCCGAGCTGGACTACCTGCAGGAGGCCCGCAACGCCGAACGGTTCGCGCAGGAGTTCGCCCACGCGGCGCGGGTGCGGATTCCCCGCGTGCACGGGGAGACCACGACCTCGCGCGTGCTGACCCTGGAGCGGATGAGCGGGGTGCGGATCGACGACCTGGAGGGCCTGGACGCCGCCGGCATCGACCGGGTCGCACTCGCGCGGCTGGGTGCCGACATCGTGCTCACGATGGTGTTCGACAACCGGTTGTTCCATGCCGACCCCCATCCCGGGAACATGTTCGTGCAGCCCGACGGCGCGCTCGCGCTGATCGACTTCGGGATGGTCGGGGAGCTCACCGAACAGACCACGGACGGCCTCGCCGGCATCGTGCTCGCCTTCACCCGCGACGACCCGGACGCCCTCACCACCGCCCTGATAGAACTCTCCCGGACCGCCGACGTCGTCGACCGGGCAGGGCTGCGGCAGGCGATCACCGCGTTCACGGCCCGCTACCGGGGCCGTTCGCTGTCGGAGATCAGCCTCGCAACCATGCTCCAGCAGCTGCTCGGCATCCTGCAGCAGCACCAGCTGCACCTTCCGCAGGAGACGGCGCTGCTGTTCAAAGTGCTGATGATGGCCGAAGGGACCGCGGCGCGGCTGGATCCGGACTTCCAGATGCTCGACGCCCTGCAGCCCTACGCTGAGCAGCTCACCCGCGCCCAGCTGTCCCTGCCGGCTCTGGCCCGGCGATGGGCGCGCGCGGGAGCCGACACCGGGGCACTGCTCACCGAGCTGCCCGCCACCCTGAGCCGGCTCCGGCATCTCCTCGAAGACGGCGGGTTCGAGGTGCACCTGCGCGCGACGGAGCTGGAACCTCTCGTCGGGCGCGCCGAACGCGTCGGCAACCGTGTCGTCGCGGGAATGATCGCCGCCGCGCTGATCGGCGGGATCGGCACCCTCGTCGGCGGGAACACGAAATGGCGCTCCCGGGAAGGCGTCCTGATCGGCGCCGGGACCGGCACGATCGGCGCGCTCGGCGGCTACCTGCTGTGGACTCTGCGGCGCCGCCGGCCCCGCCACTAACCCGTGCGCGGCCTCGAGAACACCATGAAAAGGGGAAAGGGAGATGGGACAGGATCAAAGTCGGCGTCAACGGATACGGCGTGATCGGCAAGAGGGTCGCCGACGCCGTCCACGCCCAACCCGACATGCAGTTGACTGGCGTCGCGGACATCATCACCGACTGGCGCATCAGATCCGCCGCCCGCCTCACCCCGACCCATGGGAATCGCACCTGGGCGGCATCATGAACACGATGGTTCCCGAACCGGTCATTCCCTCCCACCAGGGCCCGGACGCGCGCACCGTGATTCCCGGCCTGGACGTGGTCACGATCGCCGCGAAGGGCGCGTGCACGCATACCCACAACCACTACTGGACCCTGCAGCTGACCCGCCGCGCCTCACGCGACCCGATCCTCGACGCGTTGCGCGCCGCCCCCCGCATCGCGTTCATCCGCATGTCCGACGGGCTCGTCGCCCTCAACTCCACGGTCGAACTGATGCGCGACTTCGGCCGACCCCGCGGGGACATGTGGGAAGTCGCGGTCTGGGAAGACCTCGTCACCGTCGACGGCGACGAGGCATACCTCACCTACCAGGTGTGCAACGAGGCGATCGTCGTCCCCGAAACCATCGACGCGATCCGTGCCCTCACCGGCACCGTCACCGACTCCGCCGCCTCCATCCGTCTCACCGACAACACCCCCGGCATGAGACACGACTTCCTCGCCGCGGAGCGGTCATGACCACCCCGCACGCCGGACCGCCCCGCCCTGGACGCGTGTGGATCTGGGGGATCATCGCGCTTGCCGTCGCCGGGATCGTCATCTACCTGGTCATCGACCACTGGACCCACCTCGCCGCGGCCGCCCCCTACGCCGGCATCATCGTGATCGCCCTACTGCACCTGTTCAGCCACCGCGGACACGGAGGCCACGGACGACACCGTGAACAGACCCGTCACGACCACACGAACCCGCCCCCCGACGACGACGCATGAGCACCCCCACCGCGGCCGGCACCGGACGGCGGGCGCCGAGCCCGTGGCGGATGCTGTGGATCACCTTCGCGTGGGGGTCCTGCTTCGTCGCGATCAGCGTCGGGCTGCAAGATGCGCCGCTGCTGTGGCTCGCAGCACTGCGCGCCCTCGTCGCCGGTGCCGCTCTGCTGATCCTCACTGTCATCCGCCGCGCGCCCGTCCCCCGCGAGGTACGCAGTTGGACGCTGATCGGCGTGCTCGGCGTCGTGAACGTCGCCATCGCCTACGCCGCCATGTTCGGCGGCACCATCGGCCTGACAACGGGCGTCGCGTCCGTGCTGGCCAACGTCCAGCCCGTCCTCATCCTGCTGCCCGCCTGGTGGCTCTACCGCGAACGTCCCTCCCTGCGATCGGTGGCCGCGATGCTCACCGGGCTCGCCGGACTCCTGCTCATCGTGCTGCCCGCCGGCGCCGGGACCGGGGCATGGCTGTCCCTCACCGCCGCCGCCGCCGTCACCGCCGGCACCCTCATCAGCCGCGCCGTGCGCGCCGACCCGTTCCTCGTCGCCACCGTGCAGCTGCTGCTCGGCGGCGGGATCCTCCTCGTCGCCGCCGCGATCGTCGAAGGTCCGCCGGTCATTGAATGGACGCCGGGATTCGTGCTCTCCCTGCTGTGGATGTCCCTGGCCGGCACCGCCGCGACCACCGTCGCCTGGTACACGGAGACGCAACGGTCCCGGCTCGACATCCTCACAACATGGACGATTCTCGTGCCCGTCTTCGGGATCGTCCTGTCCGTCGGGCTCTTGCAGGAGACCCAGAGCGTGCTCGGCTGGACCGGCACCGCCATCGTGATCGGCTCCGTCGCCCTCCTCACCATCCCCGGCAGACACGCTGACCGCGCGTCCCGTCGGCTTGAAGGTTGAGCGCCCGCCTGGTGGCGCCCCGCCACCACCCATCAGACCGACGTCCCAGCCCTGGCCGGGGGGCGTGAGGAACGGATCGGTGACAACTGATCGTTAGTGCCGGGAGGCGCTGGCGGGGAGGATGTCATCATGCCTGGTCCCTATCCCAGAGAGTTCCGCGAGGACGTCGTCGCGGTCGCTCGGCGCCGTGGGAGCGGCGTCACTATCAAACAGATCGGCACCGACTTCGGTATCAGCGAGGCGACGCTGCAGAACTGGCTCCGCCAAGCGGATGTCGAAGACGGCAACCGGCCCGGTCAGACCGCCGCCGATGCCGCCGAGGCGCGGGAGTTGAAGAAGCGGATCCGACTGCTCGAGCAGGAGAACGAGGTGCTCAGAAGGGCTGCGGCGTATCTGTCGCAGGCGAACCTGCGGCTCGGTGGCTCCCCAAAATGACGTACCCGCTCGTGTCTGAGCTCGCCGACGCGGGGATTCCCGTGACGGTGTCGTGCCGGGTTCTGAAGCTCGCAAGACAGCCCTACTACCGGTGGCGCAACGACCCGATCCGGGAAGCGGACGTGCTCCGCGCGTATCGGATTAACGCACTGCATGACGCTCACCACGACGACCCGACGTTCGGCTACCGATACCTCGCCGACGAAGCCCGGCGAGCGGGGTGGCGAATGAGCCGGCGGACGGCGTGGAAGCTGTGCTCGCAGGCCGGGCTTCTCTCATCCGCGCAGCGCCGGCGACGTGGGAAGGGGAAGAAGGCCGGGCCGCCCGTGTTCGACGACCACGTCCAGCGCGTGTTCCGCGCCGACGCGCCCAACCGGCTGTGGCTCACGGATATCACGGAGCACTGGACGAGCGAAGGCAAGCTCTACTGCTGCGCGATCAAAGACGTGTTCTCCAACCGGATCGTCGGGTACTCGATCTCGGACCGGATCACCGCGAAACTCGCCGTCGACGCCGTCCGAAACGCCGTGGCCCGCCGCGGTGAGGTCGCCGGATGCATCCTGCACGCCGACAGGGACAGCCAGTTCCGCAGCCGGGCCATGGCCCGCGAACTGCGCCGGCACGACATGGTCGGATCGATGGGACGCGTCGGCGCCGCGGGGGACAACGCGGCCATGGAATCGTTCTGGTCACTACTGCAGACGAACGTGCTCAACCAGCAGCGGTGGACGAGCCGGCAGGAGCTGCGGCTGGCCATCGTGGTCTGGATCGAACGGAAGTACCACCGCCAACGAGCCCAGGACACCCTCGGCGGCTTGACGCCCATCGAGTTCGAAGCCAAGCTAGCCGAGCCGCTCACACTCGCGGCCTAAACCGAACCTGTCACCAGTTCGTTCCTCACGCCCCCCGCCATTCCTCTACCCCAGATCAATACACACGATCCGTCCACGAGACCTGGCCCAATGGCCAACTGTGGGCCATCTTGCGGTAGACAATGCCATCTCCACGTGGAACCTACATCCGAGCCTTACTTTGCGTAAATGCAAAGTAGCCCGGTCGATATCGCGGTTTACGCAATGATCATCGGGATCCGACAGGCTCGAAGTCGCCCGGGGCCATATCCGTGAACCGCGAGAAGTGGCCCTGGAACGCGACCGTGACCGTGTCGGTCGGGCCGTTGCGGTGCTTGGCGACGATGAGGTCGGCCTCGCCGGCGCGGGGGCTGTCCTTCTCGTAGGCGGCCTCGCGGTGCAGAAGGATCACCATGTCGGCATCCTGCTCGATCGATCCCGACTCACGCAGGTCGCTGATGGCGGGCTTCTTGTCGGCGCGCTGCTCGGGGCCACGGTTCAGCTGCGACAGGGCGATCACGGGCACCTGCAGCTCCTTGGCGAGCAGCTTCAGCGCACGCGAGAACTCCGAGACCTCCTGCTGGCGCGACTCGACGCGCTTGCCCGAGGTCATGAGTTGCAGGTAGTCGATGACGACCATCTTGAGCCCCACGCGCTGCTTCAGCTTGCGGCACTTCGCACGGATCTCGACGAGCGTCATGTTCGGGCTGTCGTCGATGTACAGCGGCGCGTCGTTGATGCGGCCGCGCGTCGACGCGATCGTCGTCCAGTCGCGGGTGTCGAGCGAGCCCTTGCGCATCGACTGCAGCGGCACGGCGCCCTCGGCGCTCATGAGGCGCATCGCGATCTCGGTCTTGCCCATTTCGAGGGAGAAGAAGATCGTCGGCTGATTGTTCTTGATCGCCGCTGCGCGCGCGAAGTCGAGAGCGAGCGTCGACTTACCCATCGCGGGGCGGGCCGCGACGACGATCATCTGCCCGGGGTGCAGTCCGTTCGTCAGCTGATCGAGCCCGGCGAACCCCGTGGGGATGCCCGTCATCTGACCGTCGCGCCCGCGCGCCGCCTCGATCTCCTCCATCGCGGCACCGACGGCGACATCGAGGGCGACGTAATCCTCGGACTGCTCCGCACCGGTCACCGAGTAGATCTCGGCCTGCGCGTTGTTGACGAGATCGAGCGCCTCGCCCTGGCCGTTGTAGCCCATCTGCACGATGCGGGTGCCGGCCTCGACGAGCCGGCGCAGCAGCGCCCGCTCACGGACGATCGACGCGTAGTACGACGAGTTCGCCGCCGTGGGGACGATCGAGGTCAGCGAGTGCAGGTAGTCGGCGCCGCCGGCACGCAGCAGGTCGCCGGTCTTGATGAGCTCGTCGGTCACGGCGACGACGTCGGTCGGCTCGCCGTGCGAGTAGAGGCTCAGAATCGCCTCGAAGATCAGCTCGTGCTTCGGGATGTAGAAGTCGGTGCCGCGAATCGACTCGACGACGTCGGCCACGGCATCCGGCGACAGCAGCATGCCGCCGAGGGTGGACTGTTCGGCGAGCAGATCGTGCGGCGGGGTGCGCTCGTTGCCACGCTCCGACGGGCCGCCGAGACGCTCCTCCGAGATGTCCGCGATCGACATGCACGCCCCTCTTCCCCGACCCGTCTTCCGAGCCACACGCCACGCTAGGCACCGGGTCCGACACCCGCAAACCGGCCTGTGGATAACTTTGTGGAGAGTCTGCGCGAAACGCCGGGACGCCTGTGTACAGAACCTGTGGAAACTGGGCGAAAACTCAGCTTCGGAAGATCGTTATTTCTGAGTTGACCTGGTCTTTTTTGTTCCACACCCTGTGGATTCACAATGTGATTGAAGTGTGGGTTGAAGGTTGACGCGACACGCCCGACCTGGGGACAAAACGGGGGACAAATCCGTATCGGTCGGGAACGACCAGGCGATTTGTCAAGTCGCCGAAAGGTGATCTTCGATTCCTTCGACAACGGTACGGACCGCCGGCGCAGCCGCGAAACGACGGATGCCGTGCCTCCGTCCCGAAGGACAGGGGCACGGCATCCGTGCATCAGCGGCCGAGCCGCCGGGGATTACTTCGCGGCGACCACCTGAAGGGTGATCACGGCGGTCAGGTCGTCACGCAGGCGAACGGTCGCCTCGTGCTCGCCGACGGCCTTGATCGGAGCGGTGATGTGGATCTTGCGCTTGTCGAGCTCGCCCAGACCGGCAGCCTTGACGGCGTCGGCGACATCGGCGGGCTTGACGGCGCCGAAGAGGCGACCTTCCTTGCCGGCCTTGACGGCGAGCTTGACCTTGGCGGCCTCGAGGGCATCCTTGAGCGCCACGGCCTCTTCGTGCACGTGGATCGCGCGGGCGTCACGGGCGGCGCGGATCGACGCCACCTGCTTTTCGCCACCGCGGGTCCACGCCACGGCGAAGCCCTGGGGGATGAGGTAGTTGCGGGCGTACCCGTTCTTGACCTCGATGACATCGCCGGCGCTTCCGAGCCCGGCAACCTCGTTCGTGAGAATCAGCTTTGCCATGATGGATGCCCCTTAGCGGCCAGCGCCGGCGTAAGGCAGGAGCGCCATTTCGCGCGCGTTCTTGATCGCCTTGGCGATCAGACGCTGCTCCTGCACCGAGACACCGGTGATACGGCGGGCGCGGATCTTGCCGCGCTCCGAGATGAACTTGCGAAGCGTCGCGACATCCTTGTAATCGATGACGCCGACGCGGATCGCCTTCGCGGGAGCGGCGGCCTTCGCGCCCTTCCGCGGCTTGCGGCGATCGCCGGTAGCCTTTCCAGCCATTGTGTTTCCTTACGGTGTTGATGGATGCCGGTGACCCGTGCATCCTCGAATCTTGCGAGGGTTTCGGCTCGGCCCTGCGGGCCTCGCTCAACCTTGACCCGATCGCGCGTCAACGCGGCTGCGCCGCATTGACCCGCGCCGCGTCAAAACGGCGTGTCGTCGCCGTAGGAGCCGGGCGCAGACCAGGCATCCGGAGCGGCGGAGCCGGGCGTTGCCCACGGCTCCTCCTGCTGCACCTGCGGGCGCGACTGCTGGCCGCCCCCGTAGTTGCCGCCACCACCGGACGACGCGGCGCGCGTGACCTGAGCCGTCGCGTACCGCAGCGAGGGGCCGATCTCGTCGATCTCGAGTTCGATCGCCGTACGGTTGTTGCCCTCTTTGTCCTGGTAGGAACGCTGCTTCAGACGCCCGGTCGCGATGACACGGGAGCCCTTCGTCAGCGACCCTGCGACATGCTCGGCGAAGTCACGCCACACCGAGGCGCGGAGGAACAGCGCTTCGCCGTCCTTCCACTCGTTCGCCTGACGGTCGAACGTGCGGGGCGTCGACGCGATCGTGAAGTTCGCGACGGGCAGGCCGTTCTGCGTGTAGCGCAGCTCGGGGTCTGCCGTGAGGTTGCCCACGACGGTGATGACGGTTTCGCCGGCCATCGTCCGTTACGCCTTCGCTGCCTTGCGGGCGGCCTTGGCCTCGGCGCGCTCCTTCTCGGCGGCGACCTGAGCGATCGCCTCCTCGGCACGCAGGACCTTGGTACGCATGATCTGCTCGTTCAGCTTCAGCTGACGGTCGAGCTCCTGAGTGGTCGCGCTCGTGGCGGTGAAGTTCACGACGGCGTAGATGCCCTCGTTCTTCTTCTGGATCTCGTACGCCAGGCGACGCTTGCCCCAGATGTCGACGTTCTCGATCGTGCCACCGTCGCCGGTGATCACCTTGAGGAATCCGTCGAGCTTGGGGGCGACCTGACGCTCGTCGATCTCGGGGTCGAGGATGACCATGAGCTCGTACTGGTGTGAGTGCGTCACTAACCCACCTCCTTCGGACTAGAACGGATGCCGGGCACTTCCCGGCATCAGGAGGGTTGATGCACGTGCCCGCCGATACGCATGCGCGCAGACGGACAACCACGGCAGTCTACCGGATCGACGACGACCGCGCTTCCGCAGCACTCCGCGTCGTCTCGAGCACCCGGTCGAGGCCGTCGAGAGCGGATGCCTGCGCATACGCGCCGGCCAGGTCGCGCGCCCGCCGCCGGTACCGATCGTCGGAGAGCACCCGCCGCACCGCCGCTCCCACCCGAGCCGCGCTCGGCGTGTTCGTGCGCAGGTCGAAGCCGGCGCCCGACCAGCCGACCCGGGCGGCGACTTCGACCTTGTCCTCCGTCTTTCCCGCGACGACGAGCGGGATGCCCTGTGCGAGCGCCTGCTGGACCCCGCCGTACCCGCCGTTCGTGACGACGACGTCGGTGAGCGGCAGCAGCCGGTCGTAGGGGAGATAGGCGGCCGTGCGCGCATTGGCCGGGACCGGCCCGAGCGCGCCACCGAGGCGACCCCCGAGGGACGCGACGACGAGGACGTCGTCGCCCGCGAGCGCCTCGAGCGTCGGCCCGATCAGCTGCGAGAAGTCCGCGTTGGCGATCGTCCCCTGTGTCACGTGGACCACGGGGCGCGAGCCGTCGAGGTCGCCCCACCACTCCGGCAGGTCGACGGCCGGCGCGGTCGGCGGCAGTGCTCCCACGAAATGCACGTTCGCGGGAAGGTCGGAACGCGGATACTCGAACGCTGGCACCGTGAACTGCACGACCGCATCGGCGGCGCTGTGCCAGTCCAGGAAGAACCGGCTGAAGGGCCGTCCGACGGTGCGCCGAGCGAGTTCGTCCGCCTCGCGTGCGACAGCGCCGAACACCGCCTTCTCCGCGAACAGCGTCAGAGCGGCATTCCGCCACCGCGCGAGGGCGCCTCGGCCCGGCGGCACGCCCAGTCCGAACGGCGCGGTGTCGCGGCTCTTCACCCCGAGTGGGAAGATACCGAGCGCCACCACCGGCGGACGCTCAGTGCGCGGCAGCTCGTTCAGGAGGGCCGCTCCGACGAACAGCGGCTCCGTGAGCACGGCATCGGCGGGAGCCTCCCGCAGCGCGGCGCGCACGGCGTCGAGCTGCGCCTCGCCGGGAGCGAGGAACAGGTTGATCATGTCGAAGCGCAACGCCGCGGGGCCGCGCAGACCCCGGCGCTCGGGGAACGCGGCATCCGGTTCGTCCAGGTCGACGTCGGCGGCTGCGGGCAGCGGGAGGAACTCGACATCTGCGGCACGCACGCGCGCCGCATAGCGCTCACTGGTGAGCATGCGGACGCGGTGCCCGCGCCCCCGCAGGTGCCGCGCGATGGTGAGCAGCGGGGCGATGTGGCCGTGCGCCGGCGTGCACGTGATCAGGTAGGTCGACACGGGGCATCCTCCAGAGTGAGACGTTCGCGATGATAGGTTTGAGTTACCTGTCAGAGTATTCACCACACCGTTAGGGTAGTCAATAGTGGGATCCGCTCCTCGCGCCTATCACTCCGATCTCCGGGCGGCCCAGGCGGCCCAGACCCGACGCCGCGTGCTGCAGGCAGCCGCGGCGGTCTTCGCGCGGCGCGGCTTCCAGGCCGCGACCTTCGCGACGATCGCCGCAGAAGCCGGCGTCTCCGTCGAGACGGTGAAGGCCGCGGGCACGAAGCCGGCGCTGCTGATCGCCGCGTTCGAGCTCGTCTTCTCGGGCACCGAGGGCGCCGATTCACTCACCGACACCGAAGCAGGAGCCGACGTCACCGCCCTCGACGATGCCGGCTTCCTGCCCGTCGTGATCGAGCGGATCGTGGATGCCAACGCGCGGGCGCACGCGCTGTGGACCGTCCTGCTCGGCGCCGCGGGCTCGGACGAGCTCGTCGCGGAGGCGCTGCAGGGGATGCTCGCCCACCGCCGCGCCGACTACCGCCGGCTGGTCGGCGAACTCGCGGGGCGCGGCCTCATCCCCGCCCCACGGCAGACCCGGAGCGCGGACGAGCTCGCCGACGAGCTGTCGTTCCTGATGTCGCCGGAGGGGTACCAGCAGCTCGTGGTGCAGAGCGGGTGGTCTCCCGGGCGCTACTCGGACTGGCTCGTCGAACGTGTGCTGGAGCGCGCACGCGGCGGTACCGTGTCGGAATGAGCGCCCCCTCGGAACCGGCTCCGTTCGACCCTCGCCCCCTGACCGAGCCCGTCGACGCGCACACCGCTCGGGCGTACGTGCGGGAACTGCGCCGCTCCGGCCGCGCGCCGGCGACGAACACGGTGGGCCTCATCGTCGGGATCGTCGTCGGCGGGATCTTCCTGGTGATGTTCGGCACCGTGTTCTCGGGGATCCTGGGCGTCTTTGTGCAGATGAGCACGAGCGGCGGCTCCGGCATGGGGGTGCTGGCACTCGTCCCGTTCCTGGTGCTGATCCTGATTCTGGTCGGCGGCGGCTTCGGCATCGCCCGCCTCGTCCGCGGCACCGGCGCCGCGCGCTGGTACCGGCTCGACCGCTTCGCGAAGACGAACGGGATGGCCTGGTACCCCGAGGCGCGGAACCCCCCGCTGCCGGGCCTCATCTTCGGTCTCGGCAGCTCTCGCACGGCGACCGACATCGTGCGCGGGACGACGCCGCGACTCGTGGAGTTCGCGAACTATCGGTACACGACCGGGTCGGGCAAGGAGCAGACCACGCACCGCTGGGGGTACGTCGCGGTGAAGCTGTCGACACCCCTGCCGCACATCGTGCTGGATGCCGTGGGCAACAACGGCCTGTTCGGCTCGAACCTGCCGGCGGCGTTCGACAAGCACCAGCGCCTCAGCCTCGAGGGCGACTTCGATCAGCACTTCGCGCTGTACTGCCCGCAGGGTTACGAGCGCGACGCGCTGTACCTCTTCACACCCGACATCATGGCGCGATTCGTCGACCACGCCGCGGCGCTCGACGTCGAGATCGTCGACGACTGGCTCTTCCTCTACCTCCAGCGCGACGTCTCCACCCTCGATCCGGCGACGTGGGCATGGCTGTTCTCGGTGGTGGGCGCTCTTCTCGACAAGCTCGCCCAGTGGGAGCGGTGGCGCGACGACCGACTGGCGGCGACCGTCACCTCCCCGGGTATTGTCGGCCCCGCGGGTGTGCCCGGGGCGCCGGGTGCGCCCGGCGGGGCCGGCGCCCCGGGCGCTCCGGGTGCCCTGCCGTTCGCGGCACCGACGGCCGCACTC
>JASCPG010000099.1 GCA_029960085.1 Microbacteriaceae bacterium PS02067 | reverse complement strand
ACTGGAAGTCCACCGCCCACACGAGATTCGGTGCGACCGCTGCCGGGGCGTCGACGGTCGAGGATCCGACGCGTTTGCGCCGCCGCCGCTGGGGGACACGGAGGCCTTCCTCGCGCCAGAGCCGCTGCCGGCGCCGAGACCGTCGCCGCCCTGGGCGCCGTGACGGGCGGCGATGACGCGCCCGTCACGCTCCTGCCGAGCTCGGTGGTGCGATCGGATGCCGGGGCGCACGCGGTCTCGGCCGACACGGACCTGCTCGTCTACGACGCCGGCCTCTCGCGCCTGCTCGAGGACGCCTCCGCGACCGATGCCGACACCGCCCGCGGAGCGCTCCTGGCGGAGTTCACGGCGCGGGCGGCCGTAGGCGACCTCGCCGACCCCCTGCTCGTCACGGTCGACCGCGCGAACGGTCGGTCCCAGGCTGCCCTGCGCGGCGCGATCGACGCGGCGACCGGGCTCCCCGGCTGGACGGCGACCGATCTCGACGGCCTCCTCGCGGCTCCCGCCACTGCGGTCGACGTCGACTCCGTCCCCGCCGACCAGGACCGCGTCGCGGTGATCGACGGGTTCCGCGCCGCGCAGGGCGGTCTGCAGCGCATCTCGGGTGTGCTCGGCGACCCGACGCTGCTCACCTCGTCGGAGCGGGCGACCGAGCTGCAGCTGCTCGGAAACGCGTGGCTCGACGACCGCGAGGGATGGGATGCCGCGATCCAGGCGCAGCGCGAGCGCATCGCCACCTGGACCGACGGCGTCGCCCTCGTCCTCGGCGGCCCCATCACCCTCGCCGGGACCTCCGCGCCCCTCGTCTTCACCGTCCGCAACGACCTGCCGTGGCCGGCCCGTGTCGACCTGCTCGCCTCGCCCGGTGACGCGCGTCTGGTGATCGAGTCGACGACCGAGGTCGAGATCGGCGCCCAGCAGACCAGCCGCGTCGCGATCCCCGTCTCCGCCCTCGTGGGCAGCGGCGAATCCTCCGTCGACCTGCAGCTGCGCACCCCGTCCGGCGTCGATATCGGGCGGAGCGAGACCGTCGAGGTGTCGGTGCGCGCCGAATGGGAGTCGGTGGCCCTCGTCATCCTCACCGTCCTCGTGTCCGCCCTCCTCGTCCTCGGCGTCATCCGGACGGTCCGACGGCGCAAGCGGATGCCGGTGGCCCCCTGATGGCCGGCCTCGGACGCGCGAGCGCCACCGTCGCCGCCGGCACTATGGCGTCCCGCATCACGGGACTCATCCGCAACATCGTGCTCACGGTCGCCGTCGGCACCGTCGGCGCGAAGGCTGCGGACTCGTTCGCGATCGCGAACCAGTTGCCGAACTCGGTGTTCGCGCTCATCTCCTCGGGGCTCCTCGCCGGGGTGATCGTCCCGCAGATCGTCAAGGCCGTGAAGACGCACGACGACCGCGGCAGCGCCTTCGTGTCGAAACTGCTGACCCTGGGCGTCCTCGCCCTGCTGGTCGTCACGATCGTCGCCGTCGTGGCGGCGCCCGTGCTCGTGGAGATCTACGCGGGGAGGTTCACCGACCCGGCGGCGAAGACGCTCACCCTCGCCCTCGCCTACTGGTGTCTGCCGCAGCTGCTCTTCTACGGGCTGTACGCGCTCGTGGGCGAGATCCTCAACGCGAACCGCATCTTCGGGCCGTTCGCCTGGTCGCCGATCGTGAACAACCTGATCTCGATCGCGGGCTTCGGCGTCTTCATCGTGCTGTTCGGCACCTACGAGTCGGCCTCGGGCTGGACGGCGGGCATGATCGCGCTGATGGGCGGCACCGCGACCCTCGGGATCGTCGTGCAGGCCGGCATCCTGTTCCTGTTCTGGCGGCGAGCGGGATTGCACGTGCGGCCCGACTTCGGCTGGCGGGGCATCGGCCTCCGCCAGATCGGCCGCCTCGCCGGCTGGACGTTCCTCATGGTCGTCGTCGGGCAGATCGCCGGCGCCTTCCAGATCAACATCGTGGGTGCCGCCTCGGGTCCCGCGGCGGCCGGGGCGACGCTGCAGAACGCGTGGCTCCTGTTCATGCTCCCGTTCTCCGTCATCGTCCTCTCCCTCGGGACCCCGTATTACACGAAGCTCAGCGAGCACGTCGCGGAGGGACGGACGGATGCGGTCACCGCCGACCTGTCCTCGCTCACCCGGACCGTCGGCATCTTCATGGTCGGCATCCTCGCCGCGATGGCCGTGGCCTCCGTGCCGCTGGCGCGCCTGTTCACGACAACGCCGGACAACGCCGTCGCCTTCGCCTGGGTCCTAGGCGCGTACCTGCTCGCGCTCCTGCCGCTGTCGTTCCAGTTCGGCATCCAGCGCACCTTCTACGCCCTCAAGGACACCCGCACTCCCTTCGTGTACACGCTCGTGCAGGCGGCGCTCGTCATCGCGACGGCTCTGGCCGCGTCGGCGCTCGTCCACGCCGGCATCCTGCCCCTGACCTGGCTCGCCTTCGCGATCGCCCTCGGACAGTCCGTGGCGAACATCCTGCAGTTCGCACTCGCGATCACCCTCCTGCGGCGGAAGATCGGTCCGCTCGGTCTCGGTGCGGCGTTCCGCGGAGTCC
Organism: Microbacteriaceae bacterium PS02067; assembly: GCA_029960085.1. Classification (GTDB taxonomy): domain Bacteria; phylum Actinomycetota; class Actinomycetes; order Actinomycetales; family Microbacteriaceae; genus Microbacterium. The sequence goes on along the minus strand of JASCPG010000099.1, from coordinate 1,911 downwards.
TGCGCTTCCTGCTCGCGGCCGTCCCTGCAGCGGCCGCGGGGTGGGCCGTCTTCCTCCTTCTCGGCGGGGTCGAGGGGTGGGCCGTCTCCGAGCGTCTCCCCGGACTCCTCGGCGCCGCGCTCATCGGCGGTGTGACACTGCTGGTCTACGGCGGCATCCTGGCCCTGTTTCGCACCCCCGAGTTGGGCGTGGCGTTCCGTGCCGTCCGCCGCTTCCTGCCGGGCCGGTGAGCCCCCGGTCCGTGGAATGCCACGCGGCTACCATGGGTTGAACTGTCCGGGCGCGAACATCGCCCAGACGAAGAGAGGAATCATCGTGCGCAAGGTCATCATCATCGGCTCGGGTCCGGCGGGCTACACCGCGGCGATCTACGCGGCGCGCGCGAACCTGTCGCCCCTCGTCGTCGCCAGCTCGGTCGAGGCCGGCGGAGAGCTGATGAACACGACCGAGGTCGAGAACTTCCCCGGGTTCCCCGAGGGCATCATGGGCCCCGACCTCATGACCAAGATGCAGGAGCAGGCCGAGAAGTTCGGCGCCGAGGTCGTGTACGACGACGTCGTGTCGCTCGACGTCTCGGGCGACATCAAGACCGTCACGCTCGGCCGCGGCGAGACGCACGAGGCCGAGGCGATCGTGTTCGCCACCGGTTCCGCGCCCCGCAAGATCGGCATCGAGGGCGAGACCCGCCTGTCGGGCCGTGGCGTCTCGTACTGCGCCACGTGCGACGGCTTCTTCTTCCGCGAGAAGGTCATCGCCGTCGTCGGCGGCGGCGACTCCGCGATGGAAGAGGCGACGTTCCTCACGAAGTTCGCCTCGAAGGTCTACGTGATCCACCGTCGCGACGAGCTGCGTGCCTCGAAGATCATGCAGGACCGCGCCAAGGCCAACGAGAAGATCGAGTTCGTCTGGAACGCCGAGGTCATCGACGTCCTGGGTGAGGATGCCGTGACCGGCGTGCGTCTGCGCGACACCGTCGACGGGTCCGAGCGCGACCTCGCCCTCGACGGCGTGTTCGTCGCGATCGGCTACGACCCCCGCACGCACCTCGTGCACAACGTCCTCGACATCACCGAGCACGGCACCGTGTGGGTCGACGGCCGCACCTCGAAGACCTCCGTCCCCGGTGTCTTCGCCGCGGGCGACGTCATCGACCCGACCTACCGCCAGGCCGTCACCGCGGCCGGCAGCGGCACGGTCGCCGCCCTCGACCTCGAGCACTACCTCGCCGCGCGCGGCGACGCGGGTGCCCCCGCGCAGGACGCCGCACTGATCGACGGGCTGCCGACCCCCGCCTGAGCGCGGAACAATTGCGGCATCCGCTGCGTTTTCCCCTCTGACACCCACGTGTCGATTCCTAAGGAGACAGACATATGACCGCCAAGGCCACGAGTGAGAGCACCTGGCAGCAGGACGTCATCGACGCCGAAGGCCCCGTCCTGGTGGACTTCTGGGCGGCGTGGTGCGGACCCTGTCGCATGGTCGGCCCCATCCTCGACGAGATCCAGACCGAGAACCCCGAGAAGATCACGGTTCTGAAGCTCAACGTCGACGAGAACCCGCAGCTCGCCATGGAGTACCAGATCACGTCGATCCCGGCAATGAAGGTCTTCAACAAGGGCCAGGTCGAGAAGACGATCATCGGCGCCAAGCCGAAGTTCGCCCTCGAGCAGGACCTCGCCGACTACATCGGCTGAGCACCCCACGTCACGAAGGACCCGCGCGACCCCGGTCGCCGGGTCCTTCGTCGTTTCCGCGCCGCCGGAACATCCGCGCCCACCACGACGGTGGGCCGCCCCCTTCATTCGGTCCGGTCGCTGTGCGAGTCGTCGGTTTCCAGTTGATGGGTGCATTGCCGAGCGTAGTCGACCGGTGCGAGGTATCCGAGCGATGAGTGCCGGCGGTCATGGTTGT
>JASCPG010000098.1 GCA_029960085.1 Microbacteriaceae bacterium PS02067 | reverse complement strand
TGAACATCTTCCGCGCGTTCTCGTTCGGCAAGTAACCGCACCGACGCAGACGCGCCCCGGGCATCCATTGGATGCACCGGGGCGCTTCTGCGTGAAGGGATGCCTGCCGCTCAACCCACGGGCAGGTGCCGCTGCCACCAGTCGAGCACCGCGTCGAACCGCTCGACGCGGTGGCGCGGACGGCCGGAGCGCGTCAGTTCGTGATCCTCCCCCGGGAACACCAGCATCTCGGCGGGCGTGCCCTGGCGCTTCAGCGCACTGTAGTAGCGGGTCGCCTGTTCCAGCGGGCAGCGGAAGTCGAGTTCGGAGTGCAGCACGAGCGTCGGCGTGACGACATCTCCGACGACGGCCATGGGGCTCTGCGCCGCGATCTGAGCGGGGTCCACGCCGACGTACTCGTCGCCGAAGAACGAGCCGATGTCGCTCGTGCCCTGGAAGCTCGTCGGATCGAGGAAGCCGCGCTCGACGATCGCGCCGGCGAAGCGGTGCTCCTGCGCGATGATCCAGGCCGTCAGGTAGCCGCCGTACGAGCCGCCCATGATGCCGACGCGGCTGCTGTCGAGCCGCGCATCGCCTGCCAGCACCCCGTCCAGGAAGTCCAACACGTCATGGAAGTCCAGCGTGCCCATCGCCTGGCGGATGCTGCGGCCGTGGGCGCGACCGTAGCCCGCACTCCCCCGTGGGTTGCAGTAGACGACGGCATACCCGGCATCCACCAACACCTGCGTCTCATCGAAGGCGTGTATTCCGTAACTGGCATACGGCCCACCGTGGATCTGCAGGATGACCGGGAACGGCCCCTCCCCTTCCGGCGTCGCGACCCAGCCGTGGACGGGATAGCCGTCGCGACCGGTGATCTCGCGCTCCTCGGGAACGACGATGCGGCCGGCCGCGAGCGGTGCACCGAGGTCGGTGAGCACGTCGCCTCCGACGACGACGAGCTCGCCTGCGGAGACAGGCGACGCCACCGAGGCGATGATCCGCTCCCCCGCGGCCGCGTGTCCGCCGACCTCGACATCACCGTCCAGCACGACGGCGACCTCACCGGCACGCGTCACCCGGACGAGCTCCACGCGCCCGCGGGTGCGGTTCTGAAGGAGGAAGTCCGCACCGACGGGGGTGATGTGCGAGCCCGCTTCGCCGACGTCGATCGCGTCGGGGTCGGTGACCCGGCGCGGGCCACCGTCCTCCAGGAGGTACAGCGCATCACTCGGCGCGATGAAGTCGATACCCGACGGGCCCGGGTCGGATGCCAGGAGGGCCACCGTGCCGTCGTCCGCGACCGCGATCTCCGCGACCGACAATCCTGCGTCCCGACCGAGGAGCTCCCTCGAGCCCGCCCCATCCACACGCAGCGCGAGCACCGGCGTGCGAAGGTCACGACGGTCGGACTCGATCTCGTCGACGATCGTCAGGACCTCCGCCCCGTCACCGGTGAACACGACGCCGTGGTGCGACGTCGGACCGCTCGTGAGCGCGCGCGCCTCCGCCGCGACGATCCGTCGCTCGGGAGCATCCTCCCCCTCGGCACGCACGGCGGCGGCCGGATCGTAGAACGGCTCCCCCGCCGGGTCGGGCGTCTCGACGACGAACACGTGCGACGGCCGGTCGAGCATGTAGCCGAGACCGTTGGCATGCCACCGCACGCCGGTGATGCGGCGCGGCGACTCGCTCGCGGCATCCAGGCCGTCGACGGTGCCGTACCGGCCGCGCTCGGCGACCCGTGCGGTGAAAGCGATCGTGGCGCCGTCCGGCGACCAGGCATAGTCGCCGACACCGCTCTGCGCAGCGGTCGCCTGCACGGGCTCCCCACCCGCGGCATCCATCACGAACACCTGCGCCTTGCCGTCCGCATCGCCGCGGACGAACGCGATGCGGGTTCCGTCCGGCGAGACCTGCGGCGCGCGGTCGGCGACGCCGCGGGTGATGCGGCGCGGTGCGCCTCCGGGCAGGTCGACGCGCCACAGCTGGCCGACGTTGCGGTTCGCCGCGATGTCCGGGCGGGATGTCGCGAAGACGGCGAACGATCCGTCCGGGGCGATCGTCGGCCGACCGACGGAGACGAGCTTCTCGATGTCGACGGCACGCATGATCACTCGCCTCCGAACGAGCTCACATCTCCGACCAGGCGCGTGTTGTCCGAGGGGATCGGCTCAACGGCCGCAAGGGCGACTTCCGCCGCGAACTCCGACACGTTGTAGAGCTTGCCCGCCGACTCGCGGCGCCCCGCGATCGCGCCCGGGTTCGCACGCTCGAGGAGCGTCGCGGTGATCGTGCCCTCGATCATGTCGCCCGAGACGACGACGAATCCGATCCCGTGCTCCGCGAGCCCGGGGATCCGCTCGCGGAGGGCGTCCTCGCCCGCGCGCTTCGAGAGCGCCACCGGCTCGTACTCCGGCATCGTCGGGGTCGTACGGATGAAGTGCGCCTGGTGGCTCGTGACGAACACGACGCGCGACCCGTCCGGCATGATCGGCACGGCGGCATCCAGCACGTTCAGCTGCGCGTCGCGGTTGAGCACGAGGGCGTAGTCCTCACCCATCCCGCTCTCCATGCCGCCGGACGCATTGAGGACGAGGATGTCGAGGCCGCCGAAGGTCTCCGCGACCTGGCGCATCATGGCCTGCACGGATGCCTCGTCGGTGAGGTCCGCGCCGACGACGAGCACCTCGACGCCGAGCTCGCGCAGCTGCGCGGCGAGCTTCTCGGCGCGCGGAGCCTTGTTGCGGAAGTTGATCACGACGTTCGCACCCGCCTGGGCGATGTAGGTCACGGTGTCGGCGCCGATGCCCCGCGACGATCCGGTGACGAGGGCGGTCCTGCCGCTGAGGGAACCGGCGGGGATGGGCTGCGACATGGCGAACTCCTGCATTGTGGCGGGTGGCGCGTGCCTCGATCGAAGCGCCGGACACGCTCATCCGACACTACCAATGCACCCCGCCGCGCACGGGCGCCGCGGCGGTCGCATCCCAGTGTTAGGGTGCACGAAGAGAGGACGAGGAGCGGAGCGATGTTGCCGGATCTGACGCAGTATCTGTGGATCGCCTGGCTCGTCCTCGCGCTCGTGTTCGTCATCATCGAACTGCTCACCCTCGAGTTCACGTTCCTCATGCTCGCCGCCGGCACACTCGTCGGCGGTCTCGGGGTGAACCTCCTCGGCGGGCCCTGGTGGCTCCAGGTCGTCGCCGCTGCGGCCGTCTCCGCGCTCCTGCTCTTCACGATCCGGCCGCTGCTCTTGCGTGCCCTCCATCGCTCGAGTGCGCTCCAGCCGACGAACGTGGATGCCCTGTACGGGCTCGGCGGGCGCCTCACCGCCCCCTTCGTCAACGACGTCGCCTCGGTGCGCCTCGACAACGGCGAGCTCTGGTCCGTGACCCCCTCGGCCACGAGCGACGCCGTCGTCGTGGGCGACCGCGTCGTCGTCACGGCGGTGCGCGGAGCCATGGTCGAGATCGCACCCGAGCCCACCTCCCTCCCCACAGACAGGAGCACCGACTGATGGTCGACATCGGCGCCTTCGCTGGACAGATCTTCGTGATCGTCCTGCTCGTCGTCATCGCGATCTTCGTGATCGTCGTGATCTTCCGATCCATCCGGATCATCCCGCAGGCGTACTCGGGCGTCGTGGAGAGGCTCGGCCGCTACCAGCGCACCCTCTCCCCCGGCCTGAACATCCTGGTGCCGTTCATCGACCGGCTGCGCCCGCTCGTCGACATGCGCGAGCAGGTCGTGTCGTTCCCGCCGCAGCCCGTCATCACGGAGGACAACCTCGTCGTCTCGATCGACACGGTCGTGTACTTCCAGGTGACGGATGCCCGTGCCGCGACCTACGAGATCGCCAACTACCTCTCCGCCGTCGAACAGCTCACGACCACGACCCTCCGAAACGTCGTGGGCGGCTTGAACCTCGAAGAGGCGCTGACGAGCCGCGACAACATCAACGGACAGCTCCGCGTGGTCCTCGACGAAGCGACCGGCAAGTGGGGGCTGCGCGTATCGCGCGTCGAGTTGAAGGCGATCGATCCGCCCCACTCCATCCAGGACTCGATGGAGAAGCAGATGCGCGCCGAACGCGACCGTCGAGCGGCGATCCTCACGGCTGAAGGCTCCAAGCAGTCCCAGATCCTGGAGGCGGAGGGGCGCCGCCAGGCGGCGATCCTGGGCGCGGAGGGCGAGAAGCAGGCATCCATCCTCCGCGCGGAGGGCGAGGCGGCGGCGATCCAGAACGTGTTCGACGCGATCCACGCCGGCCGACCCGATGACAAGCTCCTCGCCTACCAGTACCTGCAGACGCTGCCGAAGATCAGCGAGGGGTCGTCCAACAAGATGTGGATCATCCCGAGCGAGTTCACGGAGGCGATCAAGGGCATCGGGACGGCGTTCGCCACGGGAGCGGGTGCCGCGGCTGCGAGCGCTCCGGCGGCCCGCGCCGCAGGTGGCGCTCCCGCGCCGGCGACGCGAGCCGAGGCCGCCGCGGCC
>JASCPG010000097.1 GCA_029960085.1 Microbacteriaceae bacterium PS02067 | reverse complement strand
TTAGTCCGGATCGTCGGCAGCGTCAGTTGTTTATAAGAGACAGACGCTCGCCGACGTCGACCTGGCCGCGATCGCCGCGGCGATCGCACCACACCAGAACGTCCCCAGCGACGGCGACGCCTCACGGCTTCGCGCCGAGAACGCCAGGCTGCGACGTGAGCTCGCGGCCGCGACGTCGGCGCCGCCCCTCGAGAAGGTCGTCGAGATCCCCGTCCCCATTCCCATCGACCCCGCGACGATCGACACCCTCCGACGCGCGATCGCAGACCTCTCCGCCGCGGTCGATCAGCTCGCCGAGCATGAGCCGGCAGCCGCCTCACCCCGCACCGCCGCCCCGCGCGCCGCGCGCGCCGTCCCCACGACACCGAAGCCCCCGACTGCTGTGGTCGACCGGCCCTCGACGAATGGCACGAAGACCGACTCTGTGGCGCTGCGCAGCGGCGCGCAGCGGATGGTCCTCGCCCTCGGCCGAATGGCTCCGCTTCGGCTCACGAAGAGCCAGTGGGGCACCGTCGCCCGGCTCAAGACCTCCGGCGGCACCTGGTCCACCTACCTCTCCGACATCCGCCGTGCCGGCTACCTCGACGAGACCGCCACCGGCTTCACGCTCACCGACGCCGGCTTCGACTACCTCGGCGGTCACCCCGAGCCCCTCACCCCACGAGAGCTCCAAGACCACTACCGCGCCGTCCTCCGCCGAGGCGCAGCCACGATGCTCGACGCGCTGATCAACGCCTACCCCGACAGCCTCAGCAGAGAAGAGCTCGGCGCCGCAGCCGACATCGCCACGACAGGCGGAACCTTCTCCACCTACCTGTCCGACCTCACCCGCAACGGCCTGGCCCGCAAGACCGACAGCGGCCTAGTCGCCACCGACATCCTCATGAACGGCGCCGAGCTCGAGCACGCGCCCTGATCCTGGTCAGACGCCGGGGATACCCTGCAACTATGTGCGGGCGCTTCGCGATGGACTCACGACCAAGCAGTATCGACATCAGATGCATCACTTGCTTGCGATTGCATGGTTGATCTGGAGTTTCTCGGTCGCGGCAGGAGGCTCGGCGGGAGCTGGCCGCCGAGCCCAGGAGTGGATCACGGGCGGCGTGGCTGTCGCGTATGGTGCCGACAAGGGTGATTCGGCTACCAAGTCACCTTCTTGCCTGCTGGGGTGGTGCTTCACGAACGTGTCCAACAGCCTCTGCGGGTGAAGATCATGGAGAGTGGTTGCAACAATGATGCAACTGCTGCAACCATGGAGGGGTGCGTTCTGGTTCAGATGTTGATGGTCGCTCTTCGCTGCGGCTGACAGGAAATGTCGTCGCCCTCGATGAGGGGAAGTACGTCTTCGAGTCGATGCTGGATGGCTGGGCGAACCAGCAGACAAGTCGCGGTTTGCAGGCGACCACCATCGATTCGCGCCGGCGGTTCATCGAGGATTTCGCCGAGTTCTGCGCGGCGTACCCGTGGCAGTGGCAGCCGCGGGATCTCGAGGACTATTCAGTGCGCGTGCGACCCGGCAAGGGTTCCTTGAAGCGGTCAACGATTCGGGGGTATCAGACGAGGATCCGTCTGTTCTGCGACTTCCTCACTGACCCGCGGTACGGCTGGCAGGCGGAGTGTCTGGCTCGGTTCGGGGATGCGCCGCAGCAGATCTGCCATGACTGGAACACGATCTCGCACCTGCTCGACCATGAGGGGGATCCCGGGCGACGTGCCCTCACTTTCGATGAGCTGGAGCGGTTCTTCGATGCTGCGGATGCTCGGGTCGAGGCGATCGTACGTGCCAGGAGGAAGGGTGCGCTTGCTGCGCTCCGGAACGCGCAGATGTTCAAGACCATCTACGCCTTTGGGCTGCGGCGTTCCGAGTGCATTGGGCTCGACGTTGCCGATCTGCGGTCGAACCCGGTGGCCCCGGGGTTCGGGAGTTTCGGAGCGGTGTATGTCCGGCACGGGAAGGGCAGTCGGGGCACCGGTCCGAAGCGACGGACCGTGCTGACTCTGCCCGAGTTCGACTGGGTCGTTGACGGCCTCACCCATTGGGTGGACCAGGGCCGGCCGCGGGTGGTCGGTGATTGGGAGACGGACATCCTCTGGCCGACGGAGCGCAGGACCAGAATCGGTGGCCGCTACCTGAACGACCGTTTCGCCGAGCTGCGCGACGAAGCCGGACTTCCGGAAGAGCTGGTTCTGCACTCGCTGCGGCACACCTATGTGACGAACCTCATCGAGTGGGGCTACAGCGAGAAGTTCGTGCAGGATCAGGTGGGCCACACGTTCGCTTCGACGACGGCGATCTACACGTCTGTCGGGGACGACTATAAGAACCGGGTGCTCGCTGATGCGCTCAAGAGGAACACGGAGGACCGTGATGGGGACTGACTCGAAGGGGCCGATCGACTGGCACCTGCGTGCTCTGATGGCCGAGGCTGGGATGTTCCAGACCACGGAGCTGCTCGCGCCGCTGCGCGAGCAGGGCATCGTCTTGTCCCGCGAGCAGGTGTATCGACTGGTCACCAAAGCACCGGAGCGGTTGAACGTCGAAGTTCTTGCGGCGCTGTGCCGCATCTTCGGATGCCAGCCGAACGACCTCATCACTGTCGTGGCGCGACCGGCAGCGGCGAAGAAGACGGGCACTGGGCGGGGGCGTGACACGGCGATCGGGGACCTTCGTCCTGTGCGTGCGCGACTTCATCGTCCCGCCGATCCAGGCCGATGACGGCTACGCCGTCACAGACGTGTGACCGTTGCGGGCGTTCGAGCGCAGGCCGTTACTCGCTGCTCGGCGAGAAGATCTGCAACGTCTGCTACAGCGCGCTCCGCAGGAACCCGTCAGAGTGTCCGTTGTGCGGGAACATCCGAGTCCTCGCATTTCGCACCGATGAAGGCGTGATCACCTGTGCGATCTGCGCCGGACACCCGCCACGGTTCGCGTGCCGCACGTGCGGCAGTGAGGAGTTCCTGACCGGAACGCACTGCGGGCGATGCCGGCTGCAGGCTCGACTGGACGAGCTCATCGGACCCAAGGGATCGGCTCCGATCGAGCTGACCAGGCTTCGCGTGTACCTTGCGACCGCGCCGATGGACCCGCGTTCGGTGGTGCGCTGGCTGCGGCGGCCGCACGTCACAGAGACCCTGCGCGGCATGGCCACGGGCGCGCTGCCCGTTGATCACTCGTCTCTTGATCAACTCCAGCAAAGGCCAGCAACGCGGTATTTCCGGCGTCTGCTCATCGAAGCCCAGGTGCTGCCGAACATCCACGTGCTGCAGCACGAGCTCACGCTGCACGTTGCCGCGGTGGCTGCGACTCTCGAGCGCCCGACCGGGAACAAGCTCCGCCGCTTCTACAGATGGGACGTGTTGCCCAAGCTTCACAGGCGCTATCGAGACCGCGATCGAGACCTGTCCAACGAGGCCTTCATCGGCCAGCGCGGGAAACTGGCCGCGGTCGTCCGGTTCCTGACCTGGATGGATGCTCGCGGGCTCGCCGTCAGTGACCTTGATCAACGCACGCTCGATCACTACATCGCCCGCGTCAAGACGCGAGAGCCCGTGGAGCACTTCGTGCGGTGGGCGACCAAGACGCGGCTGACGGGCGACCTCGCCACCAACGTCCGGGCTGCACGAAACACGATGTCGAACGTGACCGAGGAGGAGCTGTGGCGCGATATCGACCTTCTGCTCAACGGAGAAGATGTGGAACTGGAAGTGCGCGTGGCAGGGCTGTTCATGCTCCTCTATGCGCAGATCCTCGGACGCGCCGTCAGTATGACTCGCGACCGAGTAGACGCCACCGGGGCGCAGGTGACCGTGCGGTTCGGGGTCACGCCCGTCGTGCTCGATGACCGGGTCGGGGACATCGTCAGACGGCACCTCTCCGCCGCGCCGCGACGGGGATACGCCGCGGGGGAATCGAGCTGGCTGTTCGAGGGACTCTCGCCCGGCGCTCACATGACTGCGGCCTACATCAGGCTGCGCCTCACGGAACTCGGGATCCGTCCACGCGTGTCACGCGAGACCCGGATGAACCTGCTGAGCATGCGGATGCCCTCGGCCGTGGTTGCCGACGTCATCGGAATCGGCAACCACACGGCGGACCGGCGTAAGAGCAAAGCCGGCGGGATCTGGTCGAACTACCCAGCCGTGCGTCGATGACTACTAGTTCGCACTGCCCAGCGCGGCAGGTCGCAGCGCATCCGCGGCCGCCTCGAGCGCCCCGTCGTTGAGCGCGAAGTACGCCCACTTCCCGCGCTGTTCGCGGGTGACAAGCCCGGCGTCGGTGAGGAGCTTCATGTGGTGCGAGACCGTCCCCTGTGACAATCCGACCGGCTCGATGAGGTCGCAGATGCAGGCCTCGCCGCCTTCGGTGCCGGCGATAAGGGAGAGCAGCATCACGCGGGTCGGATCACCGATGGCCTTGAACACCCGAGCGGAACGCTCGGCCTCCTCGGGGGTGATCGATGCGGTGATGCGCGGCACGCAGCACGTGCTCTGCTCGATGGTCACGCAGTAGCGCCGGCCCGGCAGGCGGGGATCGGAACGCCCGCACGGGGCGCCGGGTACCGGCCCCGTCCCACGAGCTGAGGCCGGCTTGCCGGCATCGCAGGGACGGGCCGCGCAGCGGTAAGCCGTCCCC
>JASCPG010000096.1 GCA_029960085.1 Microbacteriaceae bacterium PS02067 | reverse complement strand
GTCACGCCTCCAGCCTAGGCACGCGACTACGGTGCACGCGCAGGGACGGCGCGGGTCGAGGATGATCCCCGACCCGCGCCGTCCGACGTTCAGAACAGGACCAGCACCCGGACGGCCGAACTCTTCGATCCCGACGCGACGGTGGGATCGTTCGGTTCGAAGCTCGCCGTGAACGTGTGCGTTCCCGAGGTCAGTCGGCCGAGCGTGTACGTCGCGAAACCGCGCTGAACGGGAACCTTCGCGGTGACCTTGTCACCCTCTCGGAAGACCACGACACCGTCGGCACGCCCACCGTCCTGCCGGACCGTCGCGATGAGCGTCGACGGGACCAGCCGGTTGATGTGGATCGGCAGGATCGCGACGAGGCTCGTCGTCGTGGTCGCTGCCGGCGGCGCCGCCTTCTCGATCGTGATCGGGATGTGGACGACGGTGCCGGATGCCGGGGAGGTGAGCGTCAGCGACGTCGCCCCTGCGACGGTTCCGGCGGGGATCGTCACGCTGACCGTTGCCGCACCGGCGGTGACGGTGGCGTTCCCGAGCGATGCGGCTCCGAGCGTGACCTGGAGGGCCGTGTTCTGCGGTGCACCGCGGCTCGTCAGGTCGAGACCGCTCACCTGGAACGTCAGCGCGGCTCCCGCCGTGACCTTCTCCGGAACGCCCGTCACCTGCACCGCGTGCTTCGCGAACGACGGTGCGAGCGGCGAGCCGTCGGCGATGTAGTCCATCCACGCCTCGTAGTCGAGCAGGCCCGTGTCGACGTAGTCCGCGCCCTGCGTGAAGACGCGGAAGTTGTCGCCGCCGGTCGCGAGGAACGAGAACGTGCCGATGCGGTAGGTCGCGGCCGCGTCGAGCGGCTTGCCGTCGACCGTGACCGACGTGATGCGCGAGCCCTCAGGGCGTGTCGCGTCATACGTGTACGACACGTTGTCCGAGAGGCCGAGCTGCAGGAACGGACGCTGCGGCACGCTGCCGTCCGCCGCACGCTGCCACTGCTGCTCGAGGAGCGTCTTGAACTGCGCACCCGTGAGCGTCACGAGGGCGAGGGTGTTGTTGAACGGCAGCACCGCGTTCGCCTGCGAGAACGAGATCGTGCCGTCGGGGAGGCCCGGCACGGCCGTCGCACCGAACTCGGCCTGCGTGTCCCACAGATCTGCGCGCAGACCGCCCGGGTTCGTGACGCCGATCGTCGCACCGTTCGGGAGCGCCGAGAGGCTGTCGCGCAGCATGTTTCCCACGGTGTTGCCGAGGGTCGATTCGCTGGCACGGTCATCACGGCTGCCGCCGGTCCAGACCCCGTTGACGAACGATCCACCCGCGAAGGCCGTCGTGATGTCACCCGACACCTTGCCGATCGCGGTGTTGCCGATCTCGGCGGCGGCAGCGAGCGCCTTCTTCACGATCGCGTCGACCGCAGCGATACGGGGGTACGTGGAGATGAGCGTCGCGGCATCCGTCGTCGTCCGCTTCACGAGCTGCTCGGTGTGCGCCGTCACGGCGCCCGTCGAGCCGTCGAGAGACAGGGTGATCTTGCCGACGTTGGCCCCGTACGATCCGGTCTGAACGACCGGACGCGTGCGATCGGTGCCCGGGATGGGCGCCGACCAGGCGTACTCCTTGTGCGTGTGGCCGGTGAAGATCGCGGCGACCTTCGGGTCGGTGTCGTTCACGAGCTTCGCGAACGGTCCGGCTGCGGCGAGCTCCTGCTCGAGCGTCGCCCCGTCCGGCGTTCCGGCCCCGGCACCCTCGTGGTAGAGCGCGACGAGGACGTCGGCTTCGCCGTTGGACGGGTCGCCGTCCGTCAGCTGGGCCGCGACGCGGTTCACGGCGTCGACCGGGTCGCCGAAGGTGACGCCGGTGATACCCGCCGGGCTCACGAGCGACGGCGTCTCCTCGGTGACCGCCCCGATGACACCGACCGTGAGGCCGCCGGCATCGAGGAGCGCGTACTCGGGGAGGGCCGGCGTCGTCGTGCCCGCACGGTAGACGTTCGCACCGAGCTGCGGGTAGTCGGCGGCATCCGTCACGCGGCCGGCGAGATCGTCGAACCCGCCGTCGAACTCGTGGTTGCCGACAGCGGTCGCCTGCAGGCCGAGAGCGTTCAGGACGTCGATCGTCGGCTGGTCCTTCGCGACCGACGATGCGAACAGGGATGCCCCGATGTTGTCGCCTGCCGACAGGAACAGGACGGGGCCGGGCGCCTGCGCGCGTTGCTGCTCGACGGTTCCCGCGAACGCGACGGTGTTGCCGTCGATGCGACCGTGGAAGTCGTTGATGCCGAGCACGGTGAGCTCGACCGGTGCCGCCTTCGCGGAGAGCCCCACGAGGACGGGGTCGTGGTCGCTCGAGCGGTAGGCATTCGGGGCGTAGAAGTCCGTCCCGTGGCTGAGGTAGCGGCTGTACTCCAGGGCGACCGACTCACCGGAGTTGATGTTCCAGATGTCCGCGCCGCTCGCGCGGGACTTCGCCGCGGTGTTCAGCAGGATGTGGTCGAGCGAGCCGGACAGCCCCTGGAAGCTGTACGACGTCGTCTTCACGTCGAACGACTGCGCGGCGTCGACATAGCCCGCGTCGTACAGCACCTGCAGCGGGTCCTCCTGCGTGTAGGAGTTGAAGTCCCCGGCGAGGGCGACGGCGGAGACATCACCGCGCACCGTCTCGACCCAGTCGCGGAGCGCCTTCGCCTGACGCACCCGCGACTCGTTCGAGGAGCCCTGACCGTCGCCGGCATCGGCGTCACCCGGCCACGGACCGGCGGACCCCTTCGACTTCAGGTGGTTCACCACGAACAGGAACGGCGCACCGCCGCCGGCGGGCGCGAACTCCTGCGCGATCGGCTCACGGGCGTTCTGGAACGCCTCGCCGGTGGCGCTCTGGTCGCCGAGCGCGCGGGAGGCGCCCACCCGGTCGACCGCCGCGGTGCGATAGATGATCGCGTTCGTGATGACGTCCTGCTCGGATGCCGGCGGGAGCTCCGACGACGAGGGCACGTACGCCCAGGTGCCGGCCCCGGCTGCGGCGTTCAGCGCCGCCACGAGGGTCGCGGTGGCCTCATCGGCGGGCTCGCCGAGGGCTGCGGAGTTCTCGATCTCCATGAGCCCGACGACGTCGGCGTCCAGCGCGTTGATCGCCGCGACGATCTTCGTCTGCTGACGTCCGAGGTCACCGGCATCCCACGCGCCGCGCTGCGGGCAGCCCTCGCGGACCGTGACACCTTCGCCGAAGCGGTCGCGGTAGGCGACGCAGGACGGGTTCTGGTCGCCGAGCGTCGTGAAGTAGTTCAGAACGTTGAAGGACGCGAGGCGCACATCGCCGCCGACCGCCTTCGGAGCCGTGGTGCGGGGGTCGGCGAACTGCACGCCGTCGACGCCCGAGCCGTCGCCCGCGAGCGGCGCCGTCGGGTTGAACTTCCAGGTGTTGTTGCGCCAGTCGGCGATCACCGGAGCGGTGAGCGTGACGGATGCCCCGACGACGATCGGCTCCACGAGCGAGACGTACGCGGGCGTGAGAGCGCTGTTGGTGCTCGAGAGGTAGTTGATGCTCGTGCCGTCGTCGAGGGTCACGCCCCGGGCGGCGTTGTCGGCGGCGACCGCAGCGGCCTCGGGGGAGCCGGGGCGCGCGGCGTCCGTGGGCTGACGAAGCGGCGTCGTGCCGGAAGCCAGCCCGACCTCGCCGTACTGGTTCGTCGTGTAGGTGTTCGACACCGTGAACGCGCCCTGCGGTGCGACGAGCATCGACTCGAGCGACTCGCGCTGCGCGCCGTCCGACGGCCAGGTGACCGCCGCGGGAGTCGGTGCGGGCTGGGCGGCGATCTTCACCGCGCCGCCCTTCGCGACCGTGATCTCGGTCAGACCGTTCCACTCCGAGACGACGCCGGTGACGCGCACGGTGTCACCGAGGGACACCTCCGTGACGGCACCGGGTGCGTAGACGAACAGGGCGTCGGAGGCGGTGTGCGTGGCGAGGTCGATCGCCCCGCCGGTGCCGGAGGTCTGGATGACGTAGCCGTCGAAGCCTCCCGTGGGGTAGGAGGCGGTCACGACGCCCTCCGTCGTGACGGTCTTTCCCGCCGCCGACGAGACGTCGGTCGTGCCCTGGATCTCGGCGATCGTGAGCACCGTGGGGTCGGTCGGATCCGTCGGGTCGGTCGGGTCCGTGGGGTCCGTCGGACCGGATGCCAGCCCCGTGGGCGTCGGGGCGCCGACCGTGAAGTCGGCGCGGTTGTCGGCCGTGTTCGCGAAGGTCGCAGACCGCGACACGCTCGTGCCGTTCCCGGTGGCGGGAGCGGCGGCCGAGCCCGCATAGTGCGTCGCACCGCCCCAGCCGACGAGATCGACGACCTGCGGCAGCGTCGCGATCCCCGTCGCGCCCGACAGCGCGGTCGCGTTCGAGACCAGGGCGACCTTGCCCTGCGTGCCCGACATCGAGATCGAGCCGTCGACGTCTGCGGTGAAGCCCGCCTGCGTCGTGTCCGTGCCGAGCGCCTCGCCGATGAGCACCTGTCCGCCCGCGGGGACCGTGATTCCCGTGAGCGGCGTCACCTGCCACGACGACCCCGTCGCAGAGGCGTACTGCACGCTGTACTGCGAGAGGTCGACGGGTGCGCCGGAGACGTTCGCCAGCTCGATGAAGTCGCGGTTGAACGCGGCGCCGTTGTTGCCGCCGCCGCCGTACACCTCGCTGATGACGACGGGAGCGGTCGTGCTCACCGCGGCCTGCGCCGACAGGGGAGCGAGCACGAGGCTCGACACCGCGAGCGCGATCGAGGTGGCGAGTGCCGTGGTGCGCCGGCGTCCGCGGGCACGTCGGTCGCGGGGCGAATCGAGGGATGGCAGGTCAGACGGGGGCAACGCAGTCGTCACGATGATCACTCCGGGCTGCGGCCGTGCGCGTCAGGGATTTCCGCACAGTGGACGGCCGACAGTTTTGAGCATCCATGGCATCCACGGGCGGTGACAAGAGACGGTCCGGTTAACTCTTTCTCATCCCCGTCGATGCTGGCGTGTCCCGGTTCGCGCCGACTATGGTTCGCCGAGCTGTCGCCCGGCACTGCGCGCGCCGCGGTCGGAGCCGCGGCGCGCCGGTAGACTGGCCCGCGACATGTCACCCCGAGCCCTGAACCCTCAAGAGCCGTCCGCGCCCCCTCCAGA
>JASCPG010000095.1 GCA_029960085.1 Microbacteriaceae bacterium PS02067 | reverse complement strand
CGCCGGCGCGGGGGCGCGGGGGGGGGCGCCCGCGCGGCGGCGCGAGCGATGCGCGCGAGCGCATCCTCGCTGCGGGGGCGGGCGAGTTCGCCGAGCACGGCTACGACGGCGCGACGATGCGCGCGATCGCGGAGCGCGCGGGAGTGGATGCCGCACTCGTGCATCACTACTTCGGGACGAAGTCCGAGCTGTTCGCCGCGGCCGTGGACATCCCCGCCAACCCCGCGCGGCTCGTGCCGCAGGCGCTCGAGGGTGACCCGGCGGATGCCGGCGCGAGACTCGTCCGCCTCATCGTCACGACGTGGGACTCCCCGACCTTCCGCCCGCGCGGCGTCGCCCTGCTGCGCGGGGTGATCGGCAACCGCCGCACCTCGTCGATGCTGATGGGATTCATCTCGCGCGAGGTCCTGCACCGGATCCGCGAGCGCATCGGGGGCGACGATGCGCCCCGACGCGCGGGGCTCCTCGCGAGTCAGGTCATCGGTCTCATCGTCGCCCGCTACGTGGTCGAGCTCGAGCCGCTCGCCTCGGCCTCCGTCGACGACGTCGTGCGCGACGTGGGACCGACGCTCCAGCGGTACCTCACGGGGGATCTCGACGAGGCATCGCCGGGGGCATGACTCACGGCGACGACTCGGGG
The DNA here is from genome assembly GCA_029960085.1 of Microbacteriaceae bacterium PS02067. Classification (GTDB taxonomy): domain Bacteria; phylum Actinomycetota; class Actinomycetes; order Actinomycetales; family Microbacteriaceae; genus Microbacterium. Next base: position 5,129 of record JASCPG010000095.1, on the reverse strand, counting down.
TCGGCGCCTACCCTGGGAGCATGATGCGCCTGCGAGCAGATGCCGATCCCACCCGCTGGGTGCCCGTGACAGGCTCGTTCGGCTTGCGGGGGCGGCGTCACCGCAAGCGCGCGATCGGCATGCTCCTCTCGCAGGCGAACGCCGCCCTCGGCGCGACCGCGCGCCCCGGCGGCGGCTTCGCCGCGTGGGCGATGAGCCAGGCGGCGCCCGCGCTGCTGCGCAAGGCCGACGGGCGGGTGCTCGTCTGGGTGTGGAAGGACGACCCCGAGCTCGTCGTCGCCCTGGCGCAGGTGCAGCAGGCGACTCCGCAGCTGCGCACGGCGCGCGCGATGATGCCGATGGAGTACGACGACACCGAGGACTTCCGCTCGCCCCATCTCGGCGTCGGCGAGAAGCTCGCGATGCCACTGCCACCGGTCCGCGCGAGCGCGGGTGGCGGGGCCGCCGCGGCCCCGCCGTCGACGACCTACACGTGGGACACCGGCGACACGTTCGTCACCCTCACGGCCGTCGGCGGTGATCGCGAGCGCTTCGGAACGGTCGCCGCGTCCCTCGACGAGCTGGCCCGAACCCTTCGCCTCGTGGGCGACCTGCCCGTGTCCGGCTCCGGCGACGTGCTGCGCCTCGACCCGTCGTCGTAGCCGGCCGCGGCGCCCGCGGTACGACATCCCGCGCCCGGCCGCTTCGCCCTCCCGGTGCACACAGAGCAGAATGAACCTGAACCCACGAGAAGGGAACGCCGCCATGGCTTCTTTCGACTTCGGCCCCGTCGAGTTCTACCTCGTCGAACTCGCCGATGACCGCCCCGCCGATTCCGTCATCTCCGCACTCGATGACCTCGTCTCCGCCGGCACCGTACGCGTGCTGGACTTCCTCATCGTGACGGTGTCGGAGGACGGCGAGCAGGCGACCTCCGTCGAGGCCGAAAGCGCGACGCTGGCCGCACCCGGACTCATCGGCGAAGAGGACGTCGCCGACTTCGCCGACGAGCTCGAGCCGGGCCGCTCGGCGGCGATCGTCGCCCTCGAACTCGTCTGGGCGCGCACCCTCGCCGAGCGTGTGAGCGCCGCCGGCGCTCAGGTCCTCCGGGTCGAGCGCATCCCCGCCCCCGTCGTCAATGCGCTCTTCGACGAGTTCGAAGACGCCGAGTAAGGAGAAGGACACATGAGAAGAGCCGGACGCCCCGGACTCATCGGGCTCGCCGCGCGTACCGCTGTCGTCGCCGGCACCGCCAACGCCGTCAACGCGAGGGCCGCCGGGCGGCACCAGGCCGCCGCCCAGCAGCAGGAGTTCGCTGCCGCCGCGCAGCAGGCGCAGATCGACGCCGCCGCGCAGCAGGCCGCCGCGCAGGCTCAGGCTCGGGCCGCGGCAGCACCGCCTGCTCCCGCCCCTGCCCCGGCAGCACCGGCGGTCGACATCGTCGGCGAACTGCAGAAGCTCGGCGCGCTGAAGGAAGCCGGCCTCCTCGACGACGCCGAGTTCGCCGCGGCGAAGGCTCGCCTGCTCGCCTGAGCGTCGCGCGCCGCGGTGCCAGGATGAAGCCGTGAGCACTCCTCCCGCCCCGGGGGCGGATCAGCCGACGGCGACCGACCCGACCGCGATACCGCACGCAGCCCAGACGACCATCGACGCGCGCGACCGCGGCCGCGCACGTCGCAGCCGCACGCCCCGCCAGCGCCTGGCCGACCTCCCCACGGGAGAGCGCGATCCGCTGGGGATCCTGCAGGCGCAGAACGCGACGCGCGTGCCCGAGTTGCTCCCGCTGCGCACGGAGCGGATGTCGGCGAGCGCGTTCGCGTTCTTCCGGGGGACGGCTGCGGTCATGGCCGCCGATCTCGCCGCGACGGCGCACAGCGGCATCCCCGTCGCGTCATGCGGTGACGCGCACCTCTCCAACTTCGGCTTCTACGCCTCGCCGCAGCGCACGCTCGTGTTCGACCTCAACGACTTCGACGAGTCGGCGTGGTCGCCGTGGGAGTGGGATCTCAAGCGGCTCGTGGCATCCGTCATCATCGCGGGGAAGGAGACCGGTCGCAGCGCCGCGGTCATCACCGACGCCGCTCGTTCCTCCGTCGGGCAGTATGCGACCGCGCTGCGGCAGAGCCGTGACCTCACGCCGATCGAGCGCTATTCCCAACACTTCGACGCAGAGGGGACGCTGCATTCGGTCGTCGCCTCCGCCCGCAAGACACTGCGGAAGGCGATCGCCGACGCCGAACGGCGCACCAGCGCACGGGCGACCCGGAAGCTGACCGAGACCACACCGGACGGGCGCACGCGCTTCGTCGAGGTGCCGCCCGCGATGACGCATCTCGACACAGACCTCGAGCGGGGTGTCATCGGCGCGATCGATGCGTACGCGCAGACGACGCCCTCCGACATCCGATTGCTGCTGACGAACTACACGATCGTCGACACCGTGCGCCGTGCGGTGGGTGTCGGGAGCGTCGGCACGCGCTGCTACGTCACCCTTCTCGTCGACGGTGACGGCGATGCGCTGCTCCTCCAGACGAAGGAGGCGGGAGAGAGCGTCCTCGCGCAGTACGGCAACTATCCACAGCCGCCCGAGGTCGACGCGTACATCGCGGAGAACGGGCAGGGCGGCCGCGTCGTCGCGATGCAGCGCATTCTGCAGGGCGCCTCGGACCCGTTCCTCGGGCACTTCCGCGGCGGAGAGACGGACTATTACGTGCGGCAGTTCCGCGATATGAAGGGCGGCATCGACGCGGAGACGCTCGATGACACGTCGTTCCGGCTCTACGCCCAGGCGTGCGCGGCGGTGCTCGCCCGCGCCCACGCGCAGTCCCCCACCGCCGGCGAGGTCGTCGGGTACATCGGCAACGGCCGTATCGTCACCGATGCGATCGTCGCGTGGGCGCAGGGGTATGCCGAGGTGTCGCGCCGCGACTACGAAGCATTCCTCGCGGCGCAGGCGGGCTGACGCAGACCGACTGACGCGAGCGGATGCCGGTGCGTGGCCTCGCCGGACGGCGTCTGCGGCAGGGCGGCGCCGCCGTCAATCCGCGGCGGACGGCGGATGCCACACGACGACCTCGGTCGCGCGGCGCACGCGGGTGCCGTGGCGAAGGCTCACGACCGACCCCGACGCACCCGCTGCGAAGACCCGGGAACGACGGCTCTCCTCATCCTGCAGGCGGTTCTCGAGCTGGGCGACCTGGCGGCGGAGCCCCCGGACGGTGTTCTCGAGTTCGATGAGCCGGGAGATGGCGGGAAGGCTCATCCCCTCGGCCGACAGTGCCGCGACCTCGCGCAGCTGCTTCACATGGCGAAGCGCGTAGCGCCGCGACCCGCCCTGCGTGCGCGCGGGCACGACGAGGCCGAGGCGGTCGTACTGGCGCAGCGTCTGCGGGTGCATGCCGGCGAGCTCCGCCGCGACCGCGATCGCGAAGATGGGCGCCTCCTCGTCGACGTCATCGACCATAAGGCATCTCCGTCCGCGTCGCGGAGACAGGAGATATCACCGAGGCAGGATGCCACGTGGGCGAACCGTCCTGTCTCGGTGACATCTCCTGTACTGGCGAGGTCACGGGATCACTCCCGCGCCTTGCTCATGAGGTCGGCCCGCGGGTTCTCCTTGGGCTCGAGCTCGTGGAAGCGCTCGAGCGCCTCCTTGGCCTTCTCATCGAGGTGGGTCGGAACGGCGACCTGGACCTCCGCGAGGAGGTCGCCGGTGCCCTTGGATGCCACGACGCCGCGCCCCTTGACGCGGAGCACTCGCCCCGAGGGCGTGCCGGGGGCCACCCGGAGCTTCACGGGGTCGCCGCCGAGCGTCGGCACCTCGATGGTCGCGCCGAGCGCGGCCTCCGTGAAGGTCACCGGCACCGTGACGCGGAGGTTCAGTCCGTCGCGCGTGAACACCGGGTGCGGACGCACCGTGACCTGCACGACGATGTCACCCGACTCGCCGCCGTCCGGCGAGGGCCGGCCGCGGCCGCGCAGGCGGATCTTCTGCCCGTCGGCGACACCGGCGGGGATCTTCACCTTGAACGGCTTGCCGTCCTCGCCGGCGAGCGAGATGGTCTCGCCCTTGACCGCGGTCTGGAAGTCGAGGGTCGTCCGCGCCGTGACGTCGGCGCCGCGCTGCGGACCGCCGAAGCCCTGGAACCCCCCGGTCGGCTGACCGAAGCGACCCGAGCCGAAGCCGCCGCCGCGCTGCTGCCCGAACATCGAGAACAGGTCGTCGAAGTCCGCCGACTGGTACGAGCCGCCGCGGCTGCTGCCGCCGAACCTGCTGAAGACGTCCTCGAACCCGCCCGCGCCACCGGCGCCGGGCGCCTGGAAGCGGGCGCCGCCCGAGCCCATCGCGCGGATCTGGTCGTACTCCTCGCGCTGATCCTTGTCGGAGAGCACCGAGTACGCCTCGCTGATCTCCTTGAACTTCGCCTCTTTCGCGGTATCGCCCTGTGTCGAATCGGGGTGGTACTGCCGCGCGAGCTTGCGATACGCCTTCTTCAGATCGGCCGCTGAGATGTCCTTCGACACCCCGAGGACCTTGTAGAAGTCCTTGTCGAACCAGTCCTGACTGGCCATGCTCCCCCTCAGTCCGTCGAACCGGCGACGACGACCTTCGCGGGACGCAGTTCGATGTCGCCGAGGCGGTAGCCGACCTCGACCACGTCGAGGACGGTGCCGTCCGCGACGGTGCCCGGGTTCGGTGCGTAGAAGATCGCCTCGTGCTGCTGCGGGTCGAAGACATCGCCCACCGCGCCGTACGTCTCGACGCCGAGGCGCGCGACGACGCCGCGGAGCTTCTCCGCGATGACCGTCAGCGGCGAACCCTCGGTGAGGTCGCCGTGCTTCTCGGCGCGGTCGAGATCGTCGAGCACCGGCAGCAGGCCCTTGGCCACCGCGCCCTTGGCGCGCGCGACTTCGACCTCACGCTGCTCCTCGGTGCGGCGGCGGTAGTTGGCGTACTCCGCCTGCACGCGCTTGAGGTCCAGCAGCAGGTCCTTGTCCTCGTCGGATGCCTCGGCGACGGCAGCCTCGTCGGTCTGCGGCGCGTCGAGGATGTCGTCGACGGTCAGTTCGTCCTCCTGCGAGTCGGGGGCGGGGGCCGGGGCGGGCCGGCCCCCCTGCCCCCGGGCCGCCGAGGGGCGGGGCGGGGGGGT
>JASCPG010000094.1 GCA_029960085.1 Microbacteriaceae bacterium PS02067 | reverse complement strand
CCTGCGCCCGGTCGGGCGCGGCAGCATCTCCTCGAGCAACGACCACTGAGCATCCGAGAGCACCTGAAACCGCGTCACGACCTCAGACTCTCAGCGCGCCGCCGAACTATTTGTCAGACACGCCCTACATCGCTGGGCTCGGCACGACCGCGATCTGGCTGACGCCGAGCTTCAAGAACAAGCCCGTGCAGGGCCTCGGCGCCGATGCGAGCGCCGGATACCACGGGTACTGGGTCACCGACTTCACGCAGATCGACCCGCACCTGGGCACCAACGACGAGCTGAAGGCGCTCATCGACGACGCGCATGCCCGCGGCATCGACGTCTACTTCGACATCATCACCAACCACACCGCCGACGTCATCTCGTACGCCGAAAACCAGTACACCTACGTCGACCAGGCATCCTCGCCGTACACGGATGCCGCCGGCACCCCGTTCGACCCCGCGGACTACGCCGGGACGAACACGTTCCCCGCGATAGATGCCGCGACGAGCTTCCCCTACACGCCCGTCGTCGCCGACGCCGAGAAGGACATCAAGGTGCCGGCGTGGCTCAACGACGTCACGCTGTACCACAACCGCGGCGACTCGACCTACTCGGGCGAGTCCACGACGTACGGCGATTTCTCCGGCCTCGACGACCTCATGACCGAGAACCCCGCGGTCGTCGACGGCTTCGCGCAGGTGTACCAGACGTGGATCGACCTCGGCATCGACGGGTTCCGCATCGACACCGCCAAGCACGTGAACTTCGAGTTCTGGCAGGGCTGGACGACCCAGGTGCTCGATTACGCGCACAGCAAGGGCAAGAGCGACTTCTTCATGTTCGGCGAGGTGTACGACGCCGACCCGGCCCTGCTCGCGCCCTACGTCCGCGACACCGACATGAGCTCGGTGCTCGACTTCACGTTCCAGTCGGCGGCGACGAGCTTCGCCAAGGGCGGCGACGCGACGGTGCTGCAGAAGCTGTTCGCGGGCGATGACCGCTACACCACGCCGGATTCGTCGGCGACGGCGCTGCCGACGTTCCTCGGCAACCACGACATGGGCCGCATCGGCTACTTCCTGAAGAAGTCCGCCGATGCGCAGGCGCGTGACCAGCTCGCGCACGACCTGATGTTCCTCAGCCGCGGCCAGCCGGTCGTCTACTACGGCGACGAGCAGGGCTTCACGGGCGCCGACCCCGGCAACGACAAGAGCGCGCGGCAGAGCCTGTTCGCCAGTGACGTGCCCGAGTACCAGAACCAGACCCTCATCGACGGGTCGACGGCGGGGTCCGTCGATCGCTACGACACCGACGCCGTGCTCTACCGGCACATCGCCGCTCTCGCCGACCTGCGTGCGGAGCACCCCGCGCTGGTGGACGGGGCGCAGATCGAGCGATATGCGAAAGACGGCGTCTACGCCTTCTCGCGCGTCGACGCGGCGGAGAAGGTCGAGTACCTCGTCGCGCTCAACAACACCGCCTCGGCGGCGACGGTGTCGGTGCCGACGCTGACCGCGGCGGCCACGTTCACGGGGCTGTACGGCGCGTCCGGCACCGCGACGAGCGACGCGGATGCCGCGGCATCCGTCACCGTCCCGGCATTGTCGGCGGTCGTCTACCGGGCCGACCGCACGGTGACCGCACCGAGCGAGGCGGCGGCGCTGCACGTCACCGTTCCGGTCGCCGGCGCGGGGGTGTCGGGCTCGGTGGCCGTCGCGGCGACCGCCGACCAGTCCTGGCGGCAGACGAGCTTCGCCTGGCGGGTCGTCGGCGGCGACGAATGGCATGCGCTGGGCACCGCCGAAGACACCACGCCGGGCGTCTACCACGACGTCGCCGGCCTGGCCGATGGGACGCTGATCGAGTACCGCGCGGTGTCGACCGATGCCGCGGGCCACCGCTCCGCGGCATCCACGTACGCCTCCGTCGGCAACCGGGTCACTCTCGTCGAGGAGCCCGAGCCGGAGGAGCCCGAAGAGGCGACGCCGTACGACTTCGTCAGCATTCCCGGGTCGCTCAACACCGAGATGGGCTGCGCGGGCGACTGGGCCCCCGACTGCGACCAGGCGCAGATGACGCTGGTCGACGGGATCTGGCAGCTCACCGTGGACCTGCCGGCCGGCGACTACGAGTACAAGGTCGCGACCGAGAAGGGCTGGGACGAGAACTACGGCGCGAACGGCGCGCCGGGCGGGGCGAACATCGCGCTCTCGCACGCGGGAGGGCCGGTCACGTTCTGGTTCGACCCGCGCACGAAGCTCGCCCAGTCCAGCGCCGACGGTCCCGCGGTGACCCTCGCCGGCTCGTTCCAATCGCAGGTCGGCTGCCGCGCGGACTGGGCGCCGGGATGCCTCGCGACCCTGATGTTCGACGCCGACAAGGACGGCGTGTACGAATACTCCACGACGAAGATCGCGACGGGCGCCTACCAGGTGAAGGTCACGCACGGTCTGACCTGGAACGAGAACTACGGCGAGGGTGGCCAGAAGGACGGCGCGAACATCGACTTCTCGGCGACGGAGGGCAAGCGCGTCACGTTCCGCTACGACATCGAGACGCACGTGCTCGAGATCATCTCGGCCGACCCGCCGCTGGCGGGCACGGGACAGTCGCGCGCGCACTGGATCGACGCCGAGACGATCGTCTGGCCGGGCGAGCTGGGTGCGAAGGCGGATGCCGCGACGTGGGAGCTGTACGGGTCCGCGGCGGCCGGCCTCGCGGTGACGGACGGTGCCGTCACGGGCGGTGAGCCGATCGCGCTCACCCGCATCGCGAGCGGCCTCACCGCCGCGCAGCGCGAGCGGTTCCCCGCGCTGTCCGGATATGTCGCGCTGCACGTCGACGGACAGGACCGTGACGCCGTGGCCGCGCTGCTGCGCGGGCAGGTCGCGGTCGCGCAGCGCGACGCGGGCGGTGCGCTCGTGGCGTTCACGGGTGTGCAGATCCCCGGCGTGCTCGACGACCTGTACGCCGACGCCGTCGAAGACCAGCCGCTCGGCGTCTCGTTCGACGGCGGTGCGCCCACCTTCCGGCTCTGGGCGCCCACCGCGCAGACGGCGACCCTGCTGACGTGGCCCGCCGGCGGAACCGGAGAGGCGACCCGACACGAGGCCGCGTTCGACGCGGCATCCGGCACCTGGACGGTCGCCGGGCAGAAGAGCCTCGCCGGTGCCGAGTACCTGTGGGAGGTCGTGGTCTACGCTCCGACGACGGGGAAGATCGAGACGAACGCCGTCACGGATCCGTCGTCGATCGCCCTGACGACGAACTCGACGCGCTCGGTCGCGATCGACCTCGCCGACCCTGCCTGGGAGCCCGAGCAATGGGCCGAGACCCCGGCTCCGGTCATCGAGAACGCCGTCGATCGGGCGATCTACGAGCTGCACATCCGCGACTTCTCGATCACGGATGAGACGGTGCCCGCCGCCGAGCGTGGCACGTACCTCGCGTTCACGCGCGACAGCGCCGGTACGCAGCAGTTGACGCAGCTGGCCGCCGCCGGCATCAACACGGTGCACCTGCTGCCGTCGTTCGACATCGCGACGATCGAGGAGGACCGCGCGGCGCAGGCCGTGCCGGCGTGCGACCTCGCGTCGTACCCGCCCGACTCCGACCAGCAGCAGGCGTGCGTCGGCGCGCTGGCCGATGCGGACGGCTTCAACTGGGGCTACGACCCGTTCCACTACCAGGCGCCGGAGGGCTCGTACGCGGTGAATCCCGAGGGCGGTGCGCGCGTCAGCGAGTTCCGCTCGATGGTGGGGGCGCTGCACGGCATGGGCCTGCAGGTCGTTCTCGACGAGGTGTTCAACCACACCTCGGCCGCCGGCCAAGCCGACACCTCGGTGCTCGACCGGGTCGTGCCGGGCTACTACCAGCGGCTCGACGGCAACGGCGCGGTGCAGACCTCGACGTGCTGCCAGAACGTCGCGACCGAGCACGAGGTGGCACAGAAGCTCATGGTCGACTCCGTCGTGCTGTGGGCACGGGACTACAAGGTCGACGGCTTCCGCTTCGACCTGATGGGTCACCACTCGAAGGAGAACCTGCTGGCCGTGCGCGCCGCGCTCGACGAGCTCACGCTCGAGAAGGACGGCGTCGACGGGGAGGCGATCTACCTGTACGGCGAGGGCTGGAACTTCGGCGAGGTCGCCGATAACGCCCTGTTCGAGCAGGCGACGCAGGGGCAGCTCGGCGGCACCGGCATCGGGACGTTCAACGACCGCCTGCGCGACGCCGTGCACGGCGGCAGCCCCGTCGACAGCGGGTCGACCTTCCGTCAGGGCTATGGCACGGGCCTCGGCACCGACCCGAACGGCGACCCGATCAACGGGACCACCGAGCAGGCGCTCGCCGACCTCGGTCACCAGACCGACCTCGTCAAGCTGGGACTCGCGGGCAACCTGCGCGACTTCTCGCTGACGACGGCGGACGGCTCGGTGAAGAAGGGCTCCGAGATCGACTACAACGACCAGCCCGCCGGCTACGCCGACGAGCCGGATGAGGTCATCTCGTACGTCGACGCGCACGACAACGAGACGCTCTACGACCTGTCGGTGTTCAAGCTGCCGGTGGGGACCTCGATGGCTGATCGCGTGCGCATGAACACGCTGGAGCTCGCGACGGCCACGCTCGGCCAGAGCCCGTCGTTCTGGCACGCCGGCACCGAGCTGCTGCGGTCGAAGTCGCTCGATCGCAACAGCTACAACTCCGGTGACTGGTTCAACCGCATCGACTGGACCGGTGAGGAGTCGACCTTCGGGTCGGGGCTGCCGATGTCGGCCGACAACTCCGCCAAGTGGAGCGTCATGGCCCCGCTGCTGGCCAACCCCGCGCTGAAGCCGGCCGCGGCAGACATCGCCGCGGCCGAGGGGCAGGCGCTGGACCTGCTGCGCGTGCGCTCGGAGGTCGGGCTGCTGCAGCTCGGCTCGGCGGAGCGGATCTCCGAGAAGGTCAGCTTCCCGAACAGCGGCACCGGCGCGACGCCGGGCGTCATCGTGATGGCGATCGACGACGTCGTGGGCGCGGACGTCGACCCCGCTCTGGACGGTGCGCTCGTCGTGTTCAATGCGTCGCCGACGGCGACGACCCAGCAGGTGGGCGCGTTCGCCGGGCGCGACTTCGCGCTGACCGCGGCGCAGGCCGGTGGCACCGACGAGGTCGTGAAGACGACGACGTGGGATGCCGAGACGGGTACCGTTACGGTGCCCGCGCGCACGGTCGCGGTACTCGTGGACGCGCAGTCCACGACGCCGGGCGGCGGCGATGGTGACGGTGACGGCGACGGCGAGGGGGCTGGCGACGGGGGCGCGTGGGCGACGATCGACGTCGGCGACGGCCGGGTCGAGCAGGGCGGCTCACTGCACGTGCGGGTGAGCGGCCTGGACGCCGGTCAGCGCATCTCCGCGACGTTGCACAGCGACCCGATCGTGGTGAGCGGCATCCCCGCCGCCGGCGCGGATGGGACGGTCGCGTTCGACGTCGCGATCCCGGCGGACTTCGCCCTCGGCGCGCACACCCTCGTGATCGCGTCGGTCGGGGAGGACCCGCTCACCGCCGCCGTCGAGGTGCTGCCGGCGGGCGCCCTCGCGAGCACCGGAGCCGAGCCGCCGTACGGGTTCGTGCTGGTGATGCTGGCGATGATCGCCGCCGGTGTCGTCATGGCCGCCCGCCGTCGGCGGACTGCCACGGCGGGCGTCGACTCCGCGAGCTGACACCGGCATCCCGCTGGGCACCGAGACCCCGCCTGGACGCCGAGACCCCGTGTTACGCCGCGGGGTCGCGGCGCGTGGGCGGGGTCTCGCG
>JASCPG010000093.1 GCA_029960085.1 Microbacteriaceae bacterium PS02067 | reverse complement strand
GTCGTAGCCGTGCTCGGCGAACTCGCCCGCCCCCGCAGCGAGGATGCGCTCGCGCGCATCGCTCGCGCCGCCGCGCGGGCGCCCGCGACGGCGAGCCGGCGCGGGCGGTCCGTGGGTCATGCCCCCAGCGTAGGCCGCCGCCCGGCCCTCTTGCGCATTATTCATCGCACGATGAATAATGCGCATATGCGCGCTGTCTTCCTCAAGGAGTTCCAAGAGCTGCGGCGGGATCGCCTCACGCTCGCGATGCTCGTCGTGCTCCCGCTGCTCCTCCTCGTGATCTTCGGCTACGCGGCCAACTTCACCGTCGACACGCTCCGGGTCGGCGTGAGCGGCGCGCAGGCATCCGCGGTCACCGACCTGCTGACGAGCCACGCCGACCTCGCCGACCACCTCGACGTCGTCTCGACCGACTCCGCCGCGACGGATGCCGAGGCGCGCGAACTTCTCGTCGACCGCAAGGCGGACGTCGCCCTCTACGCCGACGGCGCGGGCTCCGTCACCGTCTACATCGACGGCGCGAATCTCTTCGCGGCGCAGTCCGCGAAGGTGCTGTTCACCCAGGCATCCGCACAGCTCGCCCAGACGCCGGGCGCGCCGACGCTCGACATCCAGGTGCTCTTCAACCCCGACCTCACGACCTCGTGGGTCATGATCCCCGCCATCATCGGCCTCATCCTCACCTTCATCGGCACGATCATCACGTCGATCGGGATGGTCCGTGAGCGTGAGGCGGGCACCTTCGAGCAGCTCGCGGTCATGCCGCTGAAGGCCTCGTCGGTGATCCTCGGCAAGATCACGCCGTACTTCCTGCTGGCGGCCCTCGACATGCTGCTCATCGCGCTCATCGGCATCTGGCTGTTCGGTGTGCCGTTCCGTGGCAACGTCGGGATCTTCGCGCTCGGCGCGGCGCTGTTCCTCTTCGCGGTCCTCGGGATCGGCGTGCTGATCTCGACCGTCGCGAAGACGAGCGGCCAGGCGATCCAGATGGCGATGATGACGCTGCTGCCCCAGATCCTGCTCTCCGGCATGATCTTCCCGCTGGATGCCATGGCGGCCGGCGTCCGGTGGATCGGATACCTCCTGCCGCTCACCTACTTCACGATGATCTCGCAGGGCGTCATGCTGCGCGGGTCGGGTTGGGAAGCCCTGTGGCTCCCGATCCTCGTGCTCGCCGTCATGGCGGTCGTCCTGTTCGCCGCGGCCGTCGTGCGACTGCACGCGAGCATCGCTCCGGCGCGGGCCGCGCGAGCGGGACGTCACGCGGGGGCGGAGCTGCGACGGTGACCGGGTACGGCGTCCGCGGCATCCGGGTCGCCTTCGGGAAAACGGTCGCGCTCGACGATGTGACGCTCGAGGTCCCGACAGGTCGGGTCACCGCCGTCGTCGGCGGCGACGGCGCGGGCAAGTCGACGCTGCTGCGGGCCTTCGCCGGGCGGGTCGGCGTGCAGACGGGGAGGGTCCGCGCGGTCGGCAAGCGCGACCTCGGGTACCAGCCGTCGACATCGGGCGTGTGGGGGAGCCTGACCGTCGCCGAGAACCTCGCGTTCGTCGGCCAATCCTTCGCGATGCCGGCCGCACGCGTGCGCTCACGCGGTGACGAGCTCCTCGAACGGGCGGGGCTCAGCGCGGCGCGCGACCGGCTCGGGCGCGATCTGTCGGGCGGGATGCGCCAGAAGCTCGGCTTCGTGCTCGCGATACTGCACGACCCGCGACTCGTGCTGCTCGACGAGCCGAGCACGGGGGTCGACCCCGTCAGCCGTGTCGAGCTGTGGCGCCTCATCGCCGAGGCGGCGACGGAGGACACCGCCGTGCTCCTCGCGACGACCTACCTCGACGAGGCGTCTCGCGCGATGACGGTGCTCGCCCTCGACGGCGGGCGCGTCATCGGCGCGGGCGCCCCCGACGACATCATCGCGTCGGTGCCGGGGCGCATCGTGACCTCGGATGCCACGGCGGCGAGCCCGGACAGCTGGCGCCGCGGTGCCGCGCGGCACCGCTGGATCCCGCCCGGAGACGGCGAGGCGTCGCCCGGCGCCGAGGTGCCCGTCGACCTCGAGGACGCCCTCATCGCGCTGACCCTCGCGCGGGAGGTGTCGTCGCCCGAGCCCCGCGCCACAGGCATCCGCACCGGCGGCTTCCCCGTCACGGGCGCGCCCGCCGCCGCGCCCACTCCGGCGGCCTCCGCAAGGGCGGGTGCCCCGCTCGCCGAGGCGCGGGCCATCACCCGCCGCTTCGGGGAGCAGCCGGCGGTCGAGGACGTCTCGCTCCGCGTCGGGGCCGGGGAGATCGTGGGCCTCATCGGGGCAAACGGCGCCGGCAAGACGACCCTCCTGCGCATGCTCATCGGGCTCGAACGCCCCGACGAGGGCGAGGCGCTGCTGTTCGGCGCGTCACCCACGGCCGCCGCACGCCGTCGCCTCGGCTACGTCCCACAGGGGCTCGGCCTCGCGCAGTCGCTCACCGTCGCCGAGAACGTGGCCTTCGTCGCGCGCGTGTACCGTTCCCCCGCCGCCGACCTCCCGCCCGCGCTCGCCGCCGTCGCGGAGGAACGGGTCGCCGACATCGGGCTCGGGCGCCAGCGCCAGCTCGCCTTCGCCCTCGCCCTGGCCCACCGTCCGGAACTCCTCGTGCTCGACGAGCCCACCTCCGGGGTGGATCCGCTCTCCCGCGCGCGACTGTGGGACACGATCCACGCGCAGGCCGATGCGGGCATCGGCGTCATCGTCACGACGCACTATCTGCAGGAGGCGGAGCAGTGCACGCGGCTCGCGCTGATGTCGCAGGGGCGGCTCACGGGAACGGGCACAGTCGCGGAGCTCACGGCCGGCATGCGCGCCGTCGAGGTGCGCACCGCCGAGTGGCAGCGCGCGCTCGCGGGGCTGACCGCGGCGGGACTTCCCACGATGCTGTCGGGGCGGAACCTCCGGGTCGCGGGCGTCGACGCCGCCGGCGTGGAGGCCGCGCTCGGAGGCATCCCCGCCCGATGCCGTGACGTCGCGCCGACCCTCGAAGAGGCGATGGTGCTGCGCGAGCAGTGAGGCGACGCCCCGGCGCGCTCGGGGCCCGGCGGAGGCCCTCGGGTAGACTCGATCCTGGTCGACGCACTCGCCGATCACGCCGCAGAGATAGGCAGCCACCGACCCGTGACTCCCCCAGCGACACCCCCCGCGCACGACGAGGGCGGTGCGACGCCTCCCGCCGCAGCCCCCCTCACGGTCGTCATCGCCGCCGATACCTTCGCTCCCGACGTCAACGGTGCGGCGCGCTTCGCGGAGCGGCTCGCCGCCGGACTCGCCGGCCGCGGACACGACGTGCACATCGTCACGCCGAGTGTCGGGCACCGCAACCACGGGGTGTTCACCGAGCGCATCGAGGGGCAGGACCTCACGGTCCACCGGCTGCCCGGCGTCCGCTGGTACCCGCACGACTGGCTGCGGTTCGTCTGGCCGTGGCGCAGCAAGCACTACGCGCGCAAGGTGCTGGATGCCGTGAAGCCCGACGTCGTGCACAGCCAGTCGCACATCGTGATCGGTCGCGGACTCACCCGGATCGCGCACCAGCGCGGCATCCCGGTGATCGCGACGAACCACGTGATGGCCGAGAACATCCTCGACTTCACGACCCTCCCGCCCGTGCTCGACAAGATCGTCGTGAAGCTCGCGTGGGACGACGCGAAGCGCACGTTCGACATGTCCCGCGCCGTGACGACGCCGACCCGCAAGGCGGCGGAGTTCCTCGAGCAGACGATCGACATCACGGGGGTCATCCCGATCAGCTGCGGCATCGACAAGCGCAACTACACCCCCGATCTGACGCCGCGCGAGCACCACCGGGTGCTGTTCGTCGGGCGCCTCACGACCGAGAAGCACGTCGAGGTGACGCTCCAGGCCATCGCGAAGCTCGCGCCGGAGCTGCCGAACATCACGTTCGACATCGTCGGCGGCGGCGACCAGCACCGGAACCTCGAGCAGACCACGCAGCGCCTCGGCATCCAGGACCGCGTCACGTTCCACGGCCGCGTGTCGGAGGAGGACCTGCGCGCGTCCTACGGCAAGGCCGACGTGTTCGCGATCGCCTCGATCGCGGAGCTGCAGTCGATCGCGACGATGGAGGCCATGGCATCCGGTCTCCCCGTCGTCGGTGCGAACGCCGTCGCCCTGCCGCACCTCATCAACGACGGCGTCAACGGATACCTGTTCGAGCCGGGGAACGCCGACGACCTCGCCGACAAGCTCCGGCGCGTGCTCACCGCTTCGCCCGAGGAGTATCTGCGCATGCAGCAGGCCTCCCTCGACGGCGTCGAGATCCACGACATCGAGAAGACCCTCGACACGTTCGAGAAGCTCTACCGCGGCGAGCCGCTCGAGAGCTGACATGCGCCTGCTCTTCGACGCGCGCTACATCCGCACCGACTTCCACGACGGCATCAGCCGCTACTCGGCCGAGCTCGCCGCCGCCGTCCTCGCCGCCGCTCCCGCACGCGGGGTGGAGGTCGTCTTCCTCATCCACGACGACGCGCAGCGCGCGTTCCTGCCGGCGGATGCCCGGGTGCTCCGCATCCACCCGCCGACGGCGGTGCGCGAGCCCTTCACCGCACTGATCCTCAACCGTCACCGGCCCGATGCGGTCTTCTCGCCGATGCAGACGATCGGGTCCGCCGGCCGCCGGTTCGGGCTCATCCTGACGCTCCACGACACGATCTACTACCGCCATCGGACGCCCCCGCGCGACCTGCCCTGGTACGTGCGGCTCGGGTGGCGCCTCTTCCACCTCTCGTACGTGCCGCAGCGGCTGACACTCGATGCCGCCGACGTCGTCGCGACGGTGAGCGAGACGAGCGCGGCGGAGTTCGCGCGCGTGCGCCTCACCCGCCGGCCGGTCGTCGTCGTGCCCAACGCGCCGCAGCGACTCGCCGACCTGCTGCCCGCGGGCGCCGTCACGCCCGGCGCCGCGAACCTCGTGTACATGGGCTCGTTCATGCCCTACAAGAACGTCGAGACGCTCGTCCGTGCGGCCGCGCACCTCCCCGGTCGAACGCTCCACCTGCTGTCGCGCATCTCGCCCGAGCGGCGTGCCGAGCTGTCCGAGCTCATCGATCCCCGCGGCGCCGAGGTCGTCTTCCACGGCGGGGTGACGGATGCCGAATACGCGGCGCTTCTCGCGGATCGGGCCGTGCTCGTCTCGGCCTCGCTCGATGAGGGCTACGGTCTGCCGCTCGCCGAGGCCGTGGAGATGGGGGTTCCGGCGGTCGTCACCGACATGCCGATCTTCCGTGAGGTCGCCGGCGACGGTGCGCTCTACGCCCCCGGGCGCGACGCCGAGGCGTTCGCCGCCGGCATCCGCTCGCTCGACGACTCATCGGTGCGGGAGGCGGTCGTCGACGCCGGCACGGCGCACATCGCGCGCTTCTCGTGGGCCCGCTCGGCCGACGTGCTGCTCGACACGCTGCAGGCGATCCCGGCTCGCCGCCGCCGGTAGCGGGCGCCGAGCCGGGCCGTCGTCAGTACAGGAAGCCCGGCACCGAGAAGACGAAGGCGCTCAACGAGCCCACCACGGCGGCGGCGCCGAGCCCGATGCCGATGCCCGCCCACAGCGGCGCATCGCGGCGTGCGATCAGCCCGAAGACGAGTGCGCCCGCCCCCGCGACCACTGCCACCGCGTTCAGGAAGAACGACACCGCGCCGTACGCCGCGTAGTTCGAGAGGCTCAACAGCGACCGGAAGATGAACGGCTGCACGAGGCCGAGCGCGAGCGGCACGGCACCGAGGACGGCGGCGATGATCGCGAGCCTGCCGCGGCCGGCCGATGGTGCGGCGGGCGAGGGTGAGAAGGCGGGCGCCGTCGCGCCGTAGCCGGGCGCCGCATACGCGGCGGCCGGAGCCTCGGGAGCGTACGGCGCCGCCGGCGCTGCCGGGGCGGTCGCGTACGCGCCTGCCGGGGCCGCGGGATCAGCCGGCGTATACGG
>JASCPG010000092.1 GCA_029960085.1 Microbacteriaceae bacterium PS02067 | reverse complement strand
TGTTCGGCGTCGCCGACGACACGCTCTCGGCGCACGGCTTCGAGCCCGTCGGGTCGTTCGTCATCTCGGGCCCCGCCGCCTCCGGGCGCACGAATGCGCTCAAGGCGCTCGTGGTCGCGATGGAGCGTTTCGACCCCGGCATCCGCCTGTACCACTTCGGCAGCCGGCGTGCGGAGCTGAAGGACTTCCGCCCCTGGGTGCGCAGCGCGACCCGGCCCGAGGACGAGAAGGACCTCGCGACCGAGCTCGCCGAACTCGTCGTCAGCGACGCGCCCGGCGCCCGGATCATGATCGTCATCGAAGACATGCCGCACCTGTCCGACGGCGCTGCCGATCGCCCCATGCGTGCGCTGCTGCAGGCGATGAACGACAGCGAGCACCTGCTGGTCGGCGAGGCCGAGATCAGCCGCGCGAGCGGCAGCATCGGCGTGCTCGGCGAGTGGAAGTCGGGACGCCAGGGCATCGTCCTCAAGCCCGACACCTACGACGGCGAGGCGATCTTCAAGACGCCGTTCGGCCGGGTCAAGCGGTCGGACTTCCCGGTCGGACGCGGCATCTTCGTGCAGGCAGGTCGGGCGATCACGATGCAGATGCCGTTCGTCGCCGACGAGTCGAGTGCTCAGGTGCTCCCGGACCGCGATGCCGGCGCCCCGTCCACTCGCGCCGCAGCACGGATCGCGGTCTCCACGGACGCGTCCGGCACCACGGTGGGCGGCTGACAGGCGGTGTGCGAGCCGGCGAGGGAAACGGTGAGGGGATGATGGCTGACTGGCCCACGCGGATCATCGAGCTGGTCAGGCTCAAAGAGGCCATCTCCCGACTCGACGTCGACCGTCTCTTCTCCTCCACGTTGCCGTCGGTCGCCGCGCCCGCGTCGCGACTGGATGCCTGGGAGGCTGGCACCGGTGTGACCCTCGATGGCGGTCACCGCTCGTTCCTGCTCGCCGCGGACGGGTGGCCGGCGTTCTTCGAGACGCAGGACCTGCTGAGCGTCGACCAGCTCGCCGGCGGGCGCCATCGCGACGTGTTCACGGCCTGGATCGAGTCGGCGCCGGCCGCCGCTCGCGCCGAGGGCTACTCCGCGGCCACGCTGCTGCCGATCGCGGTCGACCTCGAGTTGCCGCTGTACGCGGCGATGCCGGTGACGGACGGGCAGGTGGCGAGCCGGGTGCTGTCGCTGGATCCATCGGGGATCATCGACGACTTCGATTCGTTCGAGGACTACGTCGACGGGGTGATCGAGTACACGCGGCGGAACCTCGCAGACTTCGAGTCGGGCGCCTACCGGCTGTGACCCTTTTGGACGTGATGGGAATGATCCGGGAGGTTCCGTGATGGATGTCGACGAGTTGATGACGATCGTGCGCGACGAAGGACTCGACCAGCCGGTGCTGGAAGGTCACGGGGTCTTGCGCAACGAGGCCGTCGTGCTCGAACGCGAGGGAAACCGCTGGGTCGTCTTCCTCGCGAACGAGCGGGGAGGCCGCATCTCCTCGACCGTCCGTCAGTTCGAGGCTCGGTCGTCCGCACTCGAGTACGTCCTCGAGAAGCTGCGGCAGACGCAGCGCGCACGCGCGGCGATGGCGCGGCTTCGCGCCCGCCGCACATGATCGTCTCTCCACAACAGGTCAGGCTGCTCCGCGGTGCTGACGAGGCAGATGCGCCCGTGGAGTGGCGGCATGCCGACGGGGAATGGGCAGTCGCCGTCGAACTCAGCGATGATCGGCGCATCGACGAGCACGCCTCGGATGCGTTCGAAGCGCTCTGCCGTGCGCGTGAAGGTCTCGAGACCGACGGCTGGCTGATCGGGCTCGTCGGCGCTCAGGTCGACGTCTGGCCCAGCGGTATGGCGCGGGACCAGGGCGGCGGTCTCACCGCCTATCGCCATGGACCGCAGGGCGTCATCGGCGTCGTCGACACGTTCACGCCCGCAGATCCCACCACGGCCGTCACGGTCGCAGCGCAGCGCGCCGCGGCAGCGCAGGCAGGCCTCGTCTGAGAGCTGTGATGAGACGCGAGGAATCCGGCTTCGATATCAGTGAGGCGATCGTCGTCTACCTGTGGAACTCCCCCGGGAGGAACGATGTCGAGTTCCAGACGCGGTTCGGCGACGCCGAGGCGCTCACCGCCGTGCGAGCGGTGCTGGACGAGACGATGCGCGCGCCGATCGACATGGCGGGCAAGACCCTCGTCGAGATCGGAGCGGATGTCCGGGCGCTCATGCACGAGAGGCAACCGGAGTTGTCGGAGCCGGCGCTGAAGAAGCTCGGTAACTTCTTCACGTACCTCGTCAAGTAGTGCGGCGGCGGATGGGTAGTTCTGCCCATGGGCATCCACCGCGGGGTTCGTTAGCCTCGGAGGAGAGGGGTCGTTCGGGCTCCGGACGACGTAGGACGAGACGCTGGGAGGCGGGTTCATGGCACACGATTTCGGTGCAACGTACAGCGAGATGGAGAGCGCGGCGCAGCGGTTGCGTGATGGTCGTCAGACTGTGACGGATACGTTGAAGGAGCTGCAGGGCATCATCGATGATCTGGTGCAGGACGGGTTCAAGACGGAGAACGCGTCGGAGGCGTACTCGACGGCGTATTCGGAGTTGACGACGTCGTTGGATGATGCGGCGGAGGCCGTGAACGACATGGCGCAGGCGCTGGATCGTATGGCCGATCGGATCCGTGACACGGACGCCGAGCTCGCCGGGGGCTGAACCACCACCACCCGCGAGGGTGCGCTGTTCGATGGCCGTGGATGAGGAGGTGCCGCCGTGGGCATGATGTTGCCGAACGAGCTGGTGTGGGTGATGGAGAAGCTCGGCTTCGAGTGGCCCGACGTCGACGAGGACGAGGTGCACAAGGGCGCCGTGCTCGTGCGGACGTTCGGGTCGGATCTCGAGGACGTGATCCAGGCGATCGACCGACAGATGAACGGCGACGTCGCCTCCGCGCTGCAGGGCCAGGCGGGGCCGGCGACCCTCGGGGCGTGGAACACCAACCGCTCGCAGAACCTGCAGCAGCTCGTCGATATCATGCCGCCGGCCGCCGTCGCGATGGACGTCGCGGCGGGGGCGATCACGGCGCTGAAGGTGAAGGTGATCGTCGACGTCACCACGACGCTGGTCGCGCTGGTGGCGATGCTGACCAACCCGATCACGGCGGCGGGCGCGGGTCCGATGCTGCTGATCAAGAAGAAGCTGCTGAACGCGGCGGTCGACATCGCCGTCGAGCAGGTGATCGGTCAGGTCGCGCCGATGGCGATCGAGCCGCTCGCCGAGAAGCTGCCCGCGGTGATCGACGCGATCCTCGACGCCCCCGTCGTGGAAGGTGCGATCGGCGACTCCGACGAGTTCCAGGCCGACCTCGCCGCGCTCGAGCAGGCGCGGTCGACCATGAAGCTGCACGGGTCCGACATCCAGACCCTCACGGCGACGTTCTTCTCCGACTTCTCCGCCCTCGACTTCGGCGGTGACGGGTGAGCGGCATCAAACCCGTCATCCGCGAGCTGCGCGAAGCCGTCCTGTCCGGCATGGCGCACGCGAAGGACAAGCTCCACCACCTCGCCGACCTGCTCGACGGACACTTCGACACCGTCATCCGGCGGGTGCGGGATCAGGACCACTTCGACGACGTGCCTGCGCTGCCCACATCGAGGACGCCCTACGCGCCGGTGCGCGGCGCTGACGGTCACTACCTTCCTGGAAGCCTGCCCTCGAAAGCCGATCTCGTCGACCTCACACGGACTGATCCGAACACGGCGTTCTACTGGTCCGGGCGGGATCTGAACGGGGTGGGTGTCGGGCCCACCGGGTCGGGCGAGGCGGAACGCATCGCCGCAGCGAACGGCGGACGGACGCTCGAGCAGACGCTGGCGGCGAACGGGGTGGACCCGCTCCCCGTCTGGGACGAGACCGACGTCGAGTCGGTGCGCTTCTGGGAGGATGCGTCGGCGGCTTTCGCGGAGAACGCCAGCGGAGATGTCCGAGCGGTGGTCGGATCGGACCTCAGGCCCGGCAACATCTGGCAGACCATCGAGGTCCCGCGATTGATCGACAACCCGGGTGTCACGAGTATCGTCGAGATCAATGTCGACACCGGCGTCGCCACCCGACTCTGAGAGAGAGACGATGTTGCAGGAAGAATCCGGCTTCGATATCAGTGAGGCGATCGTCGTCTACCTGTGGAACTACCCCGGGAAGAACGATGTCGAGTTCCAGGAGCGATTCGGGGATGCCGAAGCGCTCACGGCCGTGCGGGCGGTGCTCGACGAGACGATGCGCGCGCCGATCGACATGGCGGGCAAAACCCTCGTCGAGATCGGAGCGGACGTCCGCGCGCTCATGCACGAGAGGCACCCGGATTTGTCGGAGCCGGCACTGAAGAAACTCGGCAACTTCTTCACGTACCTCGTCAAGTAGGGCGATCCGACAGCGTGAACGTCGACGAGCTGATGACGATCGTGCGCGCGGAGGGCCTCGACCAGCCGGTGCTCGAGGGGCTCGGCGTCATGCGCGACGATGCGGTCGTGATGGAGGCTGGGGAAGGCGCGTGGACGGTCTACCTCGCTGACGAGCGGGGCGGACGAGTCCTCGCGACCGTCCGCGAGTTCGAGAGTCGCTCCGACGCGCTCGATCACGTCGTCGAGAAGCTGCGGCAGACGGCCCGTGCACGCGAGGCGCTCATACGACTGCGCGACCGTCGTGCGACTGCGGATGGGTAGTTCTGCCCATGGGCATCCACCGCGAGGTTCGTTAGCCTCGGAGGAGAGGGGTCGTTCGGGCTCCGGACGACGTAGGACGAGACGCTGGGAGGCGGGTTCATGGCACACGATTTCGGTGCAACGTACAGCGAGATGGAGAGCGCGGCGCAGCGGTTGCGTGATGGTCGTCAGACTGTGACGGATACGTTGAAGGAGCTGCAGGGCATCATCGATGATCTGGTGCAGGACGGGTTCAAGACGGAGAATGCGTCGGAGGCGTATTCGACGGCGTATTCGGAGTTGACGACGTCGTTGGATGATGCGGCGGAGGCTGTGAACGATATGGCGCAGGCGCTGGATCGTATGGCCGATCGGATCCGTGACACGGACGCCGAGCTCGCCGGCGGCTGAACCACCACCACCGAACGGGCCGCGGGGCGCCTCCCACGGCCCGTTCGGCGTGTCCAGGTCACCTAGGATCGTCGACAGGGAAGGAGCCTCGAACCCATGAGCGCCTCGCAGAGCTACTGGTACAACCTCACGACGGAGTCCGTCGTGCAGGACGACGAACGCCCCTCCGAAGACTGCCTCGGGCCCTTCGGCAGCGCGGCCGAGGCCGAGGACTCGCCCGCCGTCCTGGTCGAGTACGCCCGCGCCTGGCTCGACAGCGAAGAGAGCGAGCGGTTCCGCGAGATGGCGGCGGAGTCGGGCGACGACACCGAGTACAACTGACGCGCGCGATGAGGGCACCCCGCCGCGTCGCGGCACTCGTCGGCATGCTGCTCGTCGCCCCGCTGGCCGCGTGCGCACCGCCCCTGCCGGACTCGGTCGTCCGAGGCGCCGCGGCAACGACCGCGTGGGCGGGCGAGCTCACCTCCTTCAACCCGCTCGCCGCACCGACGTCCGGCAACCTCGACATCGCGGCGGCGACACGCGGGGGCTTCGGTGACGTGGTCGACGGTGAGTTCGTGGCCGACGAGAGTTTCGGCGCGGTCTCGATCGTCGGCGACGACCCGTTCACCGTGCGCTACGACCTGGCAGAGCCCGCCTGGTCGGACGGGATCCCCCTCGACGCGGCCGACCTGATGCTCGGCTGGGCGTTCGCCGCTGGGCTCCTCGACGCGGACCCGGTCGTGAGCGGTGAGGATGCCGCGGCCGACGCCACCGCCGACGACCCCCCAGCTCTGCCGACCGTCGATGCGGGCCTTCCGCCGGCGCTCGACGAGTTCGCGCGTGCGATCGATGTGACCTTCACTGCACCCTCGCTCGTCTGGCAAGGTCGTGCTGCGCATGGGCGACCCGTCGCAGTACATGCTGCTGGGGACGCCGCGCGATGTGCTCGACGAGCAGTCCGTGCCGGGCCGTGCCGTCGTCGACGGTCACGAGGCCCAGATCGCCGTGCTGGGCGGCACGTCGAACGCCGTCGAGCAGGCGAAGGCCCTCGGCGTGCTCGGGGCGGAACTGCGCGCACAGGGCGTCCGCGACCTGCCCGAGATCGGCGCGCTGCCCACGTCGGTGCTCGCCTCGGAGATGCCGGCGCAGG
>JASCPG010000091.1 GCA_029960085.1 Microbacteriaceae bacterium PS02067 | reverse complement strand
TTTTTTTCAACCACCCCCCCCCCCCCCCCCCCCCCCGCGGTTCCGGGGCGGGGGGGGGGGGGGGGCCCCCCCCCCCCCCCGGCCACCCCCGGCACACCATCCCCCCATCTGTTCCGCGACCTGTCCCACCTGAAGGAGGTGCATCATGGCGACCGCGACCACGACACCCTCGCGCAGGTCGCAGGCACCCCGCGACGACGGCACCCGCAAGCGCTCGTTCGTCCCCTATGCCCTGCTGCTGCCCGCCGTGATCATCCTGCTGTTCGGCATGGGATACCCGGTCATCTGGCAGTTCTACATCTCGTTCCACAAGTACGGCGCTCTGCAGCAGCTGGGTGGCAAACCCCCGGAGTTCGTCTGGTTCGACAACTTCGTCGCGGTCGCCACGAACCCCGAGTTCTGGGCCGTCGCGATCCGCTCCGTGCTGTTCTGCGTCATCACGGCAGCCGTCACCGTCGCCGTCGGCATCCTGCTCGCGCTGCTCATGAAGAAGGTCTCCGCCGCGGCGCGACTCGTGCTGCAGATCTCTCTGCTGCTCGCGTGGGCCATGCCCGTCGTCGCCGCGATGACGGTGTGGATCTGGCTCTTCGACCGCCGTCGCGGCGTCGTCAACTACCTGCTCGACAAGATCCCCGGCGTCGACATGAACCAGTACAACTGGATCGGCGGCGCGCCGATCGTGTTCTTCGCCGTCGCGTCGATCATCGTCGTCTGGATGTCGGTGCCGTTCGTCGCGTTCTCGGTGTACGCGGGCCTCACCCAGGTCTCCGACGAGGTGATCGAGGCCACCGAGCTCGACGGCGCCGGCGGTGGGCAGCGCCTCCGCTACATCTACCTGCCGATGCTTCGGCCGGTCATCGCGATCGTCCTGCTGCTGAATCTCATCTGGGATCTCCGCGTCTTCGCCCAGATCACGATGCTGCAGGATGCCGGTCCGCAGTCGACCGAGTACGACCTGCTCGGCACGTACATCTACAAACTCGGTGTCGGCGGCCTGAACTTCGGCCAGGGCGCGGCGATGTCGATCTTCGTGCTGGCGCTCACCATCGCGCTCTCGTGGTTCTACGTCCGCAGCCTGCTCAAGGAGGATGAAGCCTGATGAGCGTCACCGCACTTCCCCCCACCGCCGTCGCCGACGCCCCGAAGGCACAGGCCGCCGGTCGGAGCCCGCGCACGCGTCCGCGGCTGCGCCCGACGACCGTGCTGTGGAATGTCTTCGCGGTCGTCCTCGGTATCGTGTGGCTGTTCCCCGTCTACTGGATGGTGAACTCCTCGATGCTCTCGCCGTCGACGCTCGAGGCCGCCACGCCCACCTTCGTGCCGTTCGGGGGCTCGTTCGCGAACTTCGCCGCCGTGATCGACGGCCGGTTCTGGTCCGCGCTCGGCGTCAGCGTGACGGTGACCCTCATCGCCGTGTTCTGCTGTCTGCTGTTCGCCTTCCTCGCGTCGATCGCGATCAGCCGTTTCCGCTTCCGGGGGCGCAAGAGCTTCATCCTCGCCGTGCTCCTCATCCAGATGCTCCCCGCCGAGGGGCTCTTCATCGCGCAGTACAAGATGATGAGCGAGCTCGGCCTGCTGTCGAACGTCATCGGACTGAGCATTCTGTACACCGCCGCGGTCGTGCCGTTCACGGTCTGGATGCTGCGCGGCTTCGTCGCGGGGGTTCCGGCCGAACTCGAGGAAGCTGCGATGGTCGACGGACTCAGCCGCACGCAGGCGTTCATGCGCATCACGCTGCCCCTGCTCGCTCCGGGGCTCGTTGCTGCGGGGGTGTTCGCCTTCCTGCAGTGCTGGAACGAGTTCACCGTGGCGCTGGTCATCATGAGCGCCGACAATCAGACGCTCCCGCTGTGGCTGCGCGGCTTCGTCCAGGCGAGCCAGACGCGCGCCATCGACTGGGGTCAGGTGATGGCGGCCTCGACGATCGTGGCGATCCCGGTGATCATCTTCTTCCTCATCGTCCAGGGTCGGATGACCAGTGGACTGGTCTCCGGAGCGGTGAAGGGCTGATGCGACTCGGATTCGACGTCGGCGGCACCAAGACCGACGGGGTGATCGTCGCGCCCGACGGCGAGATCGTCTCCCGCCTGCGCCGCCCGACAGGGTGGGGAGCGGCGCAGGTCGTCGCGACCATCACAGACCTCGCCGCAGACCTCGTGCAGGCGGCCGGCGTGCGGGCATCCGATGTGCGCTCGATCGGAGTGGGGATGCCGGGACAGGTCGCGCCGGGAAGCGGCACCGTCCGGTACGCCGTCAACCTCGGGATCGACGAACTGGACCTCGGCCGCACGGTCGGCGACGCGCTCGGAGTTCCGGTGCGCGCGGAGAACGACGTCAAGGCCGCGGCGCTCGGTGCGCACGCACTGTACGGTGCGCAGGCCGGTGCCGACGGTGCGATGGCGTACCTGAACCTCGGTACCGGCGTCGCGGCGGGCTTCGTCTTCGGGGGAGAACTGTGGCGCGGAGCCCGCGGCGCCGCAGGAGAGATCGGCCACCTCTCCGTTGACCCCCGGGGACCTCTCTGCACGTGCGGGCAGCGGGGCTGCATCGAGGCGTACTGCGGCGGCGGCGCGATCGCCGCGCGGTGGGGGCGGGATGTGCCCCTCCCCGTCCTCGACGTGTTCGACCACGCGGATGCCGGGGACCCCCTCGCCCTCGAACTGCGCGCGGGACTGGTCTACGGCGTGGCATCCGCCATCCGCGTCATCATGCTCTCCGGCGACGCCGAGAAGATCGTCCTCGGGGGAGGTGTGACAGCCCTCGGCGCCCGTATGCTGGGCCTCGTGAAGGCCGACCTCGCCGAGAGCGCCGCCGTGTCCTCGTTCCTGCGCTCACTCCGGCTTTCCGAGCGGGTGGAGCTGCTGCCCCCCGGCTCTCCCGCCGCAGCGCTGGGGGCGGCCCTCGTCGGTGCCGCGCCCGTCGCCCCGCTCGTCTCGACTCCGTCGCCCCTCGAAGGAAAGGCCGTCCTCCATGGCTGAGATCGTCATCGTCGCCTCGCCCGCCGCCGCCGGCGTCCTCGTCGCCTCCGAGATCGTGCGCCTCATCGAGTCCCGTCCGGATGCCGTGCTGGGCCTGGCGACCGGGTCCACCCCGCTCCCGGTCTACGAGGCGTTGCGCGCGCGCATCGGGGGGCTCGACGTCTCGCATGTGCGCGGCTTCGCCCTCGACGAGTACGTCGGGATCGACCCCAGCCACCCGCAGAGCTACCGATCGGTCATCACGAAGGAGGTCGTGGAGCCGCTCGGCCTCGACCCCGACCTCATCCACACGCCGAACGGCGCCTTCGCCACGATCGAGCACGCGGGCGAGGACTACGAGCGGGCGATCGCGGAGGCGGGCGGCATCGATCTGCAGATCCTCGGGATCGGCACGTCGGGGCACATCGGGTTCAACGAGCCCGGTTCGTCGTTCGGCTCGCGGACGCGCGTGAAGACCCTCATCGAGCAGACGCGGAAGGACAACGCCCGCTTCTTCGACTCGATCGACGACGTGCCGATGCACTGCATCACGCAGGGCCTCGGCACGATCCTGAAGGCGCGACACCTGTTCCTCCTCGCCTTCGGCGAAGGCAAGGCGGCAGCCGTCGCGGGCGCCGTCGAGGGCCCCGTCACCTCGTCGCTGCCGGGATCGGCGATCCAGCTGCACCCGCACGTGACGGTCGTGGTCGACGAGGCGGCCGCCTCGCAACTTCAGTACGCCGACTACTATCGGTACGCGTTCGCCAACAAGCCCGCGTGGCAGGGGCTCTGATACCCGCGGCGGAGCCTGCGCGAGTGGAGGACACACGATGACGGATGCCCCGAAGGCCCCGGTCCGCGCCTGGATCGGGGGAGGCCTGCTGCTCATCCTCAGCGTGGTGCTGCAGATGGCACAGGCATCCGCGTGGGGCGTCGGCGGCGCGGCGTTCGATGCGTCCTCGGTGCTGCTCTGGCTGTCGCGGGCGGCGCTCGCGGCATCGCTGCTGGTGTTCGCCTTCGGCTGGAAGGGGGAGGGCTCGGTCATCGCGCGCCGACCGGTCGGAGTCATCGCCCTCGTCGTCCTCGCCTTCATGCCCCTCACCGACCTCATCTGGATCGCGATCCCGTACGAGGCCACGCCGTCGGACATCCTCCTCTGGCTGAACTACACGCTCCTTGCGGTGTGGCTCGCCGCCGCGATCATCGCGGTCGCCGCGGTCGCCCGCGCAGGCGTCATCGCGCGGCCCTGGAACATCGCGCCGGCGATCGGGCTCGCCGTCGTGGCGGGGACGGGTGCCCTGCTCCAGGTCGTCGGCGTCTCGACCGGGGCCGACGGCATGGGGTTCGGGCTGCTGCGGCTCCTCAACGAACTCGTGATGATCCTCGTGCCGGTTCTGCTCGGCGTGCTCGCCCTGGTCCTCGGGCTCCGCCCGGCCCCGCCGGCCGAGCCGACGCCGGTGCAGGTGTACCCGACGGTCAGCGAGTGAAGACCTTGCCCGGGTTCATGATGCCCGCCGGGTCGAACACGCGCGCGATCTGACGCTGCAGCTCCCACTGGTCTTCGCCGAGTTCGTCGACGAGCCAGCGTCGCTTGAGCACGCCGACGCCGTGCTCTCCGGTGAGCGTGCCGCCGAGGCGCAGCGCTGCGTGGAAGAGCTCCGCCGCCGCCGCCCAGATGACGTCGGGCACCCCGTCGCGCGCGTCGGCGCCCGCCGCGGCGTCATAGACGAAGTTCGGGTGGAGGTTGCCGTCGCCCGCGTGGCAGACCGTCGGGATGACGAGATCGAACTCCCGCTCGATCCGCGCGATCTCGTCGAACATCGCGGGCAGGGCGCTGCGCGGCACCGAGACATCCTCGATGAGCGTCGTCCCGAGCGTCTCGATCGCGGGGTGCATCGAGCGGCGGATGCGCCACAGGAGTTCGGCCTCCGCGTCGTCCTCCGCGAGCCGCACCGTCCCGCCTCCGGCCCGCAGGACGTCCGCGATCGCCTCCGCCTCTGCGGAGGCCGCCGGCCCATCGGTCTGGACGGTCAGCTGCGCGAGCCCGGGTTCGGGCGCGGGGAGCTGCAGGAGCGCGTGGACGGCCGCGAGGGATGTGGCATCCATCAGCTCCATGATCGCGGGTTGGAGACCTGCCGCGGTGACCGCCGTCGCCCCCTCCGCCGCGGCGCGGACGCTCGGGAACGTCGCGGCGAGCGTGCGCGCCTCGCCCGGGATGAGACGGCGGAGCTTCAGCGTCGCGCCGACGACGACGCCGAGGGTTCCCTCCGAACCGATGACGAGTGAGGTGAGATCGAGGCCGGTGACGCCCTTGACGCTGCGATGGCCGAGGCGCAGGAGCCGCCCGTCGGCGAGGACGAGGTCGACGCCGAGGACGGCGTCGCGCACCACGCCGTACTTCGCGCAGAGGAGTCCCCCTGCGCCGGTCGCGATGTTCCCGCCGACGGTCGCGATCTCGCGGCTCGCGGGGTCGGGCGCCCACCAGAGGCCGTGCGGGGCCAGCGCGCGGCTGAGATCGGCGTTGAGGATGCCGGGTTCGACGACGGCGAGGAGGTCGTCGGGCCGCACCTCGAGGATCCGGTCCATCTGACGCACCGACAGGACGATCTCGCCGGAACCCGCGTTGGCACCGCCCGCGAGGCCCGTGCCGGCACCGCGCGTGACGACCGGGGTGCCGGTCGCGGAGGCGATGCGAAGGGTCTCCTGCACGTCTTCGACGGATGCGGCGTGCACGATCGCCAGAGGTGTTCCCGCGGCGGCCTGACCGGACTTGTCGGCGCGGGCGGCGTCGAGCTCTCCGGGGTCGACGTCGACACGATCGCCGAGCGCGGCGAAGAGCCTCGCGACGACGTCGGAGCGGCTCATGCCAGGCGGCGGCGTCCGGCGACGAGACCGACCGTCACAGCGACGAGGGCGAACGCGAGTCCGATCCACGGGCTGCCGCTCGTCCACCAGATGATCGTCGCCGAGGCGTAGACGAGAAGCTCGACGAGCGCGCGGACGAACGGGTGCACGGCGATCACGGCGCGAGGCGACACGAAGAACGCCCACACGAGGATTGCGACGAGCGGCGCGGCGATCCCCAGGACGATGTTCCAGGGGAAGGCCCACGCGGTGAACCCCCATACCGCGAGGGTGCCGAATGCGAACAGCTCGCACAGGAAGGCGAGGACGTCGACGGCGTCGAGAGCGGGGCGTGTTCCGGCCGCGCTCGCCGTGCCGCCGGCGGGCTTTTCGGGAGCCGCGGGCCGGACGGGAGGCAGGTCGGACATGGCGTCCAGTCTACGCGGCGCCTGAGGAGGCTCTCCGCGTCACTCCGCGAGGTAGACGGCGGTGTAGGTCGTAAGGAGCCAGACGTCGAGAGCGACCGAGAACTCGATCGTGGCGCGTCCGTCGTCACCGAGGACCCCCGTCGCGACCACTTCGCGGCCGCCGAGGAGGGCGAAGGCCGCTCCGGGCTCGCCGTCGACGACGATGGATGCGCGGAAGTCGAGGAGGTCGTACACCTCGCTGATCACCTTGGGGGCACCCGCCGGGATCGTGGGCGTGGGCGTGGGTGTGGGTGTGGGCGTGGGTGTGGGTGTGGGTGTGGGCGTGGGTGTGGGGG
>JASCPG010000090.1 GCA_029960085.1 Microbacteriaceae bacterium PS02067 | reverse complement strand
CCCCCATGGGCGGCCGCCCCCCCCGCCCATGTCAGGGGGGAGCCCCCCCCGGGGGCCCCCCCCCGATTCTAGTCGCGCCTCAGGAGACGAACTTGATCGCCATGGGGTAGGTGTACCACTGCCCCTGCGCGGCACGCACCGCCGCGATGATCGAGAACACGACGTTGAAGACCCAGACGACGGCCAGGATGATGAATCCGATCCCGACGATCAGGAGGATGCCCCCGACGACGGAGGCGATCAGCATCGTGAGCTGGAAGTTGAGCGCCGTCGCGGTATGCGCCCGGACGAAGGGGCCGCGGTCCTTCAGCACGAGGTATCCGATGAGCGACGGCAGGAAGTAGAAGATCCCGCCGATGTGGATGAGGGTCGCCCACATCTTCTCGTCGGACGGGTTCATCGGCTGGGCGACCGGGTAGGCATAGGGCTGCTGCGGCGTGTGGGGCTGCTGCGGCGGGTACGGCGGCTGGTTGTTGGGCGGAGGGACGGTCATGGCATCCAGCCTAGGGCGCTCTCCCGGGCTTACCGAGGGGGATATCCCGACACTTCGCCCGCAGGCGGGCACCCGGTACGGTCGAAGGACGACGTCTGCACAGCCGAGACAAAGGAGTGCCGTGGACATTCTCGCCGCCGGAGGAACCCTCGTGATCATCGGGATCGCCGTGGTCGCCGCCATCGTCCTGCTGATCTTCCTGCTCATCATGGTCCGCGCCTGGTACAAGGTCGCGAAGGCCGACCAGGCGCTCGTCGTGGTCGGAAAGAGCCAGAAGGATGCCTCGGGAGAGTCGTCGCGGATCTCCGTGATCACCGGCGGCGGCGCTCTCGTGAACCCGCTGACGCAGCGCGCCGAGATGATCTCGCTGCGCGCGCGGCAGATCAAGATGGAGCCGACGGCGCAGGCATCCAACGGCGTCACGGTCAACGTCTCGGGCGTCGCGCTCGTGAAGATCGGCTCGGACCCGGAGTTCGTGCGGCGGGCCGCGGAGCGGTTCCTCTCGCAGGACGGCGCGATCGAGCAGTTCACGACCGAGCAGCTCGAGGGCGCCCTGCGCGGCGTCGTCGCGACGCTCACCGTCGAGCAGCTCATGAAGGACCGGCAGAAGCTGTCCGACCAGATCGCGGAGGGGATCAAGAGCGACCTGCTCGCGCAGGGTCTCATCCTCGACTCGTTCCAGATCCAGGGCATCACCGACAAGAACGGCTACATCGACGCGCTCGGCGCGACCGAGGTCGAGCGCGTGCGGCGCGAGGCCGACGTCGCCCGCATCAACGCGGCGCGCGAGGTGCGCGCCCGTCAGATCGCCACCGACGAGCAGAACCTCGTCGAGCAGACCGCGTTCGACAAGAACTCCGCCGCGGCACAGGCCGAGGTCGGCCGCGCCCGCGCCGAGGCCGAGCAGGCCGAGGCCCTCGCCCGCGCCGAGCGCGAGCAGGCGGTGCTCCTGCAGGGCGCCGAAAACAAGCAGGCCCAGCTCGACGCCGACATCAAGAAGGTCGCCGACGCCGACCTGTACCAGCGTCAGCGCTCCGCGGATGCCGCCGCCTACGGCGAGGTGAAGGCCGCCGAGGCCCGCGCCCAGATCGCCGCGCAGGAGGCCGAGGCGACGCGCCTTCGTGCCCAGGCCGAAGCAGATGCGGTGCGGCTCGTCGGTGAGGCGCGGGCATCCGCCATCGAGGCCGAGGCCGAGGCGCTCTCGAAGAACCAGGAGGCGCTCCTCGCGCAACGCGCGCTCGAGGCGCTCGTTCCGATGATGACCGAGTTCGCCCGCGGGTTCGACAAGGTCGGTTCGATCACGGTGCTCGGCGGCGAGGGCGCGTCGTCGCACATGGCGGCGGAGTCGGCCTCGAGCATGCGCGCGAGCTTCGACGCGATCGAGGCCGCGACGGGCATCGACCTGCGCCAGGTGATCCAGGGGCAGGCGACGGGGCGCGGGATCGCGCAGGGCATCGCGGAGGAGCAGGCCGTCGCAGGGTCCGCCACCCCTGGCCGTCGCCGCGCCGCGAAGACCGTCGACGCTGACGCAGCGCAGGCCCGCGCGGAGGAGATCGGCGCCGAGTTCGCGGCCGACGCGTAGTCGGGACGTCACCCGTATCCGCACCACCGTGCGACCCACGTGAGCAGCTGCGCGCGGAGGTCGGCGGACGCCGCGATCGTGAAGGCTGCGCGCTCGCCGTCGAGGTCCACGTCGACACCGAACACCGTGCCGCGCTTGTCCTCCTGGACGGCGTGCGGATCGCACCGCGCCGGGAGGATCGGCAGCACGACCGTCCGCGCCGCGTCACCGACGCGGACCTCGCCGACGGCCGGATCGATCGCCAGCACCCCGCCCGAGACGCCGTCGAACGTCAGCAGGTTCGTCTCGCGCACGTCCACGATGCGCAGCGCGCCCGGGCCGTCGCCCTCCTGCGGCGTGATGACGAGGGCGAGGGATGCCGGGACTCCCGACGCCGACGGGGTGAACGCGCCGAACCCGGTGGTGGCGACCCGCCCGGCCCGTTCCGCGATGCATTCGCGATGATGGAGTGCGGCAAGGAAGGGGAACTCCTCCGCGGCATCCACCGTGCTCCGCCCCGCTCCGGCGGGGGTCTCGTACTCGATCGTCACGGTGCTCGGCGCCTCATCGCCGGACGTGCAGTCGACCGCGGCCAGCTGCATCCGCAGGTCGACCGTGGCGCCGGGCGCGAGCGTCGTCCGGCGGTCCACGACCCGCGTCGCGGGCCCCGTGAAGCGCGGGTCGTCGACTCGGACCGCGCCGACCTCGAGGGGCGAGGTGGCGCCGTTGCGGATCCTGACCTGCGCCTGCCGGTCGGCGACGTCGGACCGCAGCTGCGTGAGGGTGACGGTCACGCCGGCAGGCAGCGTCGTGGTCGGGTGCGGCGTCGGATCGACGCTCCCCGCCTCGCACGCACTGAGGAGCCCGACCGCGACGACACCCGTGAGGACGGCGGCGACGACGCGGCGGGGCATCGGATCAGCGCCGCAGCTCGACGCGCGCGACCGTGGCATCCTCCAGCGCGACGGGGTCGATCTCGACGCCGATCCCGGGCCCCGTGGGCACTCGCACGTGTCCGTCCTCGAGGACGATCGGCTCCGTGACGATGTCGCGCGCGTAGAAGCGGTCGGATGCCGAGATGTCGCCCGGCAGCGTGAACCCGGGGAGTGCGGCGAGCGCCGCATTCGCGGCGCGGCCGATTCCGGTTTCGAGCATCCCGCCGCACCAGACCGGCAAGCCGGAGGCGCGGCAGAGATCGTGCACGCGAACTGCCTCGAGGTAGCCTCCCACCCGACCCGCCTTGATGTTGACGACGGATGCCGCACGCAGGGCGATCGCGTCCGCCGCCGCCTTCGCCGAGACGATCGACTCGTCGAGGCAGACGGGGGTGCGAAGCCGTGCGGCGAGCGTCGCGTGGTCGACGATGTCGTCCTCCTGCAGCGGCTGCTCGATCAGCAGCAGGTCGAACCGGTCGAGCTCCGCGAGGGTGTCGATGTCGGCGAGCGTGTACGCCGAGTTCGCGTCGACCTGCAGCGGGATCGTGCCGAAGGCATCCCGCACGGCGGCGGTGTCGGCGACGTCGCGCCCCGGCTTGATCTTGATCTTGATGCGCACGTAGCCCTGATCGAGGTAGGCGGCGACGGTGTCGACGAGGGCGGCGGGATCGCGCTGGATGCCGACGCTCACCCCGCTCGGCACCCGGTCGCGCACGGCGCCGAGGTATTCGCCGAGGGGCCGGGCAGTGCTCCGGAGCGACGCATCGAGGATCGCGAGTTCGAGCCCGGCCTTCGCCATGCGGTGCCCGACGAAGGGGGCGAGGGCACCGGCGACGTCCTCGGGGGCCAGCGTCCCGGCATCCAACAGCGCGGGGACGAGGTAGCGTTCCGCGACATCCCACGCGCCCTGCGTGTACTCGCTGGAGTACAGCGGCGCCTGCTGCGTGACGATCTCGCCCCAGCCGTCTGCCTCGCTCGTGCGGGCGCGGACGATGATGACCTCGCGCACCGTCTCGGTGCCGAACGACGTCGTGAACGGCGCGACGAGCGGCAGGTGCAGCACCCGCAGTTCGACGGCCTCGAGGGTGACGGGAGCGGCGGCGCGAGCGATCGGCATGCGGTCAGGCTACGCCCGGCCGGTGGTTGCGGTGCGGCGCGACCATGTAAGACACGGGGTGGGGCGCAGCGCCACCGCGGAGGTCAGCGGTGGGCGCGGTGCGAGGCGGTCAGAGGTGGGCGCGGGCGATGACGGGGTCGGCGAGGGCGACGTACGTGCGGCGGCGCGGGGCGCGTGGGCGCAGCGCGTCGGCGATGGCGGCGAGGATCGTGCGCATCGGGTCCGTCCCTTCGTGGTCTCTCACCAAGAGACACACGTCGGACGGTTCTATGACGCGAGTTCGCCCGACAGGCGTGAAGTCGCGCCGCCCGAACTCCTCCATTTCCGGGCGCTACACCCTCGACAGCCACCGGTCTCGAGCCTCGTCGCGCC
Source organism: Microbacteriaceae bacterium PS02067 (assembly GCA_029960085.1). Classification (GTDB taxonomy): domain Bacteria; phylum Actinomycetota; class Actinomycetes; order Actinomycetales; family Microbacteriaceae; genus Microbacterium. The sequence goes on along the minus strand of JASCPG010000090.1, from coordinate 2,288 downwards.
GAGTTGGAGGAGTTCGGTGTGCGGGCGCTACACCAAAGCGGCTCCGCCGCGACAGACGCCAGACGTCAGACGCCAGACGCCCCGGACATTCCGGACTGACCGGATGGTCCGGTGAATTGCGCGCGGTGCCGGTGAGGTGACGGACCTTCGATCGGCCGGGTGAGTCCGAACTCCTCCAGGTCGAGCCAGCCGCCTCCGAAAACTGCCAGCTTCTGCCGTCTTCGTAGTCGTCTTGGCGGAGCCCGGGACCCGCCGGAGGCTCGACTCCGCGCGTGCCACCGGCGACAAGTCGATGCATTGGCATCGGCAACCCGCACCGGGTCGGGTTCTGGCATCCGCTCCGACGGTCGAGGCGTAAGAGTCCGCGACGAGGGCGCTCAGTCGCGTCCGCAGTGAGGGACGAGCTACCGAGACTACGAACCGGGGCGGGCGCCGCGCACGAAGGGATCGGCGTCACTCGGGCGAGGCGGGCGGAGCCGGGCGGGCAGCGGCCAGGGCAGGGTGATCCGCTCGCTCCCACGCGAGACGTCGCCGTAGTCCTCGGCCTTCACGACGATCCGCGCGGGCGTCACCTCGAGCAGGCGCACGCGCAAGGGAGCCTGCCCGTCGCGCTCGAGCATCCACGGGTCGGCGAGGAAGGCGAGCCCGCGCTCCTCGAGTGCCGTCTCCGCATCGAGCCAGTCGACCGACGTCACGACTTCCCGTCCCAGCACATCGATGGCCGCCCACTCCTCGCCCGCAGGACGGATCCACCCGACGAGCTCCCCGTCGTCACGGCGGTGCGGCGTCCAGTCCCCGGGCATTCCGCCCCTCGCACCGCCGCCGACTCCCGCACCTCGTCCAGCCTGATCAGTCTGCTCAGCCACGCGGCCAGCCTACGGAAGACCCCGGCACATGGGGCCTGAACTCCTCCAACTCGGGCCCAGAGCCCACGAAAACCGCCTGCTCCGCCCCATTCGGCGCCGAGTTGGAGGAGTTCAGGGCGCGCATGACCACCGCAGTCACCAGATGACATGGCCAGACCGGGCCCGGGGCGAGCTCGGCAGCGGCATCAACGAGCAGCCGCCCCCAGAGATCGGCACCTCCCCTCGGCACCCAACCCGCGGCGCCCCCTCGGCAACCGACCATCGGCACCCGCGCGCGACGCAGTGTGTCCGAACTCCTCCAGCTCGAGCCCGGAACCCACGAAACCCGCCTGCTCCGGCCCCTCCGATGTCGAGATGGAGGAGTTCGGTACGCGCACGCGGAGGAGACCCACCGTGCGGAGTCGGCGACGCCCCCGCGGCCGCCGACCGCGGTGGGCAGTGGCTGAGTGCCCGAACTCCTCCAGTCCGGCTCGGCACCCCGCCGGAAGCCCCGGATTCAGCTGCTCCGGGGGCGGACTAGAGGAGTTGGGGACGCGGGTGGAGGAGTTCGGGACGCGGGTGGAGCCGGGCGGTGCCGAAAGGGCTGACGTCAGGCGCGGCCGAACAGATAGCCGCGGGCGGTGTCGAACCCGATCACGACGAAGCCGTCCTGCAGCAGACCGCCGAAGGCATCGCGCACGCGGTAACGCCACTCCAGAGCCTCGGCCGGGTCGGAGCGGCGCAACTCCTCGATGTCGTGCGGCACGGCGACCGCCGTGACGACGTGCTCCTCGCGCGGAGCGGGGGCCGGCGCCGCAAGCGCCCACGAGGCCATCAGCCGGTCGGACTCGTCACCGCGGTTCACCCCATCGTTCATCGCGCCGTACTGGTCGACGAGGTACTCCGTGATGCGCGCGCCCAGCACGACGAGGTTGAAGTGCGCGTTGCGCGCCACCAGCGGGTCGAACGTCCACGTGATGTGTCCGACGTCGCGGGCGAACGCCCACGCCCGCTGGTGCTGCTTGAGCAGCCGCCCGAGCCCCTGCGAGCGGTATCCGTCGAGGATGCCCGTGATGTGCGAGTGCATCGAACGCTCGCCGGGCGCGGCGAAGAAGGCGACGGATGCCCCGATCATCCGGTCGCCGTCGTACAGCCCGACGGCGTAGTTGCCCGAGTGCGCGAGCGCGCGCAGCAGGTTCGGGGGCATGCCGCCCCGGTCGCCGCCCCACACCTCGGCGAGCACGTCGGCCGCGGCGAACACCTGGTCGACATTCGCGAGGGGTTGGATCGTGATGCCGTCGAGGTCTGACATGACGCCACCCTACGCCGCGCCGCTGACGAACCCGAAGCTCGACCCGAGCCCGACGCCGACACCCGCCCGACACCCACCCCGAACCCCCGAACCCCGAACCCGAACCCCCCGAACGTCACACAGCACAGCAC
>JASCPG010000008.1 GCA_029960085.1 Microbacteriaceae bacterium PS02067 | reverse complement strand
CCGCCGCCGCCCGCGCGAGCGCGGCGCGAGCGGCACGGCGGTCCTGCCAGGCGCGCACCTCGCCGTCGACGTCGCGCGTCGGCGTGACGACGGGCGGCCCGCCCTGGAGCTGGCGACGGGCTTCGACGACGCGCCGGTTGAAGTCCTCGAGGATCTCGCGCACGCGGCTCTCGCGCGACTCGAGATCTAGTTGATTCTCGAGTTCGGCGTTCTCGACCCGTAGTCGCAGTGCGGGTGGCCCGAGCCCGCTGAGGTTCTCGGTCTCGATCTTCCGTCGGAGCCACCAGTCCGGATCGTGATGCGTGCCGAGCCCCTCGAGCGGCTTGCCCGCGCCCGGCAGGTTGTCGAACTCGCCTCGGCGGATCGCCTGCTGGATCGCGGACTCGACGACGGCCGACGAGTTCTCAGCGGTGAGGCCGGCGCCCCGGCTCTGTTCGTCAGCGCCCGTCGTCGGCTGCTCTCCAGCCGCGCGCTGCGCCGCGTAGCGGGCGGCGTTGCTCCTGGCATCCGACACGATGATCAGCGGCGGATCGACCGGATCGCCGCGATGAGGATGCCGAAGGCGAAGATCTGGGCGGATGTGAAGACCGACCTCCAGTTGCCCGTGAGCAGCGGGAGCGCGACCGCCACGATCGCTCCGATGACGAAGATCGCGATGATGATGACGCGCCACAGGGCATCAGTCGTCGTCCTGTTCGTGGTCTGCACCGGGTCGCTCATGAATTCCTCCTCCGTCTGGGTCGTGCCCCACACGGTACCGCTACGTGCGTGTCGGGTCACCCCTGGCGACCCGACACGCACGATCATCAGGCGTCGAGCGATGCGTATACGCCGCGCAACCGCGTGAGGGCGCGAGCGTACCGCGAGCGCGCGGTCGCCGCGCCGACGCCGAGCGCACGCCCCACCTCGGCGATGGAGAGCTCCTCCCACACCACCAGGCGGATGAGCTCTTGGTCCCGTTCGGGCAAGAGATTCAACGCCTCGGCAGCGATGAACGCCTCATCGGGGATCGGCGGCGTCGGCGTGGCGGCAGCGGCCCGGAGTGCGTCGTTCGCGAGATCGCGGCGGACCCGCCCACGCCGATGGTTCGCGAGGACGTTCCGGGCGATGCCATACGCCCACGCGCGTCGCTCCGCCTCTGCTGCGGGAAGACGGCGGCGGTGCCTCCACAACGCGACGAGCGTTTCGGACGTGCAGTCCGCCGCGTCTTCGCTCGGTGTCACGCGACGCGCGAAGTACCGCAGGAGCAGCGGAACCAACGGAGCGACGGCGTCTTCGAAGGCACGGTCCGACGCGTGCGCCAGCTCGGTGACGATGTCCAGGGCGCCGGTTCCACCGCCCACGGCGTCGGCCGCGCTCACGGCCTATCCCCCAGCACCTCGTCGTAGATCTCGGCGCTGAGCGTGGATCGGTCGATCCCATCCCAGCCCGGGGCACCCTCGAACTGTGCCATGCCCTGCGCTGCCTCGCTGTCTCCTGCGGCGATGCGTGTGGCGTACGCACGCATCATGTCCGTGACCCCTCCCCCGTCTGTTGCGACGAGAGTCGGCCAACTGGATGCCTCCGTGATCACTCGGGATGCCGCGTCTTGCCCGACGACGTCTCCGCTTTCGTGAGCGGCGATCCACGCGCCGAGCCAGTCCTTGTACGACTCGGACTCGAAGGTGCGTCGAATCAGCCGCTCAGGTGCGAAGGCGTTGTCGCCCGTCATGATCGCGACGACCCGCGCAGTGAGGTCCTGGCGTGTGACACCGGGGGCGAGCGGCATCCACTCGGGATAGACGGAGGCGACGACCGTGTCGAGGTCGGGAGCTCCCAGATCGATCCATTCGTCGTTGCAGTCGTGCTCCGTGCTCACGCACGACGCGCGGTCATCACCGGGGTTCGGGGAGCCAAACCAGCCCGTCCGCGCGAGAACGCCGGACGCGTAGGCTCCCGCAGGGACCCCGACGACCAGGAGTGCGGCGATACCCGTCGACACCAGCAGCCAACGGCGTGGCTTCTTGTCCATGCGGGCCCGCCGCACGGCGCGGGCGGCTTCGGCGGCCGACACGGTCATCGACGGTGCCGGGTCGGCGGCGCGCAGCGCGGCAACGAGGTCGGCGTCGGTCATCGTGTTCATCGGGGTGTCTCCATCCTGGTGTCCATACCCCGTTCATGTCCGCTGGGGACCGAAGCGTTGCATGCGCGAGCAGATGGAGTGAGGGGACACACTACTGTTGCCGTGACGGCACGGCGTCCTCGCCGACGGTGTGGCGGAGGCATGCCCCGTGATGGGCTCACCCGAGCGCGTTGCGTACCGTCTCCTCGAAGTCTGGGTGATCTTGTGGCCGGTGTCCGTAGCCCGCGAGCGCAACGTGGGTCGCGCCTGCGTCCGCGAGCGCGGCGCCGATCGCCTCGTACTCGTCGTTCCATGCTCCCGTGACCACGAGCGTAGGGATGCCCGTCAGTGCGCGCGCGGCGATGCCGTGACCCCACGGCAGGTCGATCGCCGCGAATCGGGACGCGCGTTCGTGCTCGGCATCCCACGCGTCGCGCTCAGCGGCCGCACCGAACATCATCGGACGCACGATCTCCCAGAAGCCGAACAGATCGCCGGCATCGGCACGCCGACGAGCCACGGTCATCCTTTCGATGTGCCGTTCGATGGCTGGCGCACCGCGGGCGACGTCGTACAGCGCCGGCTCGACGAGCACGAGAGCACGCGGCGACATCTTCCGTCGCGACACGGCGAGCGCGGTCGGGACGGCACCCGCCGAGTGTGCGATCACCACCGCAGCCGGAAGTGTGAGGATCGCGATCTCGTCGACACGTGCGTCCAGCGACAGCGCGGAGTCGAACTCGGCGAAAAGTGCGTCATCCGGGGATGCGTTCGGCCAGGCATCCCGACCGGTCCGCCCGGCACCGTGGATGTAGACGCGCATCGACTCATCGTAGGGCTGGAGTCCGACATCCGAGCTACAGATCGGTTGGCAGAAACGACAGGTGGGTTGTCATCGGACAGCAGACGAGTCGACATAGGACACAGGCGTCAGCGATGATGTCGGATCTCACGAGAGTTGTTCGGTCGCGGCTGTCCGACCAGGGCTTTTCTCGACCGAACTATCGCACCGGCAATCCGATCGGTCTCACGACAGATGTCTCGAATCCAACTCGAACGGACTACATGGGGATGGGCCCCCATCGCCCCGGGCGATCCGTTGCCAGCAAGAATGAATCGCGATCACTTGATCGATGCCCTGCGCCGCTCGTAGCCCTATCCCGTCGCCCGAGCGGTTGACCTGGATCACTCCGCGCACATTCTCTCCAGGAAGCTCGTCAGCGACGCGTGTCACCACCGTGTTCGCTCCACGTGCATGTAACTGACTCGCGTGCGCCGCTGGTCGCGCTCAGATTCACCGCACAGTCAGCGTCTGAGAGCGAGCCCCACCGTCCATCGGGGAGCGGGATCCCCGACACCTGCTCGTTATCCGTTTGTGCGGGCGCTGCCGGGTCGAACCCTCCCTCGCCGTACGCGTGCCCGGTGAACCCGGCCACGACTCCGATGACGACCACCGCGACCGGCCAGCCCCAGCGCCGTGAGGCACGCGTTCGCGGCACGTCTTCAATCTGGTCGATTCCGCGCCCGTCTTGCGGGAAGGTCTGGAGTCCTCGCAGCTGATACAACTCGACTTGCGTCAGCGGTTCCTGATCGGGGCCGTATGCGCGTTGCAGAAGGTTCGCGAGCTCGTCCGTCACCACGGGTTTGACTCTAGCTTCAGGAACGGTTGACTGAGGTTGATGCCGACTCGACGTTCCCGCAGAATCCCGCTCTTCGCGACGCTACTCGCGGGTGCGCCTGTCGGGGTACTTATCGCGTGGCCGCAAGCATTCGGCGCAGAATTGACTCCGATCATCGCTCAGCTTCTTGCGTTCCGCGGACTGGTCGCAATCGTCCTCCTTGTTCTCGCCGGCGGCGCCGCAGTTGTCGCCGTGCTCCGGCGGCGCTGGGGTGTTGCCGCCGGAGTCGCCATCATCCTCGGTGCTACATCCCTCACAAGCGGCGCCATTCTCTCCTCGCGCGGTGCCGGTGAGGCCGTGCCTGACGGTGATCTTGTGGTTGTTTCGTGGAACACTCTCGGCGGTGCGGTATCGCCTGAGAGCATCGCGGAGCTCATTGTCGAGACCGATGCCGACATCGTCACGCTGCCGGAGACGGACGCCGTTGCCGCGGCAGAGACTGCGCGGATCGTTTCGCTGTCGGGCCGTGAAATGTGGGCCGATACCGCGTACGGCGAAGCGGGTGACTCGTGGATCCCGACGTCCGTGCTCATCGCAGCCGATCTCGGCGAGTACCGCGTTGACGAGGCAGCCGGTTCGACGCCCGGGTTGCCGAGTGGGGTCTGGCGCCCCGTCAATGGGATCAGGCCGACGATTGTCGCCGCACACCCGCTGCCGCCGTTGTTGGAAGACATGGCTGGCTGGCGGGCGGGGTTGGAGTGGGTCGCCACCCAATGCGGCGAGCCCGACGTGATCGTGGCCGGGGACTTGAACGCGACGATCGATCACCTGTCGGCATTCGGTCGCGGAGAGTCGCTGATGGGGGATTGCCGAGACGCGGCGAGCGAGTCGGGTTCTGCGGCAGCAGGCAGTTGGCCGACGTCACTGCCGGTGTGGCTCGCGTCGCCGATCGACCATGTACTGGTCGGGTCTGCGTGGGCTGTGCACGAGGTCACCGTGGACAGCTCGTTCGATGACAGAGGCAGCGACCACCGGCCCATCATCGCCCACCTGAGGCGGAACTGAGCCAACTCATGCGCGACGGCCTTGTCTAGGCTGGTCCTCGGGAATGGAGTGATCCGATGAAGCGGATGATGACGATGTTCGTCGGGGCGATCGTGATCGCCGGAACGCTTGTCCTGTCCGGGTGCGGCGCGTCGTTCCCGGACGCTCCGGATTCTGCCGACGCGTCGTTCCCGGACGCTCCGGATTCTGTCGGCGAGGAGTACCCCACCAGCGGTGTCCCTGTCAGCGTGGCGTGGCCGTCAGATTGGTTGGAGGGATTCTTCGGGGAGGCGAACTCTCCTCCTGGCCCTCTTGTCGGGCTGCGGCTGGAGTATGTCGACGACCAGTGGGTCTGGCGGGTACGGAGTCTCGATCCCGGTCGTGACGAGTGGGGCGAGTCCGTCACCGAACCCGACCGAGGCCAGGAGGCGCTCTACGATGCCAGCACCCTCGCCGTGAAGCAGAAACGCCACGTGACGCTCACGGAGGCCGAACTGGCTGACCTCGGGGTCAGTGCGTACGCCGCCGCCCAACTGTCCGGCGAGGTCTACCCCAGTCCGCGCCTCATCGAGTTGGCGCTGATCATGCAGGACGGGCGGCCGGCGTGGCGGATAACGACCTACGACACCGAGACCGGTCTGCAGTCAGAAGTGACAGTGGACGCGAACTGACCGCCCCGTCACCGCTGAGGCGGGATCACGAAGCCCTCGGGTAGAGCATTATTGTGAACGATGCCGTTCTGGTCGCCCACGCTGAAGATGGTGTGCGCGTCGAGGTTGAGGGTGTCACCGGAGTACAGTGTGTCGCCATCACGGCGGACGTAATTCACCCAGTAGAGCCACTGCTCCCCGACGCAGAATCGCGCGCCGATTGTTGAGATGACATCATTGTCGGCCACCTTGTAGGCGACCGGAACGCCATTTACATCGAGAACGGGTTGTCCCGTCGCGTGCGGCATGGAACCCCGATCAAAGGGAACCGCTAACGTCACTCCGCCGAGCTGTTCCACCTCGGTGTCGTCGGCGATGGGATAGGCGGGCGTGGCCGCCTCACAGGGACCAGGATCGCTCACCGGTTCAGCTTCTGGCGTGACCGTCGCAGTCGGCGTCGGCACTGATGAAACAGGTGGGCTACTGCGCGTCGGCTGAGCGTCCGGGAGCGCCGGCGCTGCGGTGCACCCTGCGAGCAGGACAGCGAGACCTACGGTGACGCCGAGCAATCCTCTCCTGTTCACCGTCGAACTCAATCTGGGGCACCCGCTGTCAGAAGTCGAGCTGCCGCGGACGCGCGACCCTCGGAGCTTTGCGCGTCCGGTGCGTGAGTCCCGGTCGCTGATCGTGCCCTGACGTCATCCCTGACCCGGTGCACCGTACCCCCCGCCGTCCGGCAACACGGGGCACGATGCCTCGGCGGTCTGCGCTGCGACCTCGGCGCGCACCGCGACGCCGTCTGTCGTCTTCTCCACGGTGTAAACGACTCCCTCCTGCGCGCCCTCTGCCGGAATGTACCCCACGATGGCCGATTGAATGGCGGGATCATCGGGGACCGCCCCCACTGAAGTCGAGATGAGATCGGCGGTCGGATTATCCCTAAGCCAGTTCGCGGTCGCGCTCACGGTTGCGTCAGGGATCGACCAGAACCCCTCCAACTTCGCTACGGGACCACAGGGCCACCCCGTATACGAGCTGAACGTTGCGACACTCGCGTCGGCGGGAATCGCGCCCGGCGGGAGTGCTGCGGCATCGAGCCATGCGTGCGCTTGTGCCTGCGCCTCCGGGTCTGTGCTCCCCGGCGTAGCGATCGCCGACGAGTCGCTCGCCTCGGAGGACTGCGCAGGCAGTGGCTCACCCGCAGGATCGGCGCCGCCTGCCACCATCGCGGGCGTCGCGCACCCGGTCAGAGCGAGCGCGAGCACGGAACTGAGTATGAAAGCCGAGCGGTGCCGCATGCATCCACCGTAGTCGGCGGATGCCGTCGCGATCACTTGTCACTTATGCGCGCGACGGACGTGGACGATGGTGCGGCGGAGCCCCAGGTTGCTCCTCTTAGGCTTGCCACGTGTCTACTGCACCCGTGTCGACCGAGAGCGATGATGAATCGCCCACTCCTTCACGGAGCTGGCGTCGGATTGCCCTGCTTCTCGCTGGCGCCATCCTGTTCTGCTCGACAACCGTTCTTGTGACACTGCTCATTGTCTCCACAGCATCGGACGGTGCGACCTCCGTGTTGATCGGCACGGTTGACTCGGAGTTGCTCTCTGGTCTCGCGCTCATCGCGGCCCTGGCAGCCCTGGCGACGGGACTGTGCGTCATCCCCGTGCCCAGGCTTTGGCTCATCCTGATGATCCCGGCGCGCGCGGTAGCCATCGCGGCCACCGCACTGGCAGGGATCGTGTGTTTCCTCACCTCGTCCTCGACGGTTGTTCCGCTCGTCGCCAACGGCTGCGAAACCGGGTATGTGGTCAAAGAGAAGTCGTTCCTTCTTGCGGGTTGGGGCACGATCTATCGACAGGATGGCGTACTTGTCACGGCCGTCGAGCGAACCCTCAGCGATGATGGCTACCACCCCTTCGCGGACGGCGCCTATACGGTGGCGGAGGACGGCGCGTCACTCCGGGTCTGGCGGAACTTCAGCTTTGACTACTCGGCTGCGCCGGTGACGACCGACCGCGACCCGGACTTCACCCTTCCGAAGCTCACCGACCGTACGCTCGCATGTGGTGTCAGCACCGGAGCACGAACACCGATTCCCTCAGCGCCCGCCGCGCCCACATACGGCGCGGACGAGGCCCGAGCAGGGCTCGAGAATATGGTCGCGGCGTCGCTGGACGCAGCCGTCGGGCCGGTGCACGATTCCGCTGGACAGCTCCTCGACGCCGACGAGATGTCACCGGCATCGACCGCGTGCGGTGAGAACGGCACACGAATCGGACTCGGGCTCACGTTCGAGACCGCGGACAATGGCGCCACGCTCGCGCGAATCCTCAAGGTTTGGGATGCCGCAGGATACGCCGCGGATCGGGCAATGCAGGAAGACATCCGCTACAGCGACGCGCTGCCGGTGGAGAAGATGAGTATCCGCGACTCGACGAGTATCGACGGACTGATCCACATGCAGGTCACGTCGCAGTGCAGCGCGCGCTGATCCGCCCTGCCTGCCGCAATCTCTCGAATACGTCGGCCGTGTATAACACCGCGCGCGGCCCGAGCACCCGATTCCCGAATCGTTCTGACGCGTCCCCGGCAAGCCTTCGCGCGAGTGGTCGACGGCGCCGTGGAACTCTGTGCGAGTACTCACGAGGACCGCAGGTTAGGACATAGCCAACTCGTCGGAACGGGGTGGCCAGTTGCGGATGACCCGGCTGCGCGGTGCGGCTTGACCTGTCTTCCCCGCGATGTGGGGAAGAATCCTTGGGTTGGCGTGGCGGAGGAGGCAGGCGCGCTGCCGGTGCGCTGCAGCAATGAGGGCGCGGTTGAGTGGGCACCGCTGATACTTGACCTGCTTCGAACTGCGCAGTCCGTACATGTACAACATCGCCCGGTGGGCCTGCCCGACGACGCTGACGGTGAAGGTGCGCAATGCGTCGTTGGGTTCGTCACCGATCGCCTTCGCGACGGCAGGTAGCAGGCGATCGGCCTGAGCGAGCGCGGAAGTCGTCACGTCCAGGATCGGAGTGATCGTGCGCGGCGATGTGAGCACGCAGGTCAAACGAATGATCTCGGGGTACGCGCACAGCAGCACGTTTTCGTAGGTGTCGAGGTGCGGGATGCCGAAACTCGCCATGCGGTCGCCGATCGGGGACGAATCATCTGAGCCTTCGTGCCAGGCTTCGACGAAAGCTGCGGCGAGGTTTACTTCGCCGGTGTGGAGGGCGACGCCGCGCTTCCAGAGTTGTGATCGCAGCAGCAGTTCCGCACTCTCGTAGCCGGGCATGCCTGCTATGTCGGCGTGCAACGCGCGGTACGCCCAATGGTGATGCGCGAGGCAGAGCGCACCGCCGCGGGCGATCGTCGTGGTGGCCAGCCCGCCGGAGCATTCCGGGCATGCAATACGGGGTTCGGCGAACCGGGCACACCTGGCGCATTTCTCAGGACGCCAGCTGCGGTGGCCGCATCTGACCCACATGCCATCTTTCTCGAAGTTGGGGCGTAGCGCGTCGCGCGGCAGATCTGCGAGATGCTCGATGAGATCGACGACACGCTGATCCGCCGCGGGCCACCAGTTGCGACCGAGGTGCTCCAAGACGATTCGACGGATATCGCGTTCCTCGCACTGGTGAGCTTGGGCGAGCCGCTTCGTGAACCCTTCGACGGTCTCACCCTCGATGAGTTCGAGTCGAATCGGTAGCGTGCGGAACGGAAGGCTCACACGCGGTCATGCCTCGATGAGCCGCGCGGTCGACGCGTGGGAGGCTTGCGGGCGTCGGTGTGGCGCAGGAGTGTGGCTCGGACCCGCGGGGCGAACGCCAGAATTCTCCTACCGAGTTCATCGAGGCCCGCGGACCGGCCGTACCGAAGCCGCACGGGTCGGTCGAGGCCGATGACCGCTTCGCGGCCTTCGATGTGAAAAGACGCGCGGACAGCGGCGACGTCGTGCGACGTGCCCGCGGTCACCGCGTTCACCGCTGCTTCGACGAGCGCGGCGACCTGGATGGGGCCGACGTTCGTGTTCGTGAGGAACCGCTCCGCCCACGGCTCTGTTGTCAGCGCGACGAGACGCACCGCTTCGGGATAGTGGCGCGCAAGCGCCGTTCGATGAGATACGCCCTCTTGTTCGAGATCGGTGGCGCGAAGAAGGGTCGTGGCGAGTTCCAGTTCGCCGGTGTCGGGGCCGATGCCGCGTTCCCAGAGCGTGCCTGTGAGGCATCGTTCGGCGCGAAAGAAGTCGGCGTTTCGCGCGAGGTCGCGGTCCGCTCCCGCGTAGTGCCACCTGCGGTGTCGCGCACACACCGCTCCGATCCGGGTGCGCACCTCGACGGGTTCACCGCCGGTGCATCGCCTGCATTTCGTGACGGCAGACGGCAGGGGCGCGCACATCGGGCAGTTGTTGTGTCGCCAGTCGGCGTGAATGCAGCGGACGAACAGGCGGTCAGAGCGGCTACCGTCGAAGTACCCGGGAGGGAGGTCGGCGAGTTGTTCGACCAGTCGCGGCACGAGTTCTGGTGTCGTGCGCAGAGGCAGCCGCGGGCGCTCGTGACGGAGGGTCGTCCACAGTTCCCCGGCCGGCACGGCGTTGCGGGTGGTAAGTCTGCGGTAGACGCTGCTGACGGTTTCTCCCGTGAAGGGTTCGATGAGCACGGGGAGCTTCCTCATCATTTCGCTCGCGCGGGACGGCCTCGTTTGGGCCGTGGTGATGGCCGGTTCTCTTCTTCCTCGATCCAGCCTTCCGACTCACGGATTTTCGCCAGCGACGCGAGCACGTCGTCGAGGTCGAGGCGTTCAGTGTGCTGTTCGATGGCGCGGCGCGCTCCGCGGCGGACGGCTCGGGCGACGCGGCCGATGGAGCCGCGGGATAGGTCGCGGAGTTCAGCAGCGACGGTGAGGATCTCCGCGTCAGGTTGCGAGATCAAGCACAGTGAGTCTTCGAGGTCGACGAGGATGCGCCCCCACACCGCGGCGTCAGCGGTCTCGCCAGTCCCGTAGGTGTCGAACTTGACCAGCTCGAATCGGGCCATGATCTGTTCGCCGCGCGAGCCCCAGAACAGGCCGTTGCGGGCGACATCGACACCGGCGTAGACCATCGTGCCGGGACACCTCTCGGACAGTTCTTTGAGCGCGTCGGCGACTTGCTCGTTGCCGCGGTAGTGCAGGTCCAGCCGGTGGATGTCGTCGATGATCACGAGTTCGGTGCGGCATTCGCGCATCACATGGCTCACGCGGCTGAGGAGGACTTCGTAGTTCGCGTTGCGGGAGTACGGGATGGCGTAGAAGTCGGCGAGCTTGGTGATCATGGTCTTCGCCGTCGCGTGCGTCGGCACGGGCACGTATGCGACGGGGGTCAAGTTGCGTTGCGAGGCCGTGGCGCGCTGGCGTCGGGCTCGCTCGAACGCCCTGCCGAACTCCTGGACCGCGGTGGTCTTCCCGAGACCTGGCCTGCCAGAGATGATCACGCCGGACTTGCTGGCGTCTGGGGAGCGGTTGTCGGTTATCGCGTGGCGGATGGCGACCGCGACCCGTCGGAGTGATGGGGTCGCCACCCGGGCGCCGAGGGTCATGTACCGTTCGCGGGCGATGTTGAACAGCGCTCGCTCCGAGGAGTCCATCGCGTCGTACTCGGCGAGCGTGAGCGGGAGTGTCCGTTGGGCGACGAACTCGACAAACTCGCGCCACCCTTCCTTTGTGGCGTAGTCGAAGTCGGTCGATGGGGCGTCGAAGTCGAAGTCCCCCAGCAGATCATCGAACATCGCGCTCACGCCTCATCCGGCGACCGGGTCATCCCGAACGGTGCGGCGACCGGCCATGCTGGCTTCGCCGCGACAACATGGAGTTCTTTGTCGCCGAGGTCCCCAGTTGCCGAATGCTCGGCGCCCGGCGGTGCTGTGGGTGCGATGTGTGGGAGTTGGTTGGTGATCGCCAGCGGGTCCGTCCGTGCGCTTACAGCACGCTTCTTCTGACGCGCCGTCGGCAGCGCGTTGCCCTTGTACATGAACCGGCGCATCACCTCGTTGAGGTCGTCGGTGCTCGGCTCGTTGTCGCCGCGGGCTGCGGCTTGCGCGCGGGCGACTCGCCAGACCTCGTCGGCCATCGGGGCGCCGCTGTACGGGGAGCGCCAGTCGAGCGGGAGGAACTGGTCGCCGAGTTCCAGCCACACCGTCATCGGGTTGTAGGGGTCGACGTGGAATGGCCACTTGCCTTGTTGCCGGTGGTGCGGTGACCGCTTTTTCCGCAGCGGGCCGAGCTCGGTGGAGTCGTAGACGCGCAGGTCGATGTCGACACCGTAGTGGTTGATCACACGCCATTCGGTCGGGAGCAGTGCGATGTACTTCTCGGCGGTGAGCGGGACTTGCAGCTCCGGAGCGACTTCGCGGTACGCGGCGACCATCTGGTTCGGGGCCAGCATGAGCCGAGGGTTGCGGGGGTCGCGCAGCGCCTTGTGGGGTCGGTTCTGCCAGGTCACCGCGACCCAGTCCTCGAACAGCTCCTGCAGCTGCTCGAGGGTGAGCAGCTGGCTCGTCGCGATCACCTCGTCTCCACGCATGTCGGGGCTCTGCCCGAGGAACGCGATCGCGTACTGGGTGAACTGGTCCTTCACGGTGCGGAACATCCGCTCGATTTTCGCCTTCTGCGTCGGCGTGTACTCCGCGTTGACCGTCAGCGAGATCCCCAGCGTCCGACAGGCATCCGAGAAGTGCCGCGACACGTACGACGCGCCACGGTCGGTCGTGATCGACTCCGGGAAGATGTACGGTTGCGCGTCGCGCATTACCTCGAACCGCTCCACCATGAGCCCGTCCGTGCCGGTCCACGCCTCCGAGACCTGACGCCGGTTCGCGCGAACTCCGTCGGGACGGGCCGAGTACGGCACCAGAGCACGGGCGAGGACCACCACGAGGTCGATGCTGCGAGAACCGACGGTGACAATGCCCGCGAGCACCGAGCGTGATGCCTCACACAGCAACAGGGTGAGATCGGGGCGGATCGGTTCGCCATCGCATTCGACGAGGATCTCCATCGGGGTCGTGTCGATCAGCACCTGCTCACCGGGTCGCACGCCGGTACGTAATCCGTGCATGTGATCCGGCTGATTGGCTGTGGTGCGACGTGCGCGGGCGCTGCCCAACGTGTGCTTGCCGGCATCGAGTTCATTCAGCAGCCGGTACATCGTCGCCCGGCTCGGCATCGGCACGACACCCTCGCCGAAGCGGTCGTCCAGCTCCCTGCGGACGAGCCAGATCAATCGCGTCCCGGTGCCGGTCGACTTCCGCTCCTGCCCAGCCTGGACGGTCAGAATCGCGTCGATCAGGCGCTCGTCGTAGGAGCGCCCGGGCATGTCGGCGAGGCCGTGGCGACGTCGATCGAGAAGACCGCTGACCCCGAACTCTTCGAGGGCGCGTTGCTGACGCGAGACCTTGACCGGGCCGTAGCCGGTTCCGAGACGACGGTTGACGTCGTCGATAACTTGCTGCCGCGCCGCGGGCTTGGTCACGCCTGCCGCCACGAGCTTGTCGAACCGGGCGAGTTCCTCCAGCCACACGTCGACGATCTTGCGATCGCGCGCGTCGAGATCCTGCAGGCTGCGCAGGTCCAGCAGTGACCGCAGGGATGCGGGAGCGGCAGGTTCCGCTTGGTGCCGCAGGTCCGCGGCGAGCACCTCCACGTCGTCTCCATCCCCGTCGACGGCGCGCAGGGTCAGGTAGGTGGGCCGGATCGCAACGACCTGGTGACTTCCGCCCTGCCACCGGATGATGTCGCCAGGATGAACGCTCATGACCCGCCCTCCAGATCGACAACGGTCGCCATCGACAAGGGACGGTGTAGATCCGCCTGCGCCACCCCGCTCCACACGAGTGCATACGCGGCGCCGACACCTGAGCGAGCAACGCCACCGAGGGCCGCCGCGAGCGAGCCCAAACTCATCCGACCGCTGAGCCCAAGCTCGGCGATGTCGACGCCCTCCAGCCACGCAGGCTCGCGGTACCGAAGCAGGAAGCGCAGGTTCGCCTGGGTGGCTCCGGGAAGCTGATCGAAGACGAGATACGACCACCCCAGGGCGGCAGCAAGCTGACGAGTGAGTTCGAACTTGATGCTGTCCTCGGGCTTGATCAGTTCGACCGGCTTCACGTCGACGAGCAGCGCACTCCCATCGGAGCGGCGCACGAAGTAGTCGGGCGCGTGCGAGCGCTTCGGTGACCGCCAGCGGATCCACATCGGCTGGCTCGCCACCCCGACGACATCCCCGGCCCGATCCAGCGAGGTCAGGAACGAGCGCTCCCAGAACGACTCGAACGGCACGTGCTGCGCCGTTGAGGCCATCCACAGCTTGCCCTCGAAGTTCCGCTTGCCAGGCCAGGACGGGAACTCCCGCACCGGATCCGCATCCTCGAACAGCATCCGCGCCGCGTTGACGGGGTCCGCGTGCTGGAGGAAGCCGTGTCTGGAGAACTCGATCGTGCCCGCGAGAGCGTTCGTCCCGTCAATCGCGGCGAGCCAGTCTTGGGTCAAGGTCACGGAGAACTCTCCCTCCCGGAGAATCCCGCACCCGATCAGAGCGCTCCTATGGAACCTCCCGGCTTGCACCGCAAGCTACTCCCGCCTCAGAGCAGCACTACGCGGCGCGCCGAGCACCGGACAACCGGAGTGAGAATCCGACAAGTGGAGTGAGACGAATCGACAGGTCCGTGAGAATCGGACAACTGGAGTGAGACACGACAATGAGAAGAGAATCACAAATAGATCACGAAAGACTCTTGTCCGCCGTTACCGTTCCGTTATAGAGTGCTCGCACGGTAGTTGTTTTGCTGTGGCAGCTACCTCATGTGATTGCAGGACACTCTTGGTGCAAGGGACAAGGGCCGGTCGGAAGCCTCTCCGACCGGTCCTACTCTTTTTCTTGCTGCGGCGACGTGATCTCGATACACCGCCGCTACGCGCCGGCACTCGATCACCGGGGGGCAGCGGCGCGGGGAGCGTGATCTCCATACACCGGCGCTGGGCGCCGACACTCGATCACCGGGGGCGGCAGCGCTGGGAGCATGATCCGATACACCGACGCTTCGCGCCGGCACTCGATCACCGGGGAGGGCGGCAGCTCGCGCGGGTGATCGATCACCGAAGGGCAGGTGGGCGCGGGAGGATGGGGGGATGACGGACCTCTCGATCTCGATCACCCTCGACGGCGCGCCCGACCTTCCCAGCGAGCGGCTCCAGGCGCTGTACCGGATCACGGGCCGCTCCACGGTCGAGCTGCGCGAGTCCATCCTCGCGCGCCGCCCCGCGTATACGGCGCACCTCTTCGGGCGCGAGCACCTCGACGTCGTCCCGCGCCTCGAGAAGACGATCGCCTACCTCACCGAGGCCGGCATCCCCTTCACCCTGAGCGAGTCGGGCGAGGACGCCGCGAACCCGGATGCCGCTGCGCCGATCGACCTCGCGACGCTCCGCGACATCCTCTCCGCCCCGGACCCTGACGCCTCGTAGCGCGCCATTCCTACACAAGAACAGAATTTCTCGCGAAATTCACCCCTGGATCGGTCTGAAAACCACGTCTTCTTGGGCCCATGCTGGTGGCAGGCACCCCCGCCCTCACCGCAAAGGACGAAGCAATGACTGCTTACGAAGACGACATCCGGGCCGTCGCGGCTCTCAAGAGCGAACACGGTTCGGCGTGGGACGCGATCAACCCCGAGTACGTCGCCCGCATGCGAGCGCAGAACCGGTTCAAGACCGGTCTCGAGATCGCCCAGTACACCGCCGACATCATGCGCCGCGACATGGCCGAGTACGACGCCGACTCGTCGGTGTACACCCAGTCGCTCGGCGTCTGGCACGGCTTCATCGGGCAGCAGAAGCTGATCTCGATCAAGAAGCACCTGAAGTCGACCAACAAGCGCTACCTTTACCTCTCCGGCTGGATGGTCGCCGCCCTCCGCTCGGAGTTCGGGCCCCTGCCCGACCAGTCGATGCACGAGAAGACGGCCGTTCCCGCGCTCATCGAAGAGCTCTACACGTTCCTCCGGCAGGCGGATGCCCGTGAGCTCGACCTGCTGTTCACGAAGCTCGATGACGCGCGTCTGGCAGGAGATGAGACCGCGGTCGAGTTCATCCAGTCGCAGATCGACAACTACGAAACGCACGTCGTGCCGATCATCGCCGACATCGACGCCGGCTTCGGGAACCCCGAGGCGACGTACCTGCTCGCCAAGAAGATGATCGAGGCCGGCGCATGCGCCATCCAGATCGAGAACCAGGTCTCCGACGAGAAGCAGTGCGGCCACCAGGACGGCAAGGTGACCGTCCCGCACGAGGACTTCCTCGCGAAGATCAACGCCGTCCGGTACGCGTTCCTCGAACTCGGCATCGACAACGGCGTGATCGTCGCCCGCACCGACTCGCTCGGCGCCGGCCTCACCCAGAAGATCGCTGTCTCGGCGGAGCCGGGCGACCTCGGCGACCAGTACAACGCGTTCCTCGATGTCGAAGAGATCTCGGGCGATGAGCTCAACGACGGCGATGTCATCATCCGCCGCGAGGGCAAGCTCCTGCGCCCGAAGCGCCTGGCATCCAACCTCTACCAGTTCCGCAAGGGCACGGGCGAGGAGCGGTGCGTGCTCGACTGCATCACGTCGCTGCAGAACGGCGCCGACCTGCTGTGGATCGAGACCGAGAAGCCGCACGTCGAGCAGATCGCCGGCATGGTCGACGCGATCCGCGAGGTGATCCCGAACGCGAAGCTCGTCTACAACAACAGCCCGTCGTTCAACTGGACGCTGAACTTCCGTCAGCAGGCGTACGACCTGCTCGCCGAGCAGGGCGCGGATGTCTCGGCCTACGACCGCGCCGACCTCATGAACGTCTCCTACGATGACACCGAGCTCGCCCGCCTCGCCGACGAGAAGATCCGCACCTTCCAGAAGGACGGCTCGGCCCGCGCCGGCATCTTCCACCACCTCATCACGCTGCCGACCTACCACACGGCCGCGCTGTCGACGGATGACCTGGCCAAGGGCTACTTCGCCGAGGAGGGCATGCTCGCCTACGTCAAGGGCGTGCAGCGCCGCGAGATCCGTGAGGGCATCGCGACCGTGAAGCACCAGAACATGGCGGGATCCGACAT
The DNA here is from genome assembly GCA_029960085.1 of Microbacteriaceae bacterium PS02067. Classification (GTDB taxonomy): domain Bacteria; phylum Actinomycetota; class Actinomycetes; order Actinomycetales; family Microbacteriaceae; genus Microbacterium. The sequence continues at coordinate 45,976 of JASCPG010000008.1, read as the reverse complement.
CGGCGACAACCACAAGGAGTACTTCGCCGGCGACGCGGCCCTCAAGGCCGGCGGCAAGGACAACACGATGAACCAGTTCGGCTGACATCCCGCGCAGTCACTGCCCGTGCGAGGCCCCGATCACGATGTGGTCGGGGCCTCGTCGCGTGGCATCCGGGTCAGACGCCGCCACCACCTCCACCGCCGCCGCCGCCACCGGCCGACCCGCCGCCGCTCGAGCCTCCCGACGTGGACGACGACGCGGATGCCGCGGCTGACAGCGACCCGACCGTCGTAGCGAACGACGACGCGTCGAACGAGCCGGTGCCGACGTACCAGTACGGGCCGCTCGCGCCGACCGCCGAATAGAGGACGCTCAGCTGCTTCGACCACTCCTTCTCCTGGCCGAAGACGACCGCGTACGGCAGGAGCTTCTCGTACAGCGCCAGCTTCTGGCGCGGGTCGTTCACGTCGATCGGCACCCGCTCGGCGCCCTGCGGCGACTGCAGCATGCGGATGCGATCCGCTTCCGCCCACGCGATGAACGACTCGAGCCCGAGCAGATGATCCCGGGTCTCGGCACCCCGCGCCGACAGCGGGCGCCTTGCGAGTGAGCCGACGACCACGAATACGACGCAGACGCAGACGCCGAGAACGACCAGCGGGATGCCGGGGTGCACCGACCGTCCGATCGCCACCATCGCGAGGGCGAACGCCAACACGACGGCAACAACCGCCGCCGCTATCGGCCACAGCCGGGTCCCGGGCGGCACCGTGCGGCGCATGCCGCGAGCCGTCAGCTCCTTGTCCGCCGCCGACACGATCGACTGCGCCACCTGCGAGAACCGGGTGTCCTGCCGCCCGAACGTGTACGTCTCCCCCGGCGTCCCCTGCGGGAAGAGACCCTGCAGCAGCAGCCGCCCGTCGCCGTCCGCCCGGCTCGGGTCGACGAGCTCCGCGACGAGCGGCTTCTTGCCCCAGAATCCGGGCTCTCCCTCGACGATGCGGATGGAACCGACGACCGCCTGCTCGAGCACCTCGGCCGGGATCGCCTTGCTCTGGCGACCGAGCAGGACGGCGCTCTCCAGGGCATCCACTGTCGTCGGGGGCTCGTACTCGGCGATGAGCGTCGGCCTGCCCGGGGCGTCCTTCACGGCGCGGCGGCGGCGCAGGCCCCAGACCCCGACACCCACCGCGCCGATCCCGACGAGCCCCTGGAGCCACCCGAACGGCGACGCCAGATAAGACGCGTCGAACATCTGGAACGTTCCCGGAGCGAACCCCACCGCCATCGTGAGCGTCTGATAGGGCATCAGCGAGGAGGCGCGCGCAGTCACGACGACGCCGCCGGACTCGTCGTCGCTGCCCATCGCGTCGCACCTGGTGGTCGCGCCGTGCGGTCCCCGATAGCAGGAGGTGGTGCCGGTGAGCCGGTCGGCGAGCTCGGCGGGCACGTGCAGGCGGCCGGTCACGCTGCCGAACGGCTGGGCCCAGTCGACGCCGTTGACATCCCAGTAGAACTCGAGCCCCGTGTCGGGGAAGTTCCAGGTGACGTTCTCGAGCGTGTAGGTGATGACATACGTCTGACGCCCGTGCACGTAGTCGCCGGCGCGTGAGACGACGGAGAATGCACCGTCGGCGTCCTCGACCTCGCTCTCCCGCTCGCGCCCGTTCTCATCGGTGATCGAGACCAACCGTGCGCGCAGCGGCTGCCCGTTGTAGGTGTCCGGGATGCTGCGCCGGATGCCACGGTTCTGGTCGACCTCGGGGAAGTCCGCCACGATCGTCTCCACGACGCGGAGACGACTCGTACCGTCGTCGGCACGGCTGATCGTGTAGTCGCCGTCGAACGAGTCGAACGTGAAGTCATCGAGCCCCGCGGGGGCTGCGGACAGTGCCGCGACCGTGGAAGCGACAGGCGCGGTCGGCGCGAGCGACGCCGCGGCGGGAGCTGCCGCGGCGAGCCCCGCGAGGGCGGCCACGAGGAGCGCGACGGCGCTCCCCCACAGTCGATTGCGGGTCATGGATCCAGCCTAGGGTCGGCACTTTCGCGGGCGCACTAAAATGATCGCCATGACCGATCGCCGTCTTGCCGTCGCTGCCTGGGAGAGTCTCTTCCGGGCGCAGCACCAGGTGCTCGACGACATCAGCGGCGACTTCCGCGACGACGACCTGAGTCAGGCGGAGTACGACGTGCTGCTGACGGTCACGCGGGGCGACGACCACTCCGCACGTCTGCGCGACGTGACCGCCAACATGCTGATCAGCCAGCCGAGCGTCTCCCGCCTCGTCGACCGCATGGTCGCGCGGGGGCTCATCGCGAAGTGCGTCGACCCGCAGGACGGCCGCGGCGCCATCGTCCGAGCCACGGAGCTGGGCGTGGCCAGCTTCCGCCGCGTCGCGACGACGCACGGTCGGTCGATCGCAGAGCGCATGTCGGTGCTCACCGACGACGAACTCGCTCAGTTGCAGGAGCTCACCGCGAAGCTCCGCGACGACTGACGCCGCGCGGCGGCCGGCTCTCGCTGGCTCGTCTCGCGGGCCGTGCGGGTCACCAGCGGTTGTGCACGTCCTCTGCGAACCCGACGAGACCGTCGAACGCGACGTCATGACGGATGCCCGTGGCATCCGTCCACACGAACGTCCCCCTCCACTCGCCGAAGCACTGGTCGGTGCGCCCGGACACGACACCGAGGTTGGTGGCGGAGGTCTTGTCGTAGAAGGGCGTGAACGTGGCATCCAGGCCACCGCCCACGATCCGCCACGTGGTGTGCCGGACGCGTCACGGTGACATCGAACCCCGCGTCCGCGATCTGCGCGTGCAGGTGCCAGCCTCGACCGTCACCGTCGGGTGTCACCGACACGGAGAGGTCCTTCGCGCGCGCGGTCGCCTGCCCACCGTCGAGCGAGGGCGGGAGAGTGACGTCGCGCGCCGGGACGACCGTCGCGGCGCGGCCCCACGAACGCTCGGTCGCGCGCTCGAAGACCCACGCCTCGTGCACGGCGGCGTAGTCGATCGACGAGATCGTGAGGGCGAGGATGTGGGTCGGGGTGATGACGTTCCAGTACTCCCACCTCTTGTTGCGCCCCCACTGATGCGGGAACGTCCTCCGCGCGGCGGCGATCCCGCTCGTGTCGACGAGGGGCGTGCGGGCCCAGCCGATCGCGGCGGGGTTGAGCCGCCCGTTCGGCAGCGTGAGGGCGACGGGCGCGGTCAGTTCGCGCTCGCGCGCAGACGTGTCGAGAGGAACGATCATCGGCATCCTTGCTGACGGTCCGGAGTCGGGTGGGTGCCGTGCGGCGGCGGGTGCCCTCATCCTATGGCGCGAGTGACGGGCGCCCGCCTCAGCACTCGATGACGTTGACGGCGAGACCGCCCTCGCTCGTCTCCTTGTACTTGGTGGACATGTCGATCCCGGTCTGGCGCATCGTCTCGACGACGGTGTCGAGCGAGACGAAGTGCTCGCCGTCTCCGCGCAGTGCCAGCCGCGCCGCGGTCACTGCCGTGGACGCGGCGATCGCGTTCCGCTCGATGCACGGGATCTGCACGAGCCCGCCCACGGGGTCGCACGTGAGCCCCAGGTGATGCTCCATCGCGATCTCGGCGGCGTTCTCGATCTGGCGGTTCGTCCCGCCCATCACCGCCGTGAGCCCACCTGCCGCCATCGCGCACGCCGAGCCGACCTCGGCCTGGCATCCGCCCTCGGCGCCCGAGATCGACGCGTTCGCCTTGAAGAGCGACCCGAGCGCCGTAGCGGTGAGCAGATAGCGCCGGATGCCTCGCCGCCGGTTCGCCTCGGCGACTGCGGCCGCGTCGGCGTCGCCCACCTCTCCCCCCTCGTCCGGCGCGTGGAGCCCGAGGAGCGCCGAGCCGACCAGTTCTCCGTAGGGGGTGACGGCGGTGGATGACCCGAGCCCGGCGTCGGCGAGAAAGCGCCACCAGTACATCGCCACCGCGGGCACGATCCCCGCGGCCCCGTTCGTCGGGGCGGTGACGACCCGCCCTCCCGCGGCGTTCTCCTCGTTGACGGCGAGCGCGAACGCACCCAGCCACTCCCCCGGCGTCTCTCGCCCCGTGCCCGCCTCTGCCTCCTCGAGCTGCGCCCGGATCACTCCCGCGCGCCGCTTCACGCGCAGGATGCCCGGGAGCACACCGTCGGCGTGGAGCCCTGCCTCGACGCACGCGGACATGGCATCCCAGATCGCGTCGAGACCGGCCGCGACGTCGGCCTCCGACCGGGTCGCCTCCTCGTTGCGGCGCGCGAGCTCGGCGATCGTCAGGCCGTGCTCGTCGCAGAGGGCGAGCAGCTCCGCCGCCGACCCGTATGTGAAGGGTGACGGGACCGCGCTGACGGCGGCGGATGCGCCCTCACGCCGGATGAACCCGCCGCCGATCGAGTAGTAGGTGTCTTCGGCGAGGAGCGCGCCGGTGGCATCCCACGCGCGCAACGTCATGGCGTTCGGATGCCCCGGCAGCCGCGTGCGGGGCGCGAACGAGATGTCCTCGCGCGCGAACGCGATGGGCGCCCGCCCGTCGACACGCAGCGCCGCACCGTCGACCCAGTCGGTCCAGGCGCCGCGCACGACAGCGGGGTCGACCGTCTCGGGCTCGTGCCCGAGAAGACCCGCGACGACGGCGTCGGGGGTGCCGTGGCCGATGCCGGTGGCACCGAGCGAACCGAACAGCTCCGTCGTGATGCGCGCGAGGTCCGGCGCATCGGCGACGCGGCGCGCGAAGTCGCGAGCGGCACGCAACGGCCCTACCGTATGAGAGCTCGAGGGCCCCACACCGATGGAGAACAGCTCGAACGCCGAGACGTACGCAGTCATGCCCCGACCTTACGTCGTGCTCACGCCCGGCGCCCGGGGTCAGGCTCTCTGGAACGCGACGAGCCCGACCGTGTTGCCCTCGCTGTCGCGGATGAAGGCCTGCCACTCCTCGAAGCCCTGCGGGCCGAGGGTGTCGTCGTCGTGCGTGAAGATCACGTGCGGTGCGCTGACGACGTCGACGAGGCCGTCAAGCTCCTCCAACGTCTCGTGCACGTTGTCGACGAGGAGATAGAGCAGAGCGCTCGGCGCTGCGCGGTCGAGGAGCAGCCGTGCGCCGTCGAGATCGAAGAAGACGAGCCCCGGCGGGTCGAAACGCGCGAGCGGCGGGCGCCCGATGAGCATCGTGTAGAAGTCGGCCGCGCGATCGAGATCGTCGGCATGCTGGGCGATCTGGACGAGATTCATGATCGATCCTCCGTCTGCTCGTGCGCGTCGGCGGCGCTCTGACCGAGGCGCTTTCCGGTGGTCGTGCGCGGATGCCGTCAGCGTAGCCTCCCCTAGGCTGACAGGGTACGGAAGGAGCCCGCGTGACCGCGCTGACCACTCTGGAGGCGGACCGCGCCTCCGCTCTGGACGCGATGGAACGTTCCGGACGCGTCGACGACGACTTCCTCACGCGATTCGACGCCCAGTTCCCGCGTCTGCACGAGCTGTTCGCGCGCCTGTACGGTGGCCGCGCCGACGGACAGGAGCAGTTGGCCCTGCTCGCCGCCGAGGCATCCTCGGCATGGAACGCCCGGCCGCTGGAGCTCAAGGTGCGCGACGAGCAGCGTCTCGCCGACCCGGAGTGGTTCGCGTCCGAGCGCGCGCTCGGCGGCGTCTGCTACGTCGACCGGTTCGCGGGGAACCTCGCGGGCATCCGCGATCAGATCCCGTACTTCCGCGAACTGGGGCTCAGCTACCTGCACCTCATGCCGCTGTTCGACGCTCCCGAGGGCGACAACGACGGCGGCTACGCCGTGTCGAGCTATCGCCGCGTGAATCCGAGTCTCGGCACGATGGCGCAGCTCTCCGAGCTCGCCGCCGACCTCCGGACGTCCGGGATCTCACTCGTGCTCGACTTCGTGTTCAACCACACGAGCAATGAGCACGACTGGGCGCGCGCGGCAGTCGCCGGCAACCCCGCCTACGAGGACTTCTACCTGATCTTCCCCGACCGCGAGATGCCGGATGCCTACGAGCGGACGACGCGCGAGATCTTCCCCGACGATCACGCCGGCTCGTTCGTGCAGCTCGACGACGGCCGCTGGATCTGGTCGACGTTCTACCACTACCAATGGGACCTCAACTACGCGAACCCGGCGGTGTTCCGCGCGATGGCCGGCGAGATGCTCTTCCTCGCCAACCAGGGCGTCGAAGTGCTGCGCATGGATGCGGTCGCATTCATCTGGAAGCAGCTCGGCACCGCGTGCGAGTCGCTCCCCGAGGCGCACATGCTGCTGCAGGCGTTCAACGCCGTGCTTGCGATGGCGGCACCCGGGATGGTGTTCAAATCCGAGGCGATCGTCCACCCCGACGAGGTGGTCGCCTACATCTCGCCGGGCGAATGCCAGCTCTCCTACAACCCGCTCCAGATGGCGCTCACGTGGGAGGCGCTCGCAACCCGCGACGGGCGACTCCTTCAGGATGCCCTGGAGCGACGCCACGCTCTGCCCCCCGGCACCGCCTGGGTCAACTACGTGCGCTCGCACGACGACGTCGGCTGGACGTTCGCCGATGAGGATGCCGCGGCGCTCGGCATCGACGGGTACGGGCACCGCCAGTTCCTGAACCGCTTCTACACGGGGCGCTTCGACGGCTCGTTCGCCCGCGGAGTCGCCTTCCAGGAGAACCCCGCGACGGGGGATGCCCGCGTGACCGGCACCACCGCATCGCTCGCCGGGATCGAGGCGGGCGACGCCGGAGGCGAGGACCGGGTGCTGCTCGCGCACACGCTGGCGCTGTCCACCGGAGGCATCCCGCTGCTGTATCTCGGCGACGAGGTCGCGCAGCTCAACGACTACTCCTACGCCGACGACCCGGTCCGCCGCGGCGACAGCCGTTGGGTGCACCGTGGCAACAGCCCCCGCGATCGATACGCACAGCGCGGAAACCTCGACACGGCGGCCGGGCGCGTGTTCCGCCGACTCACGAAACTCATCGCGGTACGGCAGTCGGCGCCCGAACTGGCCGGGAACGACCTCATCGGGTTCCGGACGCCGTACACCTCCGTCATCGGGTACCAGCGCCCCGGAGAGACGACCCGCGTCCTCGTGCTCGCCAACGTCGGCGACCGGGAGGTGCGGATCGACCCGCTCACGCTGTCGGGCTTCGAACGCAGCGCCTTCGACCTCATCCACGACGTCGAACTCGACCTCGACGAGGGAATCGACCTGCCCGCACACGGGTTCGTGTGGCTGCGTGTGACGCCGCTCTGAGCGGGCGCCGGCCCGCGCACCGAGTCGACGCGACGCCCCGCGCTTCGCGAAAGGCTTGCCCCGCGCCGTTCCTGACTATTGAATGGCGACAGGGTGACACGTCGTCGCGTCGCCGCCATGTGCACCCGGACAGGGAGCGCCCCGTGGGAACCACCGTCTACGAGAGACGGATGCCGTCGGCATCCGTCATCGGCCACAGCCTTGCCGAGACCCGGTCCGCCGTGTTCTGGACGCACGACCTCCCCGCCGAGTTGCGCCCCGACCGCGCTCCGCTGCGCAGTGCTGTCCGCACCGACCTCGTGATCGTCGGCGCCGGCTACACGGGTCTGTGGACCGCGCTGCTCGCGAAGCTCCGCGACCCCGAGCGTCGCGTCGTCATCGTCGAGGCGCAGCGGGTCGGGTGGGCGGCCTCGGGCCGGAACGGCGGCTTCTGCGAAGCGAGCATCACCCACGGCCACGAGAACGGGGTCGCGCGGTGGCCGAAGGAGATCGACACGCTCGAGCGCCTCGGACGGCAGAACCTCGACGAGATCGAGGCGACCGTGGCGGGCCTCGACCTCGACGTCCAGTTCGAACGCACGGGCCAGCTGGCACCCGCCGTCGAGCCGCACCAGCTCGCCTGGCTCGACGAGTGGCGCAGCGAGGCGGCCGGAGACCCCGATGTGGTCTTCCTGGACGAGGCATCCGTCCGTGCCGCGGTGAACTCGCCGACGTATCTTGCGGGCATCTGGGAGACGCGCGAATGCGCTCTCGTCCACCCTGCCCGGCTCGCCGCTGAGCTCGCGCGGGCCTGTGAAGAGCGCGGCGTCGAGATCTTCGAGCGGTCGCACGTGCGCGCGCTGGCGACGGATGCGGCCTCGGGCGGCGTGACGGTCGAGACCGACTGCGGACGCGTCGAGGCCGACCACGCCGTGCTCGCGACGAACGTGTTCCCGTCGCTGCTGCGGCGCAATCGTCTGATGACGGTGCCGGTGTACGACTACGTGCTGATGACCGAGCCGCTGACAGCCGAGCAGTGGGATGCCATCGGCTGGGCGGGGCGCCAGGGTATCGGCGACATGGCGAACCAGTTCCACTACTACCGCCCGACCCAGGACGGCCGGATCCTCTTCGGCGGGTACGACGCGATCTACCACTACGGCCGCCGCGTCGATCCGCGGTACGAGAACCGTCCCGACGTGTGGGCGAAACTCGCGAGTCACTTCTTCACGACGTTCCCGCAGCTCGAGGGGCTGCGCTTCTCGCACCAGTGGGCGGGCGCGATCGACACGTCGACCCAGTTCACGGCGTTCTTCGGCACGGCACGGCGCGGCCGTGTCGCGTACGCGGCCGGGTTCACGGGGCTCGGTGTCGGCTCGACGCGGTTCGCTGGCAACGTGATGCTCGACCTGCTGGACGGTGCCGACACCGAGCGCACCCGCCTCGAGATGGTGCGGAAGCGCCCGCTGCCGTTCCCGCCCGAGCCCGCCGCCGCGATCGGCATCAACCTGACGCGCCGGTCGCTCGACCGTGCCGACCACAACGAGGGCCGACGCAACCTGCTGCTGAAAACGCTCGACGCGCTCGGTCTCGGCTTCGACTCGTAGCGGCGGGCCGCCGTGCGGTGAGCGGTGCGGAGCGAGACGTATGCCCCCTAGGCTCGGAGCCAGGTGCCCACGCCACGTCGCCGCAAAGGAGCAGACATGACATCCATCACCGACTCTGTCATCGACCTCGACGAGAACGCGCGAGTGCGTGCGAACGACCGCGGCCACGTCTTCCACTCGTGGAGCGCGCAGGCGCTCATCGACCCGACGCCCGTCGCCGGCGGTCAGGGTGCGACCTTCTGGGACTACGAGGGCAACAGCTACCTCGATTTCTCCAGCCAGCTGGTCAACCTGAATCTCGGGCACCAGCATCCCGATCTCGTCGCGGCGATCCAGGAGCAGGCCGGTCGCCTCGCAACGATCCAGCCGTCGATGGCGAACGACGTGCGCGGCGAGCTCGCCCGTCGCATCAGCGAAATCGCGCCGGACGGCTTCTCGAAGGTGTTCTTCACGAACGGCGGCGCGGATGCCGTCGAGAACGCCGTGCGGATGGCGCGCATCGTCACCGGCAAACGCAAGGTGCTCGCCATGTACCGGAGCTACCACGGCAACACGTCGACCGCGATCACCCTCACGGGCGACCCGCGACGCTGGCCAAACGAGCCGTCCGACGGCTCCGTCGCCCACTTCTTCGGGCCCTACGCCTACCGCTCGCCGTTCCACTCGTCGTCGCCCGACGAGGAGTCGGCACGCGCCCTCGAGCACCTCGAGCAGACGATCGTCCTCGAGGGCGCGTCGACGATCGGCGCGATCATCATCGAGTCCGTCGTCGGCACGAACGGTGTGCTCGTGCCGCCGCCCGGCTACCTGCCCGGCGTGCGTGCGCTGTGCGACAAGTACGGCATCGTCTACATCGCGGACGAGGTGATGGTCGGCTTCGGCCGCATCGGCGAGTGGTTCGCCTTCCAGGCATTCGACGTCGTCCCCGACCTCATCACGTTCGCGAAGGGCGTCAACTCGGGGTACGTGCCGCTCGGCGGCGTTGTCATCTCCGATGCGATCGCGGCGCGTTTCGACACCGTCGCGTTCCCGGGAGGTCTCACCTACTCGGGGCACCCGCTCGCCTGTGCGCCCGGTCTCGCGACGTTCGAGGTGTTCGCCCGCGACGGCATCCTCGAGCGCGTCCGCGACCTCGGCGCCCGCATCGTCGGGCCGCGCCTTCGCGAGATCGCCGCGGCGCATCCCTCCGTCGGAGAGGTGCGGGGCCGGGGCCTGTTCTGGGCGATCGAGCTCGTCAAGGACGCCTCGACGCGCGAGCCGCTCGTACCGTTCAACGCTTCGGGTGCGGACGCGGCGCCCATGGCCGCCTTCGCCGCGGCGTGCAGGAAGGAGGGCCTGTGGCCCTTCACACACTTCAACCGTCTGCACGTCGCGCCGCCGCTTGTGATCTCCGAGGACGACCTCGTCCGCGGCCTCGACATCATCGACCGGGCCCTCGCCGTGACCGACGCCGTCGTCACGGCCTGACCCGGCCTCTCGCCGCGCGGCTCGCCGGCCGCTTCGCCCCCGCCCACTGAGTAGCCTGTCCGGCCATTCGCCGCTGTCCTCCCCACCCTGCCCGGCTCGCCCGCCGGTTCGTCCCGCCCCGCCCGGCTCGCCCGCCGGTTCGTCCCGCCCCGCCCTGCTCGCCTGCCGGTTCGTCCCGCCCGCGCGTTCCGAAAGCCGGGCGAACCGGCATTGAACGCCACCGGCCGGGGCGCCAGCCGCGATCGACCCTGCTTTCGCAACAGACAGCGGCTGGGCCTCCTGCCGCTGGCCGACGGCTTCGAGGCCGAGCTCGTCGAGACGGCAGAACGTGGTGAGGTCAGGGGTCGCGAACGTAGCGTGGTGCAAGTCGAGGTCTTCCGGCGGACGGGCAGTGTGAGAACTTCCATCCTGGAAGACCTCGACGCCTTTGCGCGAACCAGCCGGCGCCCCTCGACTACACCCTCAACTGCGAAGAGCCGGTCAAGGCCGTCGTCGCACCCGGCAGCACCGCTCACTGAGCGCGGAGTCACAACGGACCGCACCGCCGCGAGGGGCACCCGATGGCTTCCCCCGCCGAGAAGAACCGGTTCGTGTACCTCCCGTTCGGCGCGGGAAAGCACTGCCCGGACCGACCCGGTTGCCGGCGTGGACCGCCAGAGTCAGGTCGGACGGTCCGCCGAAAGGTGGTGTCTATCGGGGCGCGTCATGCGTCGACGCTACTCGCGCTGCCACGCGACGGCACGAGCATGACGCCGCACCGCCGCGGTCACGACAGTCGTCGCACGGACTCTCCGGTCAGCAGGCGCCCGCGGATCCAGACCTGCTCGATCGCACGACCAGGATCGGCCATCGTCGCCAGCAGCACGCGCGCCGTGCTCTGCGCGATCTCGGCGACCGGCTGCACGATCGTCGTCAAGGGAGGCACGACGTAGTTCGCGACGTCGAGGCCGTCGAAGCCGACGATCGAGATGTCGCGGGGCACCGATCGGCCGGCCTCGTTGAGTGCACGGCTCGCGCCGATCGCCGTCCAGTCCGACACCCCGATCAGCGCGGTGACGTCTTCGGGCGCCGAGGGCAGCCAGGCACGCATCGACTCATAGCCGTTGCGCATCGTGTAGGTCTGCTCTTCGAGGGCCGAAGGGATCACGAGTGCGTCGTCGAACACGATGCCGGCGTCGTGGAGACCCGCTTGATAACCGGCCAGGCGCAGCGCCCACGCGTGTTCGCGGTCGGGCTCGGCGCCGGCGCCGATGAACCCGATGCGACGATGACCGAGCGAGACGAGGTGGGCCGTGAGATCGCGGGCGCCCGCGTGGTCGTCGACCGAGATCGACGAGTGCAGCGCCGCCGCGCCCGAATAGTCGGCGGTCGTGCAGAACACCATCGGCACGTCGATCTCGGCGAGGCGGCGACTCAGCTGGGCGGATGCCTCGCGGTCGGCACTGCCGTAGCGGCCGAGGAACACGACGCCGCCGAACTTGCCCTCGCGCACGATGCGCTCCACCGTGCCCGCGTTGGCGTGCTCGGGATCGGCGATGTGCGAGATCGTCGTGTCGAAGCCCGCTTCGGTGAAGGATCGTTCGAGCAGCTGCAGGATCTCTACCAGCAGCTGCCCGAACTCGCCTTGAATGAAGACCGAGATCGTCTTCGTCGAGCCGATCTTGAGCCGACGGGCACTTCCGTTCGGAACGTAGCCGTACTGTTCTGCTGCGGCCCGGATGCGGGCCCGCGTCTCGGGGTTGACGTCGGAGCGATCGTTCATCGCCCGCGACACCGTCGAGACGGCGACACCGCAGATGCGAGCCAGCTCCTTGATGGTCATCTCGGCCACGACGGAGCCTCCTCACAAAGGGCGATCAGCCCTTGACGGCGCCGGCGACGACGCCCTTGATGATGTGCTTCTGGCTCACGAAGTAGAAGACGATGACCGGGATCAGGGCGAGTACCAAGACACCCATCATAGCGCCCATGTCGACCGAGCCATAGCCGCCGCGAAGGTACTGCACGGCGATCGGGATCGTCTTGTAGTTCTTCAGATCGAGTGTCAGGTACGGCAGCAGGTAGTCATTCCACAGCCACATGACCTCGAGGATCGCGACCGTGATCACGGCCGGCTTCATGATCGGAAGAACGATGAGCACGAACGTACGGACCGGACCGCAGCCGTCGATCGTGGCGGCCTCTTCGATCTCGTAGGGGATGCCTTTGACGAAGCCCGTGAAGATGAACACTGCGAGACCCGCGCCGAAGCCCAGGTAGATGATCCAGAGTCCGAACGGATTGTTCAGGCCCAGGTAGTCGGCCAGCCACGACAGCGTGAACATCACCATCTGGAAAGGCACCACGAGGTTGAACAGGAACGTCGTGTACAGCGTCTTGGCGAAGCGGTTGTCCATACGGACGATCCACCACGCGGTCATCGACGTCCCCGCCAGGATCAGCACGGCCGCGCCGATCGTGATCACGAACGACCATCCCGCCGACGCGAGGAAGTCGGTGAGCTCGATGCCGCGCAGGTAGTTGGCCCACCCGACGAACGAGTCCTCGGTCGGGAACGCGAACGGCTCCGACGCGATGTAGACCTTGTTCTTGAACGAGTTGATGACGACAAGAGCGATCGGGAACATGTAGGCGATGGCGATGATCGTGAAGATCGTCGTCCACAGCCAGGGGCGGCGCACCTTGTCGTTCATGCGATCGCCTCCTTCGAGCGCGCATAGCGGTTCTGCACGAGTGCGATCACCGCGACGATCAGCAAGAAGATGACCGCCTTCGCCTGGCCCACGCCCTCGAATCCGGAACGGCCGTAGAAGGTGTTGAAGATGTTGAGCGCCAGCAGCTCGGACAGGCGCGACGGAGCGCCGTTGGTCAGCGCGAGGTTCTGGTCGAACATCTTGAAGCCATTGGTGATCGTCAGGAACGTGCACACCGTGATCGAGGGCATCACGAGCGGGATGATGACGCTGCGGAGGCTGCGGGCGCGCGATGCGCCGTCCATCTCGGCCGCTTCGATGAGCTCGGCGGGGATCGACTGCAGACCGGCGATGTAGATCACCATCATGTAGCCGATCTGCTGCCAGCACATCAGAATGACCATACCCCAGAAGCCGTACGTGGCGTCATAGGTGATCGATCGTGCCCAGAAGCCGAGGATGCCGTTGAGCAGCAGCAGCCAGATGTAGCCGAGGACGATGCCGCCGATGAGGTTCGGCATGAAGAACACCGAGCGGAAGACGTTGCGGCCGCGGAACTTCTTGACCAGCATGTACGCGATCGCGAACGCGAAGACGTTGATGAGGATCGTCGTGACGATGGCGAAGGCGGCGGTGTACCACAGCGAGTGGAGGAAGATCTCGTCGCCGATCAGCTTCGCGTAGTTGTCGAATCCCACCCACGTGCTTCGTGTGACGGTGCGGAACTCCGTGAACGAGAGGTAGACACCGAGAACGAACGGGATGATGAACCCGATGATGAACGCCGCCAGGGTCGGGCCGGTGAACAGCCATCCCCAGCGGGCGAGAGACTTCTTCATGATGCGTGCTCCTTGATGAGGGTGCGGACGCAGCGTATCGCCGCGCCCGCACCGCCGTGCCGCGGGGGCTTACGCCCCCGCGGCACGGATTTCTCAGCCGTTGGTGAGTTTGTACTCAGACGCCCAGCCGTCGACGAACGCCGTCTCGACGCCCGCCCAGTCACCGGTCTCCTGCGCGTACTGCAGCAGGGCCTGGCCCACACCGTTCTTCCACTCCTCAGAGGGCATGACGGTGAAGTTCCACGTGACGGCGGTCTTGCCGGCAGCCGTGTACGCGGCATCCGCGAGGATGAACGGGTTCGACGGCAGGTAGTCCGCGAACGTGTCGAACGGGGTGACGAAGCCCATCGTCTTGGCGAGGGAGTCGCGGCCCTCGTCAGACGTGATGACCCACTCGAGGAAGTCGAGCGTGGCCTGCTGGTCAGCCTCGGAGACCTCGTTGTTGATGACCCAGTAGTTCTCCGAACCCGTGGTCAGACCCTGGTTCTCTTCACCGTCGGCACCGATGTAGATCGGCAGCATGCCGAGGTCTTCGTCGGCGACAGCCTGGCCCTTGATGTCGTTGTAGGCCCAGGTGCCGTTCTGGTAGAACACGGCCTTGCCGAGCGCGAACTCAGCGTTGGCGTCTTCACCGGTCTTGCTCGACAGGAGCGTGCGCTCGGTCGTCGAGTTGTTGATGTAGAGGTCGAAGATGCGCTGATAACCGTCGAGGTACTCGTCGGTGATCGTCGCCGGCTGACCCGTGACACCGTCGGCCTTGAACTGGTAGTAGAGCGGGATGTTCGCCAGGTGGGTCTTGAAGCGCCAGTCAGACGACGGGTCGAAACCAGCCGACGTGAACGCGCCCTCGACGCCGAGAGCGTCCTTGTTCGCCTGGATGCCTTCGGCAACGGCCTTCAGCGTGTCGAAGTTGTCGATCTCGTCGATCGACGTGATCGCGGCGTCGGGCAGCGCGATGTAGTCGTTGAGGAGCTTCTTGTTGTAGATGATGCCGTAGGTCTCCTGGACGTACGGGATCGCCAGCACTTCGCCGTCGTCGCCGGTCAGGGCGACCGACTGGTCGTTGAGGTGCTCGTAGATTGCCGAGTCGCTGAGGTCAGCGGCGTAGTCGCCCCACGTCGCAAGGCCCACAGGTCCGTTGACCTGGAACAGCGTGGGAGGGTTGCTCTTGGCCATCTCAGACTTGAGCGTCGTCTCGTAGGTGCCCGACGCAGCGGTCTGCACGTCGACCTGAACACCTGTCTTCTTGGTGTACTCGGCGGCGAGCGCCACCCAGTCCTCAGCCTGTTCCGGCTTGAAGTTGAGGTAGTACACCTTGCCTTCAGCCGAGCTGTCGTCGCTTCCGGCGCTGCAGCCGGCCAGCGCGCCCGTCACTGCGGTAACCGCGATGCCGGCGGCGACCAGTGTCACCATCCTGCGCTTCATCATCGTCGTGGCCTTCCTTCGTTGGATGTATGCCGTGGACGTGGCGACGCCTCTGTACTTCGCCACGCGAGACGGAACTTTTTCGGAAACGGTTCCGCCTGCAGTTCCGACAGTACGCCCGCCGCTACGACGTTGCAAGCGCGCGCCACCAGCGTGAACATCACGATCAGATCACGAAGAATCCGACGGGTCAGGCGCCCGTCGGTTCGTCCACAGCGGGCAGCAGCGGCTCGAGCGCGCGCCCGATGAGCGGTATCGACGCCCACACGACGAAGGGGTAGCCGAGGAGCAGCAGGAGCACGACGACCTGCGGGATCATGAGCCACGAGGCGATCACGATCGCCCCGACCACGATGTGGATCAGCAAGACGCCCGCGGCGAACGGCAAACGACCGACCGCCACGACGACGGCGTTGCGCAACGTGTGGATCACGCTGTTCGCAAACCGGGCCTGAAGCGCCCAGACGAAGGGGAAGATCAGCAGATATACGGCGGTGGAAAGGGTCTTCATGATGCTGGCCTCATCGACCGGCAGCAGCACCCAGCTCGCGACGATGCCGGCGCCGATGACGCCGACGACGAGCCAGAGCACAGTCGCCTGCACGAAGTTCGACCGGAACGAGCGCCAGAAGGTGCGCGCGACGCCGTCGTCGATGTCGGCCTGCACGCGACGCGCCGTGTCGTACGTCGCCACGAGCCCGGCCCCGGCGGTGACGACCGGGATCACGGTCAGGATCAGCAGGATGTTCACGACGATGATGTCGCCGAGCGTCGATGCCGCCCGCCACAACGGCGCCGCGGAATCGAAGAGGCGGCGGAACACGGGTCCTCCTGCAGTCGGGGTGGGATCCCCAGCCTACCCGCGAGGATGCGCATCATCGCAGGGAGGGGTAACCTCGCTTTCCGGATACGTTTCCGGCGCACGGTCGCGCAGTCACACCTCGGCACACGACCCCCCGGACGAGGAAGGTGACCCATGAGCGAGCGGATTTTCGACGTCGAACCGTACGCAATCTCAACGACGCGCATCGACGATGCGTCCATGCGCCTGATCGAATCGATGACCTCGATCGGCAACGGGCACATGGGAATGCGCGGCACGTTCGAAGAAGGCTACGGCGGTGACACGCACCCCGGCACCTACATCGCCGGCGTCTGGTTCCCCGACAAGACGCGCGTCGGGTGGTGGAAGAACGGCTACCCGGAGTACTTCGGCAAGGTCATCAACGCCGTCGACATCATCGCGGTCGACATCGACATCGACGGCGAACGCGTCGACCTCTTCACGGGCGACCACAGCAACGCCGGTATCCGCCTCGATCTGCGCACGGGTCTGCTCACCCGCTCGTACAAATACCGCGTCGCCGGCGCCACCGTGCGCATCGAGTTCGAGCGCTTCCTCTCGCTCGTCACTCCCGAGCTGTGCCTGCAGCGCGTGCGGGTGACGGCACTCGAAGGGCGCCCGCGCGTGACGCTGCGACCGCGCCTCGACGGCGACGTGCACAACCTCGACTCCAACTACGGCGAACGCTTCTGGGACGTCGTCGACCGCCGCACGTCGGCGGATCCGCTGCTGTCGATGCGCACGATCGCGAACCCGTTCGGCACCGAGCGCTACACCGTGACGGCGGCGATGCGCGTCGCGGCATCCGGACTCGAACTGCTCGACACGATCGAGCACCCGCTGCAGGTCGGCGAACTCTACGGAGCGACGCGGGGCGACGGCGCCCAGGTGGAGCTGACCAAGACGACAGCCGTCGTGACGACGCGCGACATCGCTCAGGACGACCATCGCGACGCCGTCGCCCGTCTGCTCGACGCGGCGGCCGCGATCGGCTTCGACGAGCACCTCGCGCAGCACACGGCGCGGTGGGAGGAGCGCTGGGCTCGCGCCGAAGTGCGGATCGAGGGCGATGACGAGGCGCAGCAGGGCATCCAGTTCAACCTGTTCCAGCTGTTCTCGACCTACTACGGCGAAGACTCCCGCCTCAACATCGGCCCGAAGGGCTTCACGGGCGAGAAGTACGGCGGCGCCACCTATTGGGACACCGAGGCGTATCTCGTACCGTTGTATCTCGCGGTTGCCGAGCCCGACGTCACACGCGCACTGCTCACCTACCGTCACGAGCAGCTTCCGCAGGCGCAGCACAATGCGCGGCAGCAGGGGCTGGCCGGTGCGCTGTTCCCGATGGTGACGTTCACGGGCGTCGAATGCCACAACGAGTGGGAGATCACGTTCGAAGAGATCCACCGCAACGGTGCGATCGCCTTCGCGATCCACACCTACACGCACTACACGGGCGACCGTTCGTACCTCGAGGGGCCGGGCATCGAGGTGCTCGTCGAGATCAGCCGGTTCTGGGCCGATCGCGTGCACTTCGCCGCATCGCGCGGGCAGTACATGCTGCACGGCGTCACGGGGCCCAACGAGTACGAGAACAACGTCAACAACAACTGGTACACCAACTATCTGGCCTCATGGGTGCTGCGCTACACGAGCGAGACGCTCGACGCGCTCGCGCCCGAGCGTGCGACGGCTCTCGGCGTGAGCGCCGCAGAGCTCGAGAAGTGGCGCACGATCGCGGCGAACATGTATCTGCCCACCGATGACGAGCTCGGCGTCAACGTGCAGCACGACACGTTCCTCGACAAGGATCTGCGCAGCACCGACACGCTGTCGTCGGCGGATCGTCCGCTGAACCAGAATTGGTCGTGGGATCGCATTCTGCGATCGTGCTTCATCAAACAGGCCGATGTGCTGCAGGGCATGTACCTGTTCGAAGACGAGTTCACGGTCGACGAACTGCGCCGCAACTTCGACTTCTACGAGCCGATGACCGTGCACGAGTCGTCGCTGTCGGCGTCGATCCACTCGATCGTGGCATCGTCTATCGGTCGTCGCGACAAGGCCATCGAGCTCTACCGCCGCACGGCGCGTCTCGACCTCGACAATTACAACAACGACACCGAAGACGGCCTGCACATCACGTCGATGAGCGGTGCGTGGCTGTCGATCGTGCAGGGCTTCGCCGGAATGCGCGTGCGCGAAGGCCAGTTGAGCTTCGCGCCGTTCTGCCCCGAGGGCTGGGACGGATTCTCGTTCACGATCGGGTTCCGCACACGCCTGCTGGGCGTTCGCGTGACGCCGACCGAACTGGTGCTCACGCTGCGCGACGGCGAGCCGCTCGAGGTCGATGTCGCCGGTACGACGCACGTCGTCGCCGACGCCCTCACGGTGTCGCTCGAATCGCCGCTGCCCGCGGGAGTCTGAGCCTCACCCCGGCACTCTGCACGGGCCGTTGTGGCGGACCGTCCCACCGCGACGCCGCCACAACGGCCGGTGTTCAACGAACCATGCGCCAGATCAGCTCCACCGTTTACCGGACCGCCCTCGCGGCTTGACAGACGACATCGGGGCACCCCACCCGTTCGTTCACCCGCAGCGGGCGGTGATCGGGTTGGCAGCGCCGGTGCTATACCAGCGAGCGATCTGGATCATCTCGGTCGTAGCCGGCGATTGCGGCCGATTCAACCGAGAGCGCGACGAGTTTCGCACCGACCGCGCGAGGCACGATGGGGAGCATTCGGTCGGCGAAAGAGGCCAACCTGCGAACGCGCTTCTCCCCCGCGCCGCGAGCGAGCGAGCGCACTGCGGCACCCCAGAGGCCCCCAGGGCGCAGGACGGGCCCGGCTGCATCGATACCGTGCTGCCGCTCGAACGTATGACGGGCGGCACCCGAGAGGTACGCCCGCTGTCTGCGGATGACGGTCGAGACGGATGCGCCGTGGTGAAGGCACTCCGCGTCGGGAAGGATCCGCACCGGAACCGCTCGGCGATACACTCATCAACTCGAGGTGGAGGCGCGCGATGGAATCGCGAAGCTCGACACCTACCTCCACGAGGATCGCTGACCTCATCCAAGTCTGGCCGTCGCCGGTGGCGCCAACGGAGCCTCACTCCGGACGGCACGCCAGTGGCCCGTCAGTGCGGAATCTAGTGCACACATAGGTGCACACATACGGGTGATCCCGTGTGATGCGCTTTGATGTGCGGCACGCTCGCACGCAGTGCCCAGAAACAACGAAAACCCGCGGGATTCCGCGGGTTTTCGTTCGTTCACTGTCTCAACACAGTGTGCGCCCGAAGGGACTCGAACCCCTAACCTTCTGATCCGTAGTCAGATGCTCTATCCATTGAGCTACGGGCGCATGCCCTCACTCGCGCGAGGGCCGAGGACCAGCTTAGCGCACACCCCGGCATCCGACGAATCGTCGCGCTATTCGAGCTCGCCGGGGTCGATGGCTCCGGCCGGCAGCACGTCGGCGGGCAGGATGTCGGGGAGCTCGCCGGCCTCGCGGAGCTGCTTCTGCGTCCGCGTGCTGCGGCGGTGCGCGCGCAGCTTCGGCAGGTCGACGAGCTGCAGCGCCTGCATGCGCGCGCTGCGCATCCGGGCGTAGTCGGGCTCGAGATCGGGGCGGGATGCCTCGATGCGCAGCGTCCGGTCGATGTTCTTCGCGACCTCCGTCCACGCGGCGGCGCGGGCATCGGCGATCAGCTTGTGCAGTTCGGCATCGTCCGCGGCGCGAAGCCGCAGCTGATGCGCGACGTGGAGCGACTGCTTCTCGCGCCGACGGAGGTTCCGCACGTCGCGGCTACGGTAGTCGTGCGTGCCGTCCGAGTCGGAGTGGCGGGTGCGGGCGATCTTGCGCTCGCGCTCGCGCGCCGCGGCATCCGCTTCGGCCTCCTCGGCGAGCGACTCGAGTGCCGAGCGCGCCTCCCCGAGATAGAGATCGGGGTCGAAGTCCTCGCCGTTGGCGAGGATGTGGACAAGGATCGCGTTCTTCAAGCGCAGGCGGGTCGCGGCGGACGCGATGTACAGCCCGTCGGCGACGACATCGCGCGTGCGCACGCGCTTCCGCTTGTCATCGGCCACGGCACGCACCCCCTCGCTTCGATCCTACGGAACCGGATGAACGAGAATCGAGGGAAGAAGCGGAAGAAACCCGCGAAAGGGCAGGCGACGATGCCGAAGCTGGATGTCACGGGCGCGACGAGCGTCATCACGGGAGCGGCGAGCGGGATGGGCGCGGAGGTCGCGCGTCAACTGGCGGCACAAGGCGCACGGATCGCGCTCGTCGACCGGAACCCCGAAGGCCTTTCCGCCGTCGCGGCGTCGCTCCCCGGTGACGGCCACACGAGCCACGTCGTCGACCTCACCGACGATGTCGCCGTGACCGCCCTCGCCGCCGAGATCTCGGTCGCGCACCCGCACGTGCAGACGCTCATCACGTGCGCGGGCTCGTCGATGCTCGGCAACATCAGCCAGCTCACGATGGAGGAGATGCGCTGGCTGATGGACGTCAACCTCTGGGGCACCGTCAACATCACGCAGGCGCTGCTGCCGGCGCTGCGCCGCTCGCCTGCGGCGCACATCACGCACCTCGTCTCCATCTACGGGCTCGCTGCCCCCGCGGGGCGCATCCCGTACGCGATGAGCAAGTACGCGGTCCGCGGTTTCACCGAGGCGCTGCGGCATGAGCTCGAGGACACCACCGTGACAGTCGGCGCGATCTATCCGGCGGGCGTCAAGACAGGGATCATCCTCCATGGTCGGTATGCCGCCGCGATCGATCCCGAGGTGGCCCAGCGCGCCGCCGATGCGCAAGCGGCGATGTATCACACGGAGCCCGCGGATGCCGCGGCGAAGATCGTCA
The DNA here is from genome assembly GCA_029960085.1 of Microbacteriaceae bacterium PS02067. Lineage (GTDB taxonomy): Bacteria > Actinomycetota > Actinomycetes > Actinomycetales > Microbacteriaceae > Microbacterium. The sequence goes on along the minus strand of JASCPG010000008.1, from coordinate 25,025 downwards.
CCGCTACGATCTCTCGCCGGGCGCGCACGATGGTCGGGCGCGAGGCACGCCTCGTGGACGTGCTGGCGCGGCTCTTCCCGACCGGGTACTGGTCGTTCATGCGCCGCCCCCTGCGCGCCGCGACCGACACGGGTCCGCTCGGTTAGCACCCGCCCGACGTGGTGACAATCCCCTCAGTGCAGGGCGGCGGCGCGCGTAACGTGATCGTCGGGCTCCAGGAGAGCGAAGACTCCCCGCGGTCCTCGTCGAGGCGAGTGGTCGCACGACACGCAAGCACAGGTGTCGTCGGCGCATGATCCGCACGGTTCGCGAAAGGCCCCGGAGCGTACTCCGGGGCCTTTTGCGTGTCCCGCCCGCGTGCGCAACTCGCGCGGCCGGACGAACGTCAGAGAGCGGTGATGCGCCAGGATGCCTCGGTCGACGCACCCGCGTCGAGCACGATGAGCCCGGCGTCGAAGTCGTACCGGGCCGCGTTGAAGGCATCCGGTGCGCACGTCATCGGCTCGACGGCGAGTCCCGCGCGGTGGAACGGCTGCGCCGCCCCGCCGGGAAGGTCCGCCGTGTGGATCTGCACCCACGGGCAGGCACCGTCCCACACCATCTCGACGCCCGTGCCCGACGGGTCGGTGAGCCGGACGGTCGCCGCACCCGCCGCGTCGCGCGCGAGACCGGTGTACGCGTGGTCGATCTGCACCGCACCGAGGACCCGCGGCTCACGCCAGTCGAAGCGGGCCGGCTCGTAGTCCGCGACGTCGCGCAGCGTCACGGGCGACAGCCGGTCGGGCGTCACCTCGAGCACGTCGGATGCCGGCAGCTCCAGCGTCCACGTGTCGAGCGGCCCCGCACCCGCCACGAGGTACGGGTGCGGCCCCGTGCCGACGGGCGCGGCGTCGGCGCCGACGTTCTCGAAGCGGACGGACTGGGTCAGCCCATCCGCACCGAGGCGGTAGGTCGTCTCGACACGGACGCGCCACGGGTAGCTCGTCCGCGGCTGGATCGTCGCCTCGAGGGTGACCGCATCGTCCGACTGCGCCGTCACGTCGAAGTCGAGCCACGCCGCGAATCCGTGCAGGGCGTGCCCGCGGTTCGGCTCGGTGATGGCGAGCTCGTACTCGGCGCCGTCGAATGTGTACCGGCCGTCGACGACACGGTTCGGCCACGGCGCGAGCACAACGCCGCGGTACCCGGGCCGCACCTCGTCGGCGTCGAACGGCACGACGAGGTCGCGACCGTCGTATCGCAGCGTGCGGAGGGATGCCCCGACGCTCGCGATCTCGGCGGTGTAGGCGCCGGAGCGGATCTCGAACTGCGTGCCGGAGCGAGGCGTGGAGGTCATGTCTCCATCCTGGCCCACCGGGGCGGTCAGGGCGCCCTCCTCGACGACGCTCACAGCCCCTGCGCGAGGCGGTAGTAGGCCTGGTTCCAGCGCAGCTCCTTCTGGAACTCGCGCACGGTCGTACCCTCCTCGATGACCACGAGCTCGGTCTTCGCGATCTCCGCGAAGTCGCGGAACACCTCGATGCCGACGGCCGTCGTCATGACGGTGTGGTGTGCCGCACCGGCGGTCAGCCAGCAGGCGGCGCTCGTGGCGAAGTCGGGCTGCGGCTTCCAGATCGCGCGGCCGACCGGGAGCTTCGGCAGGTCGGGCGCCTCGACGTTCTCCACGACGTTCGCGACGAGGCGGAAGCGGTCGCGCATGTCGCTCATCGCGACGACGAGGGCGGGCCCGGGGTCGGCCGTGAAGACGAGACGCACAGGGTCGTCCTTGCCGCCGATGCCGAGTGCGTGGATCTCGAGCCGCGGCTTGGCGGTCGTGAGCGACGGCGACACCTCGAGCATGTGCGCGCCGAGGATCTTCTCGTCGCCCGAGACGAGGTCGTACGTGTAGTCCTCCATGAGCGAGGCACCACCGGGGAGGCCCGCACCCATGACGTTCGCGACGCGCACGAGGATCGCCGTCTTCCAGTCGCCCTCCGCACCGAAGCCGTATCCCTCCGCCATGAGGCGCTGCACGGCGAGGCCCGGGAGCTGCTTCAGGGCGCCGAGGTCTTCGAACGACGTCGTGAACGCGCCGAAGCCGCCCGCCTCGAGGAAGCTCCGCAGCCCGATCTCGATCGCGGCGCCGTCGCGCAGCGACTGGTGCCGGTCGCCGCCCGGAAGGAGCTCCGGGACGACATCGTACGAGTCGAGGTAGACCTGCACGAGGGCGTCGACGTCGGCATCGGATGCCGCGGCCACGGCATCCGCGAGCTCGTTGACCCCCCACGTGTTCACCTGGACGCCGAAGCGTAGCTCCGCCTCGGTCTTGTCGCCCTCGGTGACGGCGACGTAGCGCATGTTGTCGCCGAAGCGGGCGAGCTTGAGCGTGCGCGCGGCCTGCCAACCGGCCGCGGCGCGCTGCCAGTCCTCGATCTGGCCGCGGACGGCCGGGTTCGAGACGTGACCGACGACGGTCTTCCGCGCGACGCCGAGACGCGTCTGGATGTAGCCGAACTCCCGGTCGCCGTGGGCGGCCTGGTTGAGGTTCATGAAGTCGAAGTCGATCTCGGCCCAGGGCAGTTCGACGTTCGCCTGCGTGTGCAGGTGCAGGAGCGGCTTCTGCAGCGCATCGAGACCCGAGATCCACATCTTGGCGGGGCTGAACGTGTGCATCCACGCGATGACGCCGATGACGGAGTCGTCCGCGTTCGCGTCGAGGGCGAGCCGGCGGATGGCGTCGGAGTCGGTCAGGACGGGCTTCCACTCGACCGTGACGGGGAGGCCCGCGAGGCCGGCGACGACCTGCTGGGACTGTTCGGCGACCTGGCGGAGCGTCTCCTCGCCGTAGAGGCCCTGGCTGCCCGTCACGAACCAGACGGTGTAGCTCTCGAGAGAGGTGGACAAAGGCATGATGCTCCTTACAGGTAGTGCACGGCGGCGGCTTCGACCTGAAGCCCCGCCCGGTAACGGTCGAGATAGTGGGCGAAGCCGGCCACGTCGGCCGGATCGGGTGCGGTGATCGAGGTCTCCGCGTCGGCGAACACGACGTCGGCGAGATAGCCGCCGAGGTCGGTGGAGGTCCCCTGCGCGACGGCGGCGCGGAACGCCGCGAGGACCGCAGCTCCCCATGCTCCGCCTTCGCCGGCGGTCGCGCCGACGGCGACGGGGGCGTCGAGAGCACCGGCCAGGAAACGCTGGGCGACGCCCGCCGTGCGGAACATTCCACCGTGGGCATACATCCGGTCGAGGCCGACACCTTCGCCGTCGAGCACGCGCATGCCGAGCGCCAGGATGCCGAACACCCCGTGCAGCTGTGCGCGGATCGCGTTCGCGAGCGTGAAGGAGCTCTCCGGCGTGCGCACGAACAGCGGGCGACCCTCCGTGAGTCCGGCGATGGGCTCCCCCGCCAGGTGGTTGTACGCCAGCAGGCCACCCGCGTCGGCATCGCCCGTGAGCGCCTCGCGGAAGAGCACGTCGAACACGGTGTCGTCATCGAGCGGGGCCTCCGACGCCGCGGCGAACCGGGCGAACATGCCCGCCCACGCCGCGAGCTCACTCGCGCCGTTGTTGCAGTGGACCATCGCGACCGGGTCGCCGGCGGGCGTCGTCACGAGGTCGAGTTCGTGGTGCGTGGCGGCGAGCGGCCGCTCGAGCACCACCATCGCGAAGATGCTCGTGCCGGCGCTGACGTTGCCCGTGCGCGGGGCGACGGCGCCCGTGGCGACCATTCCCGTTCCGGCGTCGCCCTCGGGCGGGCAAAACGGGATGCCCGGGTGCAGTTTGCCGGTCGGGTCGAGCAGGGCGGCGCCTTCGGAGGTGAGCGCGCCCGCGTCCGCGCCCGCGGAGAGCACCTCGGGCAGGAGGCTTCGCAGCGGCGGGATGTCCTGGGCGGCGGCGAGCGCGTCGAACCGCCCGACGAGGCGTTCGTCGTAGTCGGCGGATGCCCCGGTGCCGGCGATCGGGAACATGCCCGAGGCATCCCCCACTCCGAGCACGCGGCGCCCGGTCAGCGCCTCGTGGACGTACCCGGCGAGGGTCGTCACCGAGGCGATGCGGGCGACGTGCGGTTCGTCGTCGAGGACGGCCTGACGCAGGTGGGCGATCGACCAGCGCAGCGGAATGTTGGTCTCGAACAGATCGCTCAGTTCGGCCGCCGCCGCCCCGGTGTTCGTGTTGCGCCAGGTGCGGAACGGGACGAGCAGTTCGCCGTCGGCGTCGAACGCGAGATAGCCGTGCATCATGGCCGAGATGCCGATCGAGCCGACGGTCTCGAGCGCGACACCGTGGCGGCGCTCGACGTCGGCGACGAGATCGGCGTACGCGGCCTGCAGGCCCGCGCGCACCTCGTCGATCGGGTAGGTCCAGAGGCGGTCGACGAAGGAGTTCTCCCACGCGGTGCCGCCGACCGCGAGCACCGTATCGGGGGCGTCGAGATCGATCAGGCAGGCCTTGATGCGGGTCGAGCCGAACTCGATCCCGAGAGCGGTCCGACCGGCCAAGATCGGGTCGCCGGCGGTCCCTGCTCTCTCCCCCGCGGGAGCGATGACCGCGGAGCGTCTCGACGATCCCGCGACCGATCGAGTCGTCGCCGATGATCGCGAACGGGCCGACCGGGATGGGGCCACCGAACTCATCCGCCATCGCCGTGATGACGCACGGGATCTCCTCGTCGCGCGCCGCCCACGCCACCGCGTAGTCGGAGTGCGTGTGCACGACTCCGCCCACCTCGGGCATGTTGCGATACACGTACGCATGCGCAGCCGTGTCGCTCGAAGGGCTCCGCTCGCTGCCCGGAGTGCCCGCGACGACCTCGCCGTCGAGCGTGCAGAGGATCATGTTCTCGGGCGCCAGGTCGTCGTACGACACCCCCGACGGCTTGATGACGAAGAGGTCGTCACCGGGGTCGCCGCCCAGCCGCACCCGACCGGACACGTTGCCGCCGGTCCACACCACGAGGCCGTAACGGACCAGCTCTCCGTGCAGACGTGCGACATCGGCGCGAACGCGGGCGATCGCGGCCTCCGTCTCGGGGGTGGTTTCGGGCACAGACCCGCTCATGATCTCTTCCCTCCGGTGAGCACGCGCCCCGCTTCGGACGTACTGATGCGTTAATGTTAGCGCTCACAATTGGATGGGATCAACCGGTTGCAGTGGGAAAAACGCCCCTCGACGTCGCATCCGGACCGGACTGGGAGCGGCGGCCGCACCCCACGACAGGGCGGTAAGGTTCCCCTGCAGAGCCCGCACATGCGGAGGAGGAGGTGAGGGGTGTCCGATCAGGCCCACACCCGGTCGAGGCGTACGGCGACGGGCGGCAAACCCAGCATCTACGATGTCGCTGCGCTCGCCGGCGTCTCGCACCAGACCGTGTCGCGCGTCGTCAACGGCCACCCCAACATCCGTGCCACGACACGTGAGAAGGTCCTCGCCGCGATGGCGGAGATCGACTACACGCCGTCGTCGATCGCCCGCGCGCTCGCAACCAACCGATCGCGGCGGATCGGCGTGATCGTCGACAGCCCCCTCGAGTTCGGGCCCGGCAGCACGATGCGCGGCATCGAGCAGGCCGCACGTGACGCCGGCTACGCGGTCGCGGCCGTCACCGTCGACGGCGACCTCGACGGCGCGTACGACCATCTGAAGCTCCAGGACGTCGAAGCGCTCTGCGTCATCGCACCGCGCTATTCGACCCTCCCCGCTCTCCGCCAGTTCGGGCGCGACCTGCCGACCATGCTCCTCGCGACCGAACCCGAGAACGACCTGCTGACCGTCGCGGTCGACCAGTACGCGGGGGCGGTGCATGCCGTCGACCACCTCATCGCGCTCGGCCACCGCCGTATCCTGCACCTCGCGGGACCGGCCGACTGGGGCGACGCACGCGTGCGCTCCCGGGGGTTCAGCGACCGTCTCACCGCCGAGGGCCTGCCCCTCCTGCCGGAGCTGACCGGCGACTGGAGCAGCGATTCGGGTTACCGGATCGGCAGGTCCGCTCCCGAGATCGCCGACGCGACGGCCATCTTCGTGGGCAACGACCAGATGGCACTGGGGCTCATCCACGCCCTCCACGAACGGGGCATCCGGGTGCCCGAGGACATCAGCATCGTCGGATTCGACGACCTCCCCGACGCCCGTCATTTCCTGCCTCCTCTGACCACGGTGCGCCAGGATTTCGCCGCGCTCGGGCGGCTCAGCATCCAGTCGCTGCTCGCCGCCCTCGATCACGACCCGACCGCGTCGTCGGCCATGATCGAGCCCGAACTGGTCGTCCGCGCCTCGACCGCACGGCCGCGCTGACCGCGCCGCGCCTCGCCATCACGGTTACGGGCGCAACATGACCTTGAGCGCCTCGCGGCGGTCCATGAGGGCGTACCCCTCGGCGGCCTCCGAGAGCGGAAGCTCGACGTCGAAGACGCGGCCGGGGTCCACCGTTCCGTCGAGGATGCCGGGCAGAAGCCGATCGATGTAGGCGCGCACCGGGGCGACACCGCCCGTGATCGTCACGTTGCGGGCGAACTGCGACCGGCCGATCGGGCCCTCCGTGTACTGCGGCACGCCGACCCGCGCGATGCGGCCGCCGTCGCGGACGATGCCGAGCGCCTGTTCGAACGCGGGGAGGTGGCCGACGGCTTCGAGCACGACGTGGCATCCGTCGCCCCCGGTCAGCTCGCGCACCGCCTGGATACCGTCGTCGCCGCGCTCCGCCACGACGTCGGTCGCACCGAACTCGCGCCCGAGGTCGGTGCGCGACTCGTGGCGGCCCATGAGGATGATGCGCTCCGCACCGAGCAGCCGCGCCGACAGCACCGCCAGCAGCCCCACGGCGCCGTCGCCGATGACGGCGACCGTCGTCTCGGCCGACGCGCCGCCCGTCAGCGCCGCATGGAAGCCGGTGCCGTACACATCGCTGAGGGTGAGAAGGCTCGCGTAGCGCTCTTCGCCCGCCTCGACCTTGTACAGCGTGCCGTCGGCCAGAGGCGCCCGCAGGATCTCGGCCTGCGCCCCTTCCGACCCACGCCGACTGCGCAGTCCCGCGAGCCGGCACGAGGTCTGCAACCCTTCGCGACAGAAGTCGCAGACGCCGCACGAGAACACGAACGGCACGATCACGAGGTCGCCGGGGCGCACGGTGGCGACGTCGGCCCCGACCTCCTCGACGATACCGAGGTACTCGTGGCCCATCGACACTCCACGCGGGTTGGGCTTCATCGAGTGGAAGGGATGCAGGTCGCTGCCGCACACGCACGTGCGGACGAGTCGCACGAGGGCATCCCCCGGCTCTTCGATCCGCGGATCGGGGGCATCGATCACCCGGACGTCGCCGGGCGCGTACATGTAGGCGGCTCTCATGCCTCCAGTCAACACCCGCGGCGCGGGCTGCGCGTGCGTCTACGCCTGGGCGCCCGTCGCCACGGGTCGATCGGGATGCTGGGACCATTCGCTCCACGAGCCCGGGTACAGCGCGGCATCCCGACCGGCGACGGCGAGCGCGAGCACCTCCTGCGCGGCGCTGACGCCTGAGCCGCAATAGACCCCGACCGGGCCGTCGCCGATGCCGAGCGCTGCGAAGCGCGCCTCGAGTTCCGCCGCAGTGCGGAGCGTGCCGTCGGCGTTGACGTTCTCGGACGTCGGCGCGCTGATCGCCCCGGGGATGTGCCCGGCGCGCGGATCGATCGGCTCGGTCTCGCCCCGGTAGCGCTCGCCCGCGCGGGCATCCATCAGCACGCCGTCCGCACTCGCGGCGAGCGCCGCCGCCTCGTCGATCGTGAGCTGCGGCATCCGTCCCGGGTGCAGTGTGACGCTGCCGGGTGCCGGGACGATCTCGCCCTGCTCCAAGGGAAGCCCCGCGGCGCGCCACGCGGCGAGTCCGCCGTCGAGCACGCTCGCCGCGAGCCCGGCGTCGCGGAGCATCCACCATGCCCGCGCCGCCCCGTAGCCCTGCCAGTCGTCGTAGACGACGACCGTGTCGCCGTCGTCGATCCCCCAGCGGCGGGCGGATGCCTGGAACGCCGCCGCCTCGGGCAGGGGGTGCCGCCCCGCCCGAGGATCACCGTGCGCGGCGAGGTCTTCGTCGAGGCGCACGAACACCGCTCCGGGGATGTGCCCGGCAACGTAGTCGGGGTGCCCGTCCGGCCCACCGAGCCGCCAGCGCACGTCGAGGACGATGGGCGGGTGATCCGTATGCAGCGACGCGGCGAGATCGGCGGCGGTGATGAGGTGATCGGTCATGATCCGACGGTACGCCCGGCATCCGCCCAACGGGGTGTCGCGTCGATGCCGCGGGCGCGCGCAGCCCTCGAACCGCGTTGTCAGACCACAACTGGACAGCGGACACTCGCGGGTGCATACTTTCAGTATGACTGAAGCTTCGCCACGCGCATCGGCATCGACGGACGAGCCGACCGCTCCCCCGCGCAAGGCCTGGATCGCCCTCGCCGTGCTCGCGGCGGGGCTCGGGATGATCGTCCTCGACGGGACGATCGTCGGGGTCGCCCTGCCCGACATCATCCGCGACCTGAAGCTCGACCTCACGGATGCGCAGTGGGTCTCGAGCCTCTACGCCGTCCTGCTGGCGGCGCTGCTGCTGTCGACCGGCAAGCTCGCCGACCGGTTCGGTCGGAAGCGCCTCTTCCTCATCGGCATCGCCGTGTTCGTCGTCGGCAGCGTCTGGGCGGCGACGTCCGGCAGCGCCGGGGTCCTCATCGGCGCCCGCGCGGTGCAGGCGGTCGGCGCGGCCATGATCATGCCGTCCACGCTGTCGACCGTGAACGCGACGTTCCGAGGCCGCTACCGCGCCGCCGCCTTCGGCGTGTGGGGCGCCGTCATCTCCGGCGCCGCCGCGATCGGCCCGCTCGTCGGCGGCGCACTGACGCAGTACGCCTCGTGGCAGTGGGTGTTCCTCGTGAATCTGCCGCTCGGGCTCGCGATCTTCGCCCTCGCGGTGTGGGCCGTGCCCGAGACGCGGGGGTCGGGGTTCCGCCGCGGCGCCGACGTGGACGGCGCACTGCTCTCGGCGATCGGGTTCGGCTCGCTCGTGTTCGCCGTCATCGAGGGCCCCGACCTCGGCTGGTGGACGCCGAAGGCCGACCTCTCGATCGGCGGGTGGGTATGGCCGAAGACCGCCGCGATCTCCATCGTCCCCGTCTGTCTCGCGGTCGCCGCCGTCGCCCTGACGCTGTTCGTCGTGTGGGAGCGGCACCGCGAGCGGGTCCAACGCGACGCGCTGCTCGATCTCACGCTGTTCCGCCTGCGCACCTTCTCGTGGGGGAACGTCACGGCGGGGACCGTCGCGGTGGGAGAGTTCGCCCTCATTTTCGTGCTGCCGCTGTACCTCACGGCATCCCTCGGCCTGTCGATCATGCAGACGGGCCTCGTCCTCGCCGCGATGGCGATCGGGGCGTTCGCCTCGGGCGCCGCGGCCCGGCACCTCTCGGCGCGCTTCGGCTCACCCGGCACGGTGCTGATCGGCCTCGCACTCGAGGTCGCCGGCGTCGTCGTGCTCGCACTCACCGTGACGTCTTCCACCCCCGGCTGGCTGATCGCGCTGCCGCTCGTCGTGTACGGCCTCGGGCTCGGGCTCGCCTCCGCCCAGCTCACGGGGACGGTCCTGCGCGATGTGCCGGTCGGAGTGAGCGGCCAGGGGTCGGCCACCCAATCGACCGTGCGGCAGATCGGCACAGCCCTCGGCACGGCGTTCGCCGGTGCCGCACTGTCGGTGTCCCTCGCGCAGACCCTTCCGGCCGCTCTCGACGGCGCGCACATCACCGACGCCGCCGCGACCCAGCTCGCCGACGCGACGCGCGCCTCGGCGGGCACCCTCATCAGTCAGCTGCGCGCCCAGGGCTCGGCAAGCATGCTCGGGCCGCAGACGGATGCCGCCGTGCAGGCGCTCTCGGCCGGCTTCGCGGATGCCACGCGCTGGTCGCTGCTCGTCGCGGTCGGGTTCCTCGTGCTCGGGCTCGTCGGGGCCGTGCGGCTGCGCCGTCTCGAGCGGGACTGACCCGGGCGGCGCCGCAGGCTGTTCACGCGATGGCGGTCCGCCGCGTGAGGTCGGGCCGCCGAGGAGGCACGAGCCAGGAGGTCTCGCCCTCGCCGTACTGCTGAGTGATGTCCACGAGCTGCAGCACGGCACTCATGCGCGGGTTCCCTCCGCGGCCTCGGCGACGGATGCCTTGGCCGGCCGACCCCGCTTGGGCTTCTCGTCGGAGAGCGAGAGCGCCATCGCGTGCTGCGGATGCAGGGCGAGGCGCTGCTCGGTGTGGTCGAGCCAGCGCACCTCGGCTTCAGCCGCGAAGATCATCGAGTCGACGACGAGCGACCACGCGAGCTCCTGCGGGCCGTCCGGATCGGCACCCGCGTACTTCGCGCGGTTGAGCTCCTGCAGCTGCGCGAGCGAGGCGGTGCGCTGCGTCTGGATGACCTCGGTGACATCCACGCCGGGCAGGGTTGCGGCGACGGCCAGCTTGATCGCGAGCTCGTCGCGCGTGCCTCCGGTGCGCTCGACTGGAGACGACAGCCAGTCGCGCACCTCCGCCGATCCGGCCTCCGTGATCTGCCAGTACACGTGACCCTGGTCGTCGGTCTCGCCCTTCTCGACCAGGCCGTCGCGCTCCAGGCGGTCGAGCGTGTTGTAGATCTGTCCGACGTTGAGCGGCCAGGTCGAACCGGTGCGGCGGTCGAACTCCGTCCGCAGCTGGTAGCCGTAGCACGGCCCCTGATCGAGGATCGCCAACAGGCTCTGTCGCACGGACATCCGCTTCTCCCGCCCACCCGGACCATACCGGGTATCTGATTTCCCAGTATATGCATACTGAGTATGCCAATGGGTAGCGGGCGTGCCCGGACGGCGTGTCGGGCGCCTCAGCGCTCGGCGCGCAGCGGGACGGCGAGGGCCGCGAGGGTGCCCGTGACGGCGCCGATCAGGGTGTCGATCACACGCTCCGTGGCGAGCGGCATCGCGCCGCTGCCCACGGTCGCACCCGTGGCCGCACCGATCAGCAGCAGCACGAGCGGCGTGATGAACACGAGGGCGAGCGCGTAGTGGCGCACGACGACCATCTCGATGAGGAACTGCAGGGTTCCGAGCACGATCCCGAGCATCCAGATCGGCAGCGGTGCCCCCGCGAGCAGCAGGTAGACCGCAGCGCCGAGGGCCGTGCCGACGATGCGGTGGATGCCCCGCGTCGCGGCATCCCGTCGCCCGACCGGAGTGCCCGCCACCGCGACCGCGAGCCCGGCGCACACGATCCAGTAGGAGCGAGTCGGGTCGACGACGGTCGCGGCCGCGGCGCCCACGACGGCGATGATCGTCGCGCGGATCGTCAGGGTGCGGGCCGCCGCTCCCCAGCGACGCGGGAAGGCCTCACGCAGCGATCGTCTGGGCTCGCGACGGTAGCGCGGGAGCAGCAGCGGCGCCGCGACGATGAGGCACGCGAAGGCGGATGCCCCCGCGACGACGAGCAGGTATTCGCCGGGCTGCACGGCGCGCACCCCTCCGTGGAGCCCCGTCACCTGTGCAGACAACCCGAACACGAGCACGAAGAAGATGGGCCCCGGCGGTCCGAGCGAGACCCACCCGGCCACGGCCGCGCTGACGATCGTGAGCACGAGCACACCCGCGAGCACGACCGGCGTTCCCCCGGCGGCGGCGAGGGTTCCCGCCGCGGCGCACGAGACGAGCGCCAGTGCGATGAGCGGCGCGAACCGTGCCCGCTCGCGCGGGCGGAGCCACCCGCCGTAGATGACCGTGAACGCACCACTCGCGGCGAGGAGGGCGAGCCGATCGTGCCCCGTGAGGGCGAGCGCGACGATCGGAACCGCCATCGCGAGCCCTGCCTGCACCGCGAGCGGCCAGCGGCGGCCGCGTGCAGGACCGAACGTCGTGAGGCTCCGCGCGACATGGGCGGCCTCGGCCCGCACCCGCTCCGAAAGGAGTGCGCGAGCCGGACCGGGGGCGCTCTCGCGAAGGGAATCCGGAGCGGGCGTCACCCCTCCATTGTCCCCCGCCCGCGGCGCAGCAGCACCGCGCCGCACACCACCGCTCCGACGAAGGCCGCCGCACTCACGAGCATCAGCACCCGGCCCCAGGGCGCGTAGTCGCCACCGCTGATGCCGTACCCGTCGGCGAGCGACATCCCGGGTGAGAGGGACGCTGCGAAGTACCCCGGCGCGCCGCCCGCGACGACCGCGAGCACGCCGGCGATGACGGCGAGCGCGCCCGTGCCGGTACGCCACGACAGGATGAGCGGCGCCAGAGCGAGCAGGGGCCCGATGGCGAGGACGCCGAGAACCCCCGGCACGCCGATGTGTTCCCCTGACGCGTCCAGGTGCGCGTTGATCTCCGCGAGCGTAGCGCCGGGGACGGCGGCGAGAGGGTTCCACACGAGGATCTGGAGTGCCGCGACGACGGCGTAGGCGACGACGACCGCGAACCCGATGATCCCCGCGGCGCGGGCGTTGCGGCGGGAGTGGGCCGCCGTGCCGGGGTGGGTTGCCTGCCGGTCGACGTCCCCGGTGGGGGCTGCGTCGCCGGCCCCGAAGGATCCGCGACGAGGCTCGTCCGGCACGAAACGGACGAGCAACCAGATCGCGAGGACCACCGAGGCGAGGCCGAAGACGGACCACACGAGCACGAGCGCAGGGTCCTCCGCAGCCGTCGGCAGGAGCGGGTTCACGGCGCTGTCCGCCTGCGCGGCGTAGCGCCGCGGCAGGATGAGCGGGATCGCGCTGAGAAGCGGCAGTACAAGCGTCGCGACGCCGCGGTCGGTGTTCGTCCACCCCGCCGAGTGCCACAGGCATGCGATCGCGGCACCCCAGACGGCCAGGAGCGCGACGGCAGCGACGAGCAGAGCACCGGCAGCGGGCCGAGCGAGGACGAGGAACACGAATCCCGCTCCCCCCACCGTGAGCGCCGCGACGATCACGCTCGCCCCACTGCGGCGGATGCGCCAGGGGCCCAGATCGTCTGCGCCGCGGAAGCGGACGGCGAGCATCACGACATAGGCGAGCAGGAGCGGCACGACGAGCTGCGTCACGGCGGGGAGCAGGTGTTCGGGCCGGAGGGTGACGACGGGCCTGCAGTCCTGCGGCGTGCACAGTGTCCCGGTCGTACCGGCGTTCACCGCGCCGACCCAGGCGAGCACGACGGCACCGGTCGCGGCGACGAGCAGCACCGTTCCGACCGTCTTGTCGAGCACCTCCCACGACCGCGAGGCCCACAGCACCGCAGCCGAGACGATCGCCGCGAGGCCCGCGGACGCGAGCAGGGCGAGAAGCGGCTCGGGACTGCTCCCGCCGGCGAGCGCAACGACGACGACGCCGCCGCCGGCCGCGACCGCGGCACCGATCGTGACGCCGAGGGCGAGCGGACGTTCGAGCCAGGCGCCGCGACCCGCGCGGGCGATGACGGGCAGTCGCGCCGGCGGTGCCGGGCGAACCCCACGAAGCCCGCGCACGAGCAGCCAGACCGCGGCAGCGAGCGGGATGACCATCCCCGCGGCGAACAGGACGTCCCAGGAGACGACGCCCGCGAACGCCGTCGCAGACGTACCCGCCGCGACCGCGAACGGCCACGCCGCGGTGCCGACGACCTTGTCCGTGCGGGTCCACCGGTGCGAACTCCACAGCAGCCCGATGCCGACGACCCAGCCCACCAACAGCATCCACCAGACCCCGACGGTGAGCGCGAGGACGGCGAGGACGACCCCGGCGACCGAGTCGGCGAAGCCGCGCGACGGCACGGCCTCGGGGGTCGCGGCCGGTTCCACCCCGGCGGCGATGAGTGCCGGGTCGCCGAGGTCGGCGAGAGTGCGTTCGAGGTCGAAGTCGGGCTCGGCCGCGGCCTCGCGGAGGTGATCCGCGATCTCCCGCATGATGCCGTCGGCGACGGACGCGTCGCGCCGCGCAACGGCGACATGCACCTCCGCAAGATAGGCCTTCGCCCGCGGGTCGCGCAGGACCGAGAATTGCTCATTCATGCGTCGGGGTGTCCTTCCTGGGCCTGCGGCACTACGGTGTCCGGCTCGGGCGCGGGCGGCTCCGCCACGTCCGGTATCGCCGCTCCGGGCGGCGCGAGCGCCGCGTCGACCGACGCCGAGACCTCGGCCCACGTGCGCTCGAACCCGGTGACGGCGTCGCGGCCGGCATCCGTCAGCCGGTAATACCGGCGCGGAGGTCCGCTCGCCGACTCGACCCACCGCGTCTGCACCCATCCCGATTCCCGGAGCCGCGACAGCAGCGGGTACAGCGACCCCTCGCTCGCGAGGAGCCCAAGGCCCGTGAGCGTCCGGGCGAGATCGCGCCCGTAGACGTCGCCGCCGCGCATGACCGCCAGGGCGCACCACTCGAGCACTCCCTTGCGCAGATTCGTCTGCACGCGATCTTCGGGATACATGCATCACAAGGTACCTGGTGTGCACGCCCTCTGCAATCCTCGAATCCCAGGCGACGCACAACGCGCATGGCTACGGTCGGGGGCATGGATGCCGCAGCGTCACCCCTGAGAGTCGCCACCGACGGGGAGACGGCCACCTTCTCTCCCGAGCAGCTGCGCGCGATGCGCGACGAGTTCCAGCGGTTCCTCCTCGGCTACAGCTTCGGGCTGCGAGAGGTCGAGACGAAGCTCGGCATCCTCCGCGACGAGTTCCAGCAGATGCACGACTACAACCCGATCGAGCACGTGTCGAGCCGCGTGAAGACCGCCGACAGCCTCGTCGACAAGGTCGCGCGCAAGGGGATCGAGCCGGCCTTCGACGCGATCCGCGACGGGATCACCGACATCGCCGGCATCCGCGTCACGACGAGCTTCACCAAGGATGCGTATCGCCTCTTCCACCTGCTCACCGCGCAGGACGACATCACGGTGCGCGAGGTGAAGGACTACATCGCCGAGCCGAAGTCGAACGGGTACAAGAGCCTGCACGCGATCGTCGAGGTGCCGGTGTTCCTCTCGACCGGAAAGGTCGAGGTCGCCGTCGAGGTGCAGTTCCGGACGATCGCGATGGACTTCTGGGCGAGCCTCGAACACAAGATCTACTACAAGTACTCCGGGCTCGTGCCCGACGGGCTGCTCGCAGAGCTCAAGGACGCCGCGGATTCCGCCGCGCTGCTGGATGCCCGGATGGAGCGCCTGCACGGCGAGATCCACCGGCCCGACGCGCATCTCGGGGAGACCGCGCCCGGATCATCGCCGCCTCCAGCGACGATCCGGGCGATCTGAGCGCGACGCCGCTCCCCAGCGGCCGCACGCTCGGTGGGTTCGTCACACCGCTCACCACGTCGACACGTACGACGAGACGCCCCCCGAAACGGGCCGCACAAGAGGCAGCGCCCGGTCCACGGCCTGCTGGATGCGGGTGGCCACGGCGCTCTCCGCCCGCAGCTCGTACCGGCCTCTGCGTTGACGCGGGCGATCTGCTCGCGGGTGTCGGCGAGGGGCTCGCCCCAGAGCCCGAAGATGTCGCCGAGCTCGCCGCCGACACGGTAGGCCGCATCCGACGACCCGCCGACGGAGATGGGGATGTCGCCGAAGGTCGGGAACCCCGGGCCGAAGTCCTCGAACCGGTAGTAGCGCCCCTCGTGACTGAACGGCTCACGCTCGGTCCACGCGCGGCGCACGATGCGAATCCACTCTTCCGAGCGGTCGTAGCGCTCATCCTTGCTGAGGAAGTCGCCCTGTCGGGCCTGCTCGGCGTCGGAACCGCCGGAGATGATGCGCACGACGGCCCGACCCTGCGAGACCTGGTCGAGTGTCGCGAGCTGTTGCGCGGCGACCGTCGGGAACACCGTGTTGGGCCGCACGGCGACGATCGGCTTGATGCGCTCGGTGGCGGCGGCCACAGCGGTGGCGACCACGAACGAGTCGGCGGAGGTCGAGCCGTACGGCACGAGCGTGTAGTCGAACCCGGCATCATCGAGCGTGCGCGCATAGCGGCGCAGGTAGGCAGGGTCGAACGGCGCTCCCCCGCGCTGAGGGTTCAGCTCGTCTCCCGGGCGGGTGTTGATGGCGCTGATGAATTCGACGGTCATGACTTTCTCCTTCAGGGCTGGGCGACGGCGTCGGTCTCGACGGGTCGGTCGGGGTGGTTCGACCACTGGCTCCACGAGCCGGGGTAGAGGGTGGGCGCATAGCCGGCGAGGGTGAGTGCGACGACCGCGTGGGAGGCGGTCACGCCCGACCCGCAGTAGACACCGACCGCGCCGCGCTCGTCGAGGCCGGCGGCGGCGAAGCGGGCGCGCAGCTGCGCCGGGGAGAGGAAGCGGCCCGCGGCATCCACGTTCTCGGTCGTCGGCAGGTTGATCGCACCGGGAATGTGGCCCGCGCGGGGGTCGATCGGCTCGACCTCGCCCCGATAGCGCTCGGCCGCACGTACGTCGACGAGCACGGCATCCGTCGCTGCGCCGAGCGCTGCGGCGCCGTCGATGTCGGTCTGCCGCAGCAGCCCCGACCGCAGGGTGACCGTGCCGGGTGCAGGGACGACCGTGCCTTCTTCGAGGGGATGGCCTGCCGTCGTCCAGCCGCGCAGCGACCCGTCGAGGATCCGCACGTCCGCGATGCCGGCGTCGGTCAGCAGCCACCAGGCACGCGCAGCAGAGAGCGATTTGAGGTCGTCGTACACGACGACGGTGTCACCGTCATGGATCCCCCACGCACGTGCGGACGCCTGCAGCGCCGACGGGGACGGCAGCGGGTGACGACCGTCGGTGGGTGCGCCGTGCGCGGCGAGCGTGCTGTCGAGATCGACGTACACGGCACCGGGGATGTGGCCGGCGAGGTACTCGGGGCGCCCGTCGGGCCGATCGAGACGCCAACGCACGTCGAGGACACGGACATCGTCGCGGTCAGCGCGGTCGACGAGCAGCGCGGCGAGTTCGTCGGGGGTGATCAGGATGTCGGTCACGGCATGTCCTTCGGCAGTGGGTGTGGACCCACGCTAGGCACCGCGGGAACACCCCCACGCGGCGAGGTCGCGTCATGTGTCGCCCTGTTTCCGCATGTTGCGGAACGGGGCTCCGATGCGCGTAATCGCGCCGTCGGCGCAGCCTGCAGTAAGTCGCCGCGTTACGTGTCCGATGGGGTCTCGGGCGCCGCGGTCACTGATCGCCGCGGCACCTCGACACGCCGCGGCGGATGCCGAGTCCGCCGCCCCTTGAGGGGCGGAACGCGGCATCCGGACCTACAATCTCTCCCGTGGGCACCATCTACTACGGCGGATCTGCGACGCCGATCCAGATCGAAGACCGGGCACTCGCGCACCTCAAGGTCGTGATCGCGACGAAGCTGCGCCGAGGGGAGAGCTTCACGGTGTCATGGCAGCACCTCCCCGACGAGCCGCGGGGACGCAGCACGATCTGGTTGCACCCGTCGATCCCGCTGCGGTTCGTGTTCGACAATCCCGAACCGAGTGAGCTCAGTCGGGACTGGATCGAAAACCTCGCACAGTCGGCGAACTCGTCCGGCGGGATCAGCCTGGTTGCGGAGCACATCGAGCCAGACGGCGTCGAGGACAACGCCCCGCAGACCGTCGACGTCGCCGACTGATTCAGCCGGTGATGGTCTCGACGGGCGCGCCCGGTTCGGGCTCAGGCACCAGCGTGAGGCCGCCCGTCGAGTTCGCCGCCTGCGTCAGCGCCTCCAGCCATGCCCTGTTGATCGCCGGTTGACGACTGCCGCTGTACCTGTAGACAAGGGATGCCGACGGGTGCAGCCACACCGTCGTACGCCCGTCGCCGATGCTGGCATCGTTGCGCCAGGTGAACGGGAAGGGCTCGCCGCGGCGCAGCTTCTGGCTGATGACGACCTGCAGGTGCGCGAGCACCCGATCGTCGAAGTCGACCTTGACCGTGCCGTCGTACGTGAATCTGCCCACGCCCCTACCGTAATGCGTCGGCACGTCGCGTGATCTCGTCGACGGCGTCGTCCGCGCCGCTGACGGAGGAAGGCACCCCGAGCGGCGCGTCGACGACGGCGAGATGGCCGGCGCCGCCGAGAAGCAGCGCGCAGAGAGTGGGGCTGCCGTCATGGAAGCTCGGGAACTCGACGATGTCGCTCATCCCGCGCTCCCGGAGGACGCGCGCGTAGTCCAGCACCGCCGCGGCCACTTCATCGGTCGTGAGTATCCGATGCCCCTCGATCAGAATGTCCTTCATTGTCGCCCTCGCCGTCGGCTGTCCGTGGGGTCCACTGAACCGGACGACCGAGGTACCAGGACAAGGGGTTGACAGATCGGCGGCGTGGTGTCAATCCCCATGCATACCGATGCCGCGGGTCTCACAATCGACCCATGACACTCGCAATCATCCTTCTCGTCGTGGCCATCGTGCTCATCCTCCTCGGCGTCTTCGTGGAGGCCGCGAAGTTCCTGCTCTGGATCGGGCTGATCATCCTGCTTATCGCGATCATCGCCTGGCTCATGCGGGTCCTGCGCCGAAACGCGTGAGCCTGCCCCGGATCACGTCCGGCGGTACTCCGAGACCATCGGGCAGTCGAAAGGGTCGCGCGCGGCGAGACCGACGCGATTGAGATAGTCGATCACGATCGCGTACGAACGCCACAGGCTCGTCTCGGTGTAGGGTACGCCGAGCGTCGCGCAGTGCTCGCGGACGACCGTCCGCGCCTTCGCCAAGTGCGGCCGCGCCATGCTCGGGAACAGGTGATGCTCGACCTGGTAGTTGAGTCCACCCATGAGCCACGTCGCCCACCATCCGCCGCGGATATTGCGGGACGTGCGCACCTGCTTGCTGAAGAAGTCGAGCCGCGCGCCGGGGGCGATGATGGGCATCCCCTTGTGATTCGGCGCGAACGACGCTCCCATGTAGACGCCGAACACGGCGAGCTGCACGCCGAGGAACGCGAACGCCATCCCCAGCGGCAGCACGAGGAACAGCGGCACGACGAACGCCGCGAACCGCGCGACGATGAGGGCGAGCTCGAGCCAGCGCTTCTTGACGTGCTCCTTCGACATCAGATGACGGATGCCGAGGACGTGCAGATTCACGCCTTCGAGCGTCAGCAGCGGGAAGAACAGCCAGCCCTGTCGGCGGGTGATCAGTCGCCGCAGGCCGCGCGCCTTCGCGGCATCCTCTTCGAGGAACGAGACGGTGTCGACCTCGATGTCGGGGTCTTTGCCGACGCGGTTCGGGTTCGCGTGGTGACGCGAATGCTTGGAATCCCACCACGCGTAGCTGATGCCGACGACACCGGAAGCCAGGATGCGCGCGAGGCGGTCGTTCGCCGGGCCGGTCGACAGGATCTGCCGATGCGCCGCCTCATGCGCGAGGAACGCCACCTGCGTCAACACGATGCCGAGGGCGCCGGCGATCAGCAGCTGGAACCAGCTGTGGCCGAGAAGCACGAACCCGGTGATGCACCCGCCCAGCGCGACGAGGAGCGCTGTGCCGACGAACAGATAGAAAAGGGGCGCCCGACGCAGCAGCCCCAGCTCTTTCACGACGTTCGACACGTGGGTGTACGAACGCGCGACCGGAGGGAACGACTCCCCCGTCGCGTAGGTCTGGCGAATCGGACCGAGTGAGGAAACGAGCGAGCTCATGGCGGCTCCTTGCGGTGGTCGGATCCGGCGAAGCCGAATGCCGAGGACGGAGCAAGGGCGGACGCCGATCGCTGCCGCTGACAGTACGCTGGCCTCCATACCCCGATCCGCATATCCCCGAGGAATCTCATGACACTGGCGCTCGCGATCGATCTGGGCGGCACGAAGATCGAGGCGTCGCTCGTCGACGACACCGGCACGATCATCCCGGGCTCCCGCCACCGGGTCGCCACCGGCGCCGCGGCGGCGTCGGACGTCGCGGTGCTCGCCCACGCCATCGACGACATCGTCGCGGAGGTGCGTGCGCACCCGCGGTGGAACGAGGTGACCGCGGCGGGGATCGGTGCGGCCGGCCCCATCGACATGATTGCCGGAACGATCTCACCCATCAACCTGCCCGCGGCGCACGGCTTCGGGATCGTCGACGCCGTGCGACGGGCGAGCGGGTTGGATGCCGTGGCGCTCCGCCTCGACGGAACCTGCATCGCGCTCGCCGAAGCGTGGCTCGGCGCGGCGCGCGGCGTCCGCAACGCGATCGTCTTCGTCGTGTCGACCGGCGTAGGCGGCGGGATCGTCTCCGATGGGCGGCTCGTCGCGGGCGCGTCGGGCAATGCCGGGCACCTGGGTCAGCTGGTCGTCGCCGACATCACGGGGGACGCCGCGGCATCCACCGTCGAGCAGCTCGCCTCGGGACCGCACACCGTGCGGTGGGCGCAGGCGAACGGGTGGTCGGGTGCGACGGGCGAGGAGCTCGCCGCCTCATACGGCTCCGGAGACGCTGTCGCCGTCGCCGCGGTGGACCGCTCCGCGCGCGCCGTCGGCGTGGGGCTCGCGAACGCCGCGACCCTCCTCGATCTCGAGGTCGCCGTCGTGGGCGGCGGGTTCTCGTTCGTCGCCGACGACTACCCGGAGCGCATCGCCGCGGCCGTGCAGTCGGCATCCGTCAACGCCTACGCCGCGCGCCTGCGTGTCGTCCGGGCAGCGCTCGGCGGAGACGCTCCCCTGATCGGCGCGGCGGCACTCGTGCACCGTCCCGACCTGCTCTGAGCGCGCGCTCCGGCCCTGGGCCCAGACCCGACCCCTTGCCCGTGTCGGCGGCGCCTGATTTCATCGGGGCCATGGAGCATGTGACTTCGACGGACGGCACCCGCATCGCGATCCGCGAGACCGGCAGCGGTGATGCCGTCGTGATCGTGAACGGTGCCTTCTCCACCGCGCGCGACGCCGAAGGGCTCGCTGCGGCGCTCGCCGAGCGAGGGTTCCGCGCGGTGACCTACGACCGCCGCTCACGCGGGGACAGCGGCGACGAGCGGGGTGCGTCGCCCGTCGATCCTGTCCGCGAAGTCGAGGACCTCACCGCGGTCGTGGACGCTGCCGGCGTGAACGTCGCGGTGCTCGGACACTCCTCCGGTGCGGTTCTCGCACTGTTCGCAGCGTCGCGCGGCGTGCCCGTGCGTCACCTGTTCCTCTCGGAGCCCCCGTTCCATTTCGGCGACGGCGACCCCGCGGCCGATCTCGTCGACCGCCTCCAGTCGGCCGTGGACGAGGGCCGCGGAGCGGATGCGGTGACACTGTTCCAACGTGAAGCGGTCGGGCTCCCCGACGAGGTCATCGAGCAGATCCGGCAGTCCCCGCTGTTCGAGGCGCTCGTGTCACTCGCGCAGTCGACGGTCTACGACGCGACGCTCACGCGCGATGTGTCGACGCCGACACCGGGCATGGTCGGCATCGGCATCCCGGTCACGATCCTCTGCGGCGAGCAGACGTTCCCATTCCTGAGCGAGGCTGCCCGGCGGCTCAGCGAGGCGATGCCTGCGGCGGAGCTCGTCGTCATGCCGGAATCCGTCATGCACCGTCTCGACGCGGATGCCGCGGCGCGGGTCACCGCAGACCGGTTGCGCTGACGCGCGCCTCCCACGGGCGCAGAGTCGCGTCCTCGCCCTCCGGCAGGTTGGCGAGCACGGGCGTCGCCCCCGCCCAGTGGGTGGGGGCCGCGAACGCTCGCGGCAGGTCGGAGAGGTTGACGACGACCAGGAGCCTTTCGTCGCCGAGCGCCCGCTCGAACGCGAAGATCGCCGGGTCCGCGACGTCGAGGCGCACGAAGCTCCCCGTCGCGACGACGGCGCGCTCGTGCCGCAGCGCGATCAGCCGCCGGTAATAGTTGTAGACCGAATCGGCGTCGTCGTACTGCGCGGCGGCATTGAGCCACGAGTGGTTCGGGTTCACGCCGATCCACGGGGTGCCCGAGGTGAAGCCGGCCTCGACCGAGGCATCCCACTGCACGGGGGTGCGAGCGTTGTCCCGCCCGTTGCGGCGCATGCCGTCGAGCACGTCGTCGGCGATCGCCCCCAGCGACGCCGCCTGCGCGAAGAAGTTGAGGCTCTCGACGTCGCGGAAATCCTCGAGCGAGGGGAACGACCCGTTGGTCATCCCGATCTCCTCACCCTGGTAGATGTAGGGCGTCCCCCGCTGCAGGTGCAGCATCGTGGCCAGCGCCGTGGCCGACTCCCGCCAGTATTCTCGATCGTTGCCGAATCGCGACACCGTGCGCGGCTGATCATGGTTCGACAGGTACAGGCTGTTCCAGCCCGTGTCCCCGAGCGCGTCCTGCCATTTGGTCAGCGATGCGGCGAGCGCACCCGGTGCGAGCGGGCGCGGATCGAATTTCGACGTACCGTGGTCGAGCCCGACGTGCTCGAACTGGAACACCATGTTCAACTCGTCGCGCGCGGGGTCGGTCGTCAGCAGGGCCTCCGCCGTGGTCACACCGGGCATCTCGCCGACGGTGAGCAGGGCGTCGCGCCCGTCGAAGACCTCGCGCCGCATCTCCTGGAGGAACTCGTGCAGCCGCGGGCCGTGCGCGTAGTGCGAGAACCCGTCGCCACGCCCCGTGCGCGGGTCGGCGGGTGCGTCCGGAAGGGAGGTGTCCTTGGAGATCAGGTTGATGACATCCATACGGAACCCGTCGACGCCGCGGTCCAGCCACCACCGCATCATGTCGTAGACGGCGGCGCGCACCTCGGGATTCTCCCAGTTGAGGTCCGGCTGCTTCGGGTCGAACAGATGCAGGTAGTACTGCTGCGTGGTCTCGTCCCACGTCCACGTGGGACCGGAGAAGAACGACTCCCAGTTGGTGGGCTCGGCGCCCGGCTGGGCTGTGTCGTGGCCGGGCCGCGGGTCTCGCCACCAGTACCAGTCGCGCTTGGGGTTCTCGCGCGAGGAGCGCGACTCGACGAACCAGGGGTGCTCGTCGGACGTGTGGTTGACCACGAGATCCATCACGAGGCGCATCCCGCGGGCGTGCAGATCGGCGATGAGCTCATCGATGTCCGCCAGCGATCCGAACAGCGGATCGATCGCGCGGTAGTCGCTGATGTCGTACCCCGCGTCGGCCTGCGGCGAGGCGTAGACCGGCGAAAGCCACACGACGTCGACGCCGAGGCGCTGCAGGTGATCGAGCTTGCCGATGACACCGCGGATGTCGCCGACTCCGTCGCCGTCGGAGTCGGCGAAGCTGCGCGGGTACACCTGGTAGACGACGGCGGATCGCCACCAATCGCTCTCCACGGCGGGGACGGACGAGAGGATCGGGCTGACGCTCACTTGATGGCTCCGATGTTGACGCCGCGCATCAGGGTGCGCTGGAAGATGAGGAAGAAGATCAGCGCGGGCAGGATGCCTGCCAGGGATGCCGCCGCGAGCGCGGTCGGGTCGCTCGTGTACTGCCCGCTGAGTGCGCCGAGTGCGACCGAGACGGTCTGGTTCGCGGAGCTCGGCAGCAGCACGAGCGGCAGGAAGAAGTCGTTCCACGTCCAGATGAAGAAGAACGTCACGAGCACGGCCAGGGTGGGGCGCGTCAGCGGGAACACGATGTGCCAGAGGATCTGACGGCGGGATGCCCCGTCGATGCGGGCCGCCTCCAGCACCTCGAGAGGGAACGAGCCGAGCACGGAGGAGAGCATGTAGGTGCCGAAGGCGCTCTGCAGCACCGAGAGGATGATGATGATGCCGAGCTTGGTGTCGTAGAGGCCTGTGTCACGCGACAGCATGAACAGCGGATAGACCAGGGCCTCCTGGGGAATCGTGAAGGCGAGCATGAAGACGGCGAGCACCCAGACGCGGCCCTTGATCCGGCCGACCCCGATCGCGTAGGCGCTCAGCAGGCTGATCGCTGCGGCGATCAGCGCGACGCTGCCGCTGATGAGGATGCTGTTGAACAGCTTCTGCGTGAAGTCGATGCCCGTCCAGAAGGAGATGAGCGCGCTGAAGTCGAGCGTGGTCGGGATGCTCATCGGGCCCTCGGCCCGGTACTCCGACGACGGCTTGAAGGCATTGATCAGGGCGAACCAGAACGGGAACACCATGAGCAGGGCGATGACCGAGAGGAGTGCGAAGACCACCCACCCGCTCACTCCGCGCCGGCGACGACGGGTGGTGTCGACGTTCTTGCGGCGCCGACGGCGTCCGGGCGCGGTGTCGGCGCCGACGGCTTCGATGGTCTCCGCAGCCACGACGGTCATTTCTCGAACCCTTCCGTGTTGCGCGTCTGAAGCAGCAGCATTCCGACGGCGACGATGGTCACCACGAGGGCGAGGACGGTCGCCACGGCGGCGCCGTACCCGACCTGGGTGGTGGTGAAGAAGTTGTAGAAGGAGAAGTACGCCGGCACGATCGTGCTGGTGCCCGGGCCTCCCTTGGTGAGCACGAAGATCGGCGCGAAGACCTTGAGCGCGGCGACGCTCGTCGTGATGATCACGACCGCGATCTCCGGGCGGAGCTGGTTCAGGGTGATGACCCGGAAGCGGGTGAACCAGCCGGCGCCGTCGAGCTCGGCGGCTTCGTACAGCGCGGGGTCGACGCGCGAGAGCCCCGCCATGAAGATCACGACCGTGTAGCCGATCTGCAGCCAGATGAGGACGTTCATCACGGCGTAGATCGCGATGTTCGGGTCGCCGAGCCAGTTCTGGGACAGGTGTCCGAGGCCCACGGCCTCGAGCATGCTGTTGATGATCCCGTATTCGGGCTGGTACATCCACTTCCACAGCACACCGGCCACGGCGATCGGGAGGATCTGCGGGAGGTAGAACATCGCCCGCAGCACGCTGGAGGAACGAGCGCCGAAGCGCGGCGCGATGTAGTCGAACAGGACCGCGGCCACGAGTACGCCGAACGCGGTCGGGACGATCGCCATCGCGAAGATGAAGGCGATGCTGTTGCCGAAGGATGCCCAGAAGGTCGGGTCCTGGAACAGCCGCACGTAGTTGTCGAAGCCGATGAACTGCGGGGTTCCGACGCCGCGGAAGCGGGTGAGGCTGAGGTAGAGGTTCATCCCGAAGGGGATGAGCACGACGGCCGCGAAGCCGATCGCGCCGGGGAGCAGATAGCCCCAGTAGCCTCCGGCCGGCTCCAGACGGGAGCGCCGGCGGGTGCGGGGTGCCGTGGCGACGGACATGTCAGCTGACTTTCGATCGGGGTGGGCGCGGCGGCACGAGGCCGCCG
>JASCPG010000089.1 GCA_029960085.1 Microbacteriaceae bacterium PS02067 | reverse complement strand
GCGCGCGGGCGGGCGCGGCACGGGGATGCGGCCCGGTGTCGGCACCGCGGGCGCGGGCGCTTCGTCTGCGGGCGCGTCGGTCGCCGCGGCGTCGTCCGCAGCCGGTGCGTCGTCCACAGCCGGTGCGTCGGGCGCCTCGGCGGTCTGGTCGTCTTCGGTGGGCTGTGCGGCCGACTCGATGGCGTCGGTCACGAGCGTCTCATCTGCGGCATCCGCGGGGGCGGTCTCGTCGGACGAGGAGGAGGTGGCGTCAGTCACGGTGTGTGCTCCGTCGCGGCTCGCGCCGCATGGTGGTTTCGGTCGGGCCAAGCCTAGCCTGCGGTGACCGCTCGGGCGGGGCTCGTCGCGGTCAGGGGGTCGGGGTGGGCTCGGGCGCGTCGCTCGGCGTCACCTCGGGCACGACCCCGTCCGAGGGGCTCGAACTCGTCGTGGGGGTGGGCGTCGGCTCGGGCACCGGAGTTCCGGGGCCCATCGTGTAATAGGCGATCTGCCCGCCGACGATCGCGAGGATCAGCGCGCCGCCGCCGATGCCGGCGATGAGGTTGTCGCGACGCCGCCGCGCCACGAGTCCCGCGTGGAACTCCTGCCGCGCGTTGTACTTCCGCGTACGCTCGCGCGCCTCGCGCGACTGCTTCTTTCCTGCACCCGTCGCCACGGGAACCTCCCTCGATTCCCGGTGGTCCGGGCCGCATGCATCCTATCCCGCACGTCGCCGCCCCCTCATGCCGGGCCGCCGCCCGTGTCGGAGGCGGCGACTAGCCTGGACAGGTGGCACAGGCATCCGCGGGGCACTCGAGCGCGCTCTTCCAAGGGCAGACGCCGCTCGCCGTCCGCATGCGCCCGACGTCCCTCGACGAGGTGGCCGGGCAGGGGCA
The DNA here is from genome assembly GCA_029960085.1 of Microbacteriaceae bacterium PS02067. Taxonomy (GTDB): domain Bacteria; phylum Actinomycetota; class Actinomycetes; order Actinomycetales; family Microbacteriaceae; genus Microbacterium. The sequence goes on along the minus strand of JASCPG010000089.1, from coordinate 5,903 downwards.
TCTGCTGCGTCCGGGGTCGCCGCTCGTCGCGCTCGCGGACCCTGCCGGGAGCGCGAAGACGGCCGTCTCGGTGATCCTGTGGGGCCCGCCCGGCACGGGCAAGACGACGCTCGCGCAGGCGATCGCGCGGACGTCGGGGCGCCGGTTCGTGGAGCTGTCCGCTGTGACGGCGGGCGTCAAGGACGTGCGCGAGGTCATGCAGGAGGCGATGACCCAGCGCGATCTCTACGGCATCTCGACGATCCTCTTCCTCGACGAGATCCACCGGTTCACGAAGGCACAGCAGGATGCCCTGCTGCCGGGCGTCGAGAACGGCTGGGTCATCCTCATCGCCGCGACGACGGAGAACCCCTCCTTCTCGGTCATCTCTCCGCTGCTGTCGCGCTCGCTGCTGCTGACGCTGCAGCCCCTCACCGACGACGACCTCGGCACGCTGATCGACCGGGCCGTCGAGGACGCCCGCGGGCTCGGCGGCGCCGTCACCCTCGATCCGGCGGCGCGCGCGGCGCTCATCCAGCTCGCCTCCGGCGATGCACGCCGGGTGCTGACGTCGCTCGAGGCCGCCGCCTCGATGGTCGAATCCGCGGAGTCGTCCGAGTCCGAGGACTCCGCGGAGGGCGGCCCCGTCATCACCGCCGAGCAGGTCGCTCAAGCGGTCGACCGGGCGCTGCTGCGCTACGACCGGCAGGGCGACGAGCACTACGACGTCATCAGCGCGTTCATCAAGTCGATCCGCGGTTCCGACGTGGATGCCGCGATCCACTACCTCGCGCGCATGATCGAGGCGGGGGAGGACCCGCGCTTTATCGCGCGCCGGCTCGTCATCTCGGCATCCGAGGACATCGGCCTGGCCGACCCGCAAGCGCTCGTCATCGCGACCGCCGCCGCCGACGCGGTCGCCTTCATCGGGATGCCGGAGGGCCGGATCCCTCTCGCCGAGGCGACCGCCTACCTCGCGACGACCGCGAAGTCGAACGCGGCATACATCGCGATCGATCAGGCCATCGCAGACGTCCGCGCGGGCGGGTTCGGACGTGTGCCGACGCACCTGCGGGACGCGCACTATCCCGGCGCGAAGCGCCTCGGTCACGGCAAGGGCTACGTCTACCCGCACGATCTCGAGGTGGGTGTCGCGACGCAGCAGTACCTCCCCGACGAACTGCGCGGGAGGCACTACTACGAGCCGACCGGCCGCGGCCTCGAGCGCGACATCGCGGCGCGCTTGGAGAAGATCCGCAAGATCCTGGGGGAGTGAGCCGGGGGAGTCGGACTGGTGCCGGGCCACGGTGAGAGGATCGACGCATGAGTTCGTCCACGATGTCCGCCCGCCTCGACGAGTTCTGGGAGAACCTCGACCGGAGCGATCCCGCAGGCGCCCACGCCCGCCTGGAGGCGGTCCTCGCCGACACCCCGGCAACCGATCCGGAGGCCCTCTTCCACCGGGCATCGCTGCACGCCACCCTCGGCGAGTATGCGCAGGCCGCGCCACTGTACCGGGCGGCGCTCGATCACGGCCTCGATGCGTCGCTGCGCACCGCGACGCTCATCCAGCTCGCGAACGCGCTGCGCAGCACGGGTGATCCCTCCGGCGCGATGGCCATCCTGCAGGGCATCGACCCGACCGACCCCGCCGCGGACGCCGCGCGCGCGTACTACGCACTCGCCCAGTTCAGCGACGGCAAGCCCGCTGCCGCGCTGCGCACCGCACTGCAGACGCTGTCGCCCTACCTCCCCGCGCACGAGGACGACCTCGATCGCCAGGCCGAGGAGATCACGGCGCCCGACCGGGTCCGTGTCATCGCGGTCGGCATCGTCATCCGCGACGGCTGGGTGCTCGCCGAGGAATACGGCGGCGAGGGTGGCAACCGTCCGTTCCTGCGCGCGCCGGGGGGCGGTGTGGAATTCGGGGAGAGCGCCGACCGGGCCATCCGGCGCGAGTTCCAGGAAGAGCTCGGTGCGACCGTCGACGAGGCTCGGCTCCTCGGCGTCACGGAGAACATCTTCGACGCCCGCGACAAGCGCGGCCACGAGATCGTCTACGTGTATCGGGTGCGATCGGCGGCGCTCGAGTCGCTGCCTCTCGCCCAGCGCCTGCCGGTGCAGGACGCCGACACGACCGTCGCGTGGCACCGGATCGACACGCTGAGCGCATCGAGGATGCCGTTCTACCCCGTGGGCGCTCTGGAACTCGCGATCTGATAGGCTTGATCGGCTCGAAACCCAGTTTTCGGGCATCCCCCTCTTCTGGTGAAGACCTCTCGGCGTGCCCCGGCGTGCAGTCCGATGAGGGCGAGGAGCGGGAGATACGTCCGCGAGCCGTGACAGCCACGGCCGCGTCAGCAGAAGGAGAACTTCGTGGCTACGAAGTCCCAGGACCGCCGCAAGGTGCGCCTCTCGCGCGCTCTCGGCGTCGCCCTCACCCCGAAGGCGGCCAAGTACCTCGAGAAGCGTCCCTACGCTCCGGGTGAGCACGGCCGCACCAAGCGCAAGCAGGACAGCGACTTCGCCGTCCGTCTCCGCGAGAAGCAGCGTCTGCGCGAGCAGTACGGCATCCGCGAGAAGCAGATGCGCAACACGTTCAACGAGGCCCGCCGCAAGGATGGTCTGACCGGTGAGAACCTCGTCGAGCTGCTCGAGATGCGCCTCGACGCGCTCGTGCTGCGCGCCGGCTTCGCCCGCACCACGGCGCAGGCCCGCCAGCTCGTCGTGCACCGTCACATCCTCGTCGACGGCCAGCTCGTCGACCGCCCGTCGTTCCGCGTGAAGCCGGGTCAGCTCATCCACGTCAAGGAGAAGAGCGAGGCGCTCGAGCCCTTCCAGGTCGCCGCTGCCGGTGGCCACGCCGAGGTTCTGCCGAACGTCCCCGGCTACCTCGAGGTCGAGCTCGACAAGCTCCACGCGAAGCTCGTGCGTCGCCCGAAGCGCGCCGAGGTGCCCGTCACGTGTGACGTGCAGCTCGTCGTCGAGTACTACGCCGCGCGCTGACATCCAGCACGCACGAAGGGCGTCGGGGTTCTCCCGGCGCCCTTCGTCGTCCGCGGTGTCTTCCGGCAACGCCCTGCGGCAGCGGCGACACCCCGCACCCGCGGGCGGGGGACAGCACCTAACATGGAACGCATGAAGAGCGTGCTGTGGTTCGTGCTGGGCATCGCCGGCGGGTTCGTCGCCGCCCACCTGGTCAACAAGGACCCGCGCGGGCACGAGGTGCTCGCCGAGGTCGACGCGCGCATCGGCGAGTTCACCGAGCGCATCGGCGACGCCTACCGTGCGCAGGAGGCGAAGATCGACGGCATCGCGGCCGAGGTCAAGGACACCGCCGCCAAGCTCACCGACTGACCCGCACCTCCACCCGCGCGCCCGAGCGCGTGGGTGCCCCCTGCTTTCGTCCGAGGAACACTACGCATGAAGACCGCCGAGATCGCCCAGCGCTACCTGGACTACTTCGAGAAGAACGGGCACGCGATCGTGCCCTCCGCCTCCCTCGTCTCGCCCGACCCCGCGTTGCTGTTCGTGATCGCCGGCATGGTGCCGTTCATCCCGTACCTGTCCGGTGACGTTCCGGCGCCGTACAAGCGCGCCGCCGACAACCAGAAGTGCATCCGCACGAACGACATCGAAGAGGTCGGCAAGACCCCGCGTCACGGCACGTTCTTCCAGATGCTCGGCAACTGGTCGTTCGGCGACTACTTCAAGGAAGGCGCGATCCGCTACGCGTGGGAGCTGCTCACCTCGAGCGAGGCGGACGGCGGGCTCGGTTTCGATCCGAAGGATCTCTGGGTCACGGTCTACGAAGAGGACGACGAGGCGCACGACCTGTGGCGTGAGATCGCCGGCCTCCCCGAAGAGCGCATCCAGCGGCTCGGCAAGGACACGAACTACTGGTCGACGGGGCTTCCCGGCCCCGCCGGCCCCTGCTCGGAGATCTTCTTCGACCGCGGCCCCGCGTACGGCATCGACGGAGGACCGGCGACCGACGACGACCGCTACGTCGAGATCTGGAACCTCGTCTTCATGCAGTACGAGATCACCGACGTGAAGAGCAAGTACGACTTCACGATCGTCGGCGAACTGCCCGCGAAGAACGTCGACACGGGCATGGGTCTCGAGCGCATCGCGTTCATCAAGCAGGGCGTCGACAACATGTACGAGACCGACCAGGTGCGTCCGGTGCTCGACAAGGCCGTGGAGCTCTCCGGCAAGACGTACGGCGCGAATCACGAGGACGACGTCCGCTTCCGTGTCGTCGCCGACCACGTGCGCTCCTCGCTCATGCTGATGAGCGACGGCGTGACCCCCTCGAACGAGGGCCGCGGCTACATCCTGCGCCGCCTCATGCGACGGGTCATCCGCGCGATGCGCCTGCTGGGCGTCGAGGGTCCGACGTTCGCGGAGCTGTTCGCGACGTCGCGGGATGCCATGAAGGACGCCTATCCCGAGGTCGCGACCGATTGGGCGCGCATCTCGCAATACGCGCTCGCGGAGGAGGCGACGTTCCTGCGCACGCTCGCGGCGGGCTCGGAGAACCTGGATGCCTCGATCGCCGCCGCCAAGGAGGCCGGCGCGACCCGCATCGGCGGTGCGGAGGCGTTCCTCCTGCACGACACGTACGGGTTCCCGATCGACCTCACGCTCGAGATCGTCGAAGAGGCCGGGCTCACCGTCGACCGCGGCGCGTTCGACACTCTCATGGCCGAGCAGCGCGCCCGTGCGAAGGCCGACGCGCGTTCCCGCAAGCGCCAGCTCGCCGACACGAGCGTCTACCGCGACCTGCGCGCGCAGGGCGAGACGGTCTTCACGGGCTACACCGACCTCGAGACGCAGTCGCGCGTCCTCGGCATCCTGCACGACGGGCACCCCGTGTCTCGTGCCACCGAGGGCCAGATCGTCGAGGTCATCCTCGCGGAGACCGCGCTGTATGCCGAGAGCGGCGGTCAGGTCGCCGACAAGGGCGTCATCGTCGGACCCGGGTACGAGCTCGAGGTCATCGACGTGCAGAAGCCCGTCCCCGGACTCGTGAGCCACACGGTCGAGGTCACGACCGGCGAAGTGGGCGTCGACCAGCCCGCGACGACCGTCGTCGACGCCGTGAACCGCCGCGCCGCGCAGCAGGCGCACTCCGCGACGCACCTCGTGCACGCGGCCCTGCGCGACACGCTCGGCAAGACCGCGACGCAGGCGGGCTCGCTCAACCGCGCCGGCTACCTGCGCTTCGACTTCGCGTGGGGCCAGTCGCTGTCGGATGCCACGAAGACGGAGATCGAGGAGATCGCCAACAACGCCGTGCGCGACAACCTCGAGGTGACGACCCGCATCATGTCGCTCGACGACGCGAAGGCCGCCGGGGCGATGGCGCTGTTCGGCGAGAAATACGGCGATACCGTGCGGATGGTCGACATCGGCGGACCGTGGTCGCGCGAACTCTGCGCCGGGACGCACGTCTCCTCGTCGGCCGAGGTCGGTCTCATCAACCTCATCGGCGAGTCGTCGGTCGGTGCGTCGAACCGGCGCGTCGAGGCGCTCGTCGGCGCCGACGCGTTCCGCGAGCTTGCGACCGAGCGCGCGATCGTGGCGCAGCTGACCTCGTCACTGAAGACCCCGAAGGATCAGCTCGCGACGAAGATCGCCGAACTGTCGGCGAACCTGAAGGCAGCGGAGAAGAAGATCGCCCAGTTCGAGGCGAAGGCTCTCGAGGGCCGCATCCCCGCTCTTGCGGGCGCCGCCCGCGCGGCGGGGCCCTTCCGGCTCGTCGCGGAGTCGATCGGCACCGCGGCATCCGGCGACGATGTCCGCAGCCTCGCACTGCAGGTGCGCGAGCGGGTCGGCGAGGGCGCGGTCGTCGCGCTCGGCGCCGAGGTCGCCGGGCGCCCGGTGGTCATCGTCGCGACCGACGACGCCGCGCGCGC
>JASCPG010000088.1 GCA_029960085.1 Microbacteriaceae bacterium PS02067 | reverse complement strand
CCCTCGCGGCGCGCGACGCGGGGCGGGCTTCGGCGCTCGCGGGGCGCGTCGCACGGGCGGCGTCGCCGGCGGCGGGCGCGCTTCTCGTGATCATCGGCGGTGTGGTTGTCTGGCTCGTCGCGTCCGGCTCGGCGACCGAGGATGCCTGGTCGACGCTGCTCACGACGGCCGCGCCCACGCTCGGCATCGCTGCCGCCGCTGTCCTCGCGGTCCTCGTGTTCGGCCCCCTCTCCGCAGTCGTCGCCCGCCTCGCCGGTAACGGCCGGCGCCTCGCTCCCGCCTACCCCGCTCGTCAGGTGGCGCGACGTCAGGTCGCGTACTCCGTGGCCGTCGCCCTCGTGGTGATCGCCGTCGCGGGCGCGGTGCTCGCGGGATCGTACGGGGCGACCTGGACGGCCGCGGCGACCGCGTCGCAGTCCCTCGTCGCGGGTGCGCCGCTGCGGGCCGCCGTCCAGACGGTCACGCCGGGCGACCTCCGGCCGGTGCCGGGCGTCACCTCCGCGGCCCCCGTCGTCTCGGCGCCCGTCATCGCGGGCGAGGTCCCGGGCACCTTCCTCGCACTCCCCGCCGGACGCATCGCCGAGGTCGTGCTGCCCGTCGACGGTCTCGTCGACCCCGTGTCGCTCGGCGCGGATCTCGCGGCGATCTCGGACGATGCGCCTGGGGTGGAACTGCCGACCACCGCCGTCGGCATCGTCGTCCACGCGAAGATGACGTCGATCGACGAGTACGCTGCGCGCGCGACGACGATCCAGGCCTGGCTCGCGGATGCCTCCGGCACCCCCACCGCGGTGTCGCTGCGCGTCGAGGCATCCGCCCCACCGGGGACCACTCCGGACTATGAGACCCTGATCGGCTTCGCGCTGACGGGCACGGCCGACCTCCCCGCGGGGACGGCGCCCTGGCGGCTCCTCGGGATCGAGGTCGCGCGCGGGCAGGCGTACGCGTACCTGGACGCCCGCATCTCCTCCGTGACGGCCGCGACCATCGGGGCGGACGGCGCGGAGACGCCGATCCCGATCACCCCCGCGACGAGTGTCTCTCTGCCCGCCGGCACCGGTAAGAGCGGCGTCTCGTCGGCGCTCGTCTGGAGCGCGGCCGGTGAACGCGCGGAGCCGATGCCTGCGATCGTGACGCGTGACCTCGCCACCCGACTCGCCCTCGACGAAGGGTCGACGGTCGACCTGCGCGTCGACGGATCGGGCCGCACCTACCCGATCGAGGTCGCCGGCATCGTCGCCGCGCTGCCCGGTGTCGGCACGGGCGTCGGAGCGCTCGTCGACCTCGACACGCTGACGGCGCGGTCGCTCCCCGCGCGCATCGTCCCCGGCGAACCCGCCGCCTCGCCACCGCTCGCGAACGAGATCTGGGCCACGGGCTCGCGCGCCGCTCTCGAAGACGCGCTGGGGGCCACCGTCACGACGCCGCGCACGGCGGCATCCGGCGTCGCCGCCAGCATCTCCGGCGTGTGGGGCGTCGCCTCGGTCGGCGCGGCGGTACTGAGCGGTGTCGCGCTGCTCGCCCTGTTCGCGGCGCTCACGGCAGCGCGCGCGGGGGAGGTCATGGTGCTCCGCGCCGTCGGTGTGAGCCCCGCCGCGCAAGCGCGGTTGCGCACCGTCGAGGTGGGGGTCGTCGCGGTGCTGTCGCTGCTCCTCGGAATTGTGGCCGGGCTCGTCCTCTCGACGTTGCTCATCCCCCCGCTCACGACGAGATCCATCCCCGGCCTCGTGGTCGCCCCGCGTCTCGGGGTGGACCCCGTGCCGGTCCTCCTGACCGCAGCCATCCTTGCGGGCGGGGTCGTCGTCGCCGCGGCGATCACCGCTCGCGTGGTGCGGGCGCAGGGGGCATCCACCGCGATCGAGGAGGCGGCGCCGTGAGCGCGCGCACCGGTGCGCTCATCGCGAGGCACCTGCGCGCCGGCAGCGGCGCGGCCGTCGTGATCGCGCTCGTCGTGGCGCTCCTCGCCGCGATCGCGGTCATGACGCCGCGCGCCGTGGCATCTCTTCTCGACGACTCCACCCGCTACCGCGTCGGGCAACTGAGCGCGCCGGTGCGCGACCTCACGGCCTCGACGAGCACCGCCCCATTCCCTGGCGCAGCACCCCCGTCGGGGTCGGTGTCGGATGCCGTGCCGCCGGAGTTCGTCGATGACTGGGGCTCCTGGGATGCCGGCCTCGCGAGCGCGATGGCCGCCGCCTCCGGATCCCTCGGGGATTTCTACGACTCGGCCGACTACTTCGTGCGGCTGGGCGCCCCGGCGCAGTACTCCGCGATGACCTGGGTGCTGCTCGACCCGGCGTACGCGTCGCGCATCCGCCTCACCGAGGGGCGGCTCCCGGAATCGACCGCCGACCAGGTCGACTGGATGCGCGCGATGGGCTTCGATCCCGCGACGGGACAGGCACTCGCGCAGCCGGGCGCGATCCCGACGACCGAGATCGTGCTGTCCGCGGATGCCGCGAAGACCGTGGGCTGGGCCGTGGGCGAGACCCGCGAGATCGGTCAGGGCGCCGGGTGGGCCCGGTTCGGGGACGGTGCGCACACCGCCCCGCTCACACTCGTCGGCGTGTTCGAGGCGGTCGACCCGGACGACCCGTACTGGGCGCGCGCCGCGGACGTCCTCCGTGCGACGGTCGCCTACAACCCCGACGGCGGCGAGTACATCCGCACCGCCGCCTACACCTCACCGGTGCAGCTCGACACGCTGCCGCAGGTGACCGCCGCCCTGACGACGGCGTGGTTCCCGCTGCGCGCGGAGACCGTGGATGCCTCGTCCGCGCCGCACCTGCTCGCCGCGCTGTCGGCCTTCACGAGTTCCACGGTGTCGGTCGGGGCGTCGTCGTCCCCGATCTCCCTGCGCTTCCAGAGCGGGGTGGTGCCGACCCTCGAGCGTGCGGTGGCGCAGAACCACGGGCTCACCGCCGTGCTGGCTCTCCTTGCCGCCGGCCCCGTCGGCGCTGCACTCGCGGCTCTTCTCCTCGGCTGCCGGATGATCGCCGAGCGTCGCCGGACCGCGCTGTCGCTTCTCACCGCGCGTGGTGCATCACGGTGGCAGCGCGGTCTGCTCCTTGCGATCGAGGGGCTGTTGGCGGGGCTGCTGCCGGCGGCCGTCGGTGCCGGCGCGGGGTGGCTCCTCGGCCGGGTGCTCTGGCCGGGAACCTCCGGCGACCCGTCTGTCGGGCAGTTCGTCGTGCCGCTCGTCATCGGCCTCCTCCCGGCTGCCGTCCTCGCCCTGTCGGGGCCGCGGCGGCGGGAACGCGCCGACGAGGCGAAGCCCTCGCGGTGGCGCCTCGTCGCGGAAGGGGTGCTCCTCGTCATCGCGGCGCTCGCGACGACGCTCCTCATCGTGCGCGGTGCGCAGAGCGACGACGGCGGACTCGAGCCGCTCGCCGCGGCGGCACCCGCGCTTCTCGCGATCGTCGCGGGGCTCGTCGCCCTGCGTCTCGTGCCGCCGGCGCTCCGGGGCATCCTCGCCCGGCGGCGCACGGGCACGGGATACGTCGGGCTTCTCGGCGCGGCCCGCGCGCTGCGCGACCCGGTCGCGGGGTTCGCGCCCGTGTTCGCCCTGCTCGTCGGAGTGTCGTTCGCGGTCGCGAGCGGCATCCTGCTCTCCGTCCTGCAGCACGGCGCCGACGATGCGGCGCGCGCCTCGGTCGGGGCGGACATCGCCCTGTCGTCGGCACGCTTCGACGACGGGGCGGCCGAGCGGGTGGAGGCCGTACCGGGCGTCGCGGACGTGGCCTCGTTCTCGACCTACAACTCCGCGCTGCTGATGGTCGGCACGTCGCAGAACCGCGTCGATCTGACCATCGTCGACACGACGGCACTCGCCCGCGTGCAGGAGGGGTATCCGTCGGTACTGGACGGCGTCGACCTCGGCGACGGTTCGGGCGACCCGCGGCTCCTCTTCTCGGCGCTCACGGCCACGCGCACGCGCGCCGCGCAGGGCGATGACCTCTCCGTCCTGGGGGTGCCCGCCCGCTTCGCGGGCTCCTCGGTGATGCCGGCGCCGTTCGCCCCGACGAGCGCATGGGTGCTCGCCGACGCGGCGTACGCCGACCGCTTCGCCGATGAGTACGCCCCGACGACGACGATCCTCGTGCGCCTCGACGCGGATGCCTCGGCGGACCAGGTCGTGCAGGTGCTGCGCGACGAACTCGGCCCGGGGATGCGTGCCACCACCGTGGGCGAACGCCTCGCCGACCTGCGGACCGATCCCATCTGGCCGGGCCTGCGCCTCGCGCTGACCGTCGGCGTCGTCCTGTCGGCCGCGCTCGGCGCCATCGCCGTGGTCATGACGCTCGTGCTCGGGGCGCCCGCCCGGCGGCGCCTGCTCGCGCTGCTCCAGACCCTCGGCGCGCCTCCGCGCGCTGCCGGTCGGCTCGTCGCGTGGGAACTGGCCCCCGCCGGCGTGGCCGCGCTCCTCATCGGGACGGCGTTCGGCGCCGCGCTGCCGTTCCTCGTCATCGCCGTCGTGGACCTCCGGCCGTTCACCGGCGGGCCGATCGCCCCCGCGTACACGGTCGCCCCGGGGATCCTCTCGCTCTCGGTCGGCGGGTTCCTCGTGGCATCCATCGGAGTGGCCGCCGCGGCCCTCGCCCTCACGCGCCGCACGCGCGCCGCCGCCGTTCTTCGTACCGTGGAGGAGACATGAACGCTCTCACCTCGCCCCGCCCGACCCCGCACGGGTCTCAGGCGGCCGCCGCGCCCCGTCGGGTCGGCGACGAGCCGACGGATGCCTCGACCGAGCCCGACATCCTGTGCACCGACCTCGTGCGGATCTTCACGGCCGCCTCCGTCGAGGTGCAGGCGCTGCAGGGGCTCACCCTCACGGTCGAGCGCGGCGAACTGGTCGCCGTCGTCGGGGCATCCGGGTCGGGGAAGTCCACCCTCCTCGCGATCCTCTCGGGGCTCGACACCCCCACGGCCGGGGTCGCGCGCGTCGCGGGGCGCGACCTCTTGACACTGAGCGGGCGCGAACGGGTGCGCTTCCGGCGCGAGTCGGTCGGGTTCGTGTGGCAGCAGACGTCGCGGAACCTCCTGCCGTACCTGACCGCCGCGCAGAACGTCGCGGCCGTGCTCGCGATCGCGGGGAAGGTGAAGGGCGCCGCGCGCGGGGAGCGGGCGGGCGAACTGCTCGACCTCCTCGGCGTCGGCTACTGTGCCGACCGCCGCCCGGGTGAGATGTCCGGCGGCGAGCAGCAGCGGGTCGCGATCGCCGTCGGCATCGCGAACGAGCCGCGCGTGCTGCTCGCCGACGAGCCGACCGGCGAACTCGACGACGAGACGAGCGCCCACGTGCTCGAGGCGATGCGCGACGTCAACCGCGAGCTCGGCGTCACGACCCTGATCGTGACGCACGACCCCGCCGTGTCGGAGCACGTCGCCCGCACCGTGCAGATCCGCGACGGGCGCACCGCGACCGAAGTGCTGCGCTCGACGCGGCGCGACGAGTCGGGCGCCGAGCACCACGTGGCCGAGGAGTACGCGGTGCTCGACCGGGTCGGGCGCCTGCAGCTGCCCGACGAGTTCGTCACGGCGCTCGATCTGCGCCAGCGGGTGCGCCTCGCGCTCGAGGCCGATCACGTGGGCGTGTGGCCGGGGGTGGCGGCGTCGTCGTCGTCTGGTCAGGCGGTCGAGGCATCCGATGTCTCCGCCGACGACGAAGGCGGTGGGCGATGAGCGCGGCGCTGCGGGCCGAGGGGCTCGTGCGGGTGTTCTCGTCGGGTGCGGGGGAGGTCCGCGCCGTCGACGGGGTAGACCTCGAGCTCGTCACCGGTGAGCTGCTGGTCGTGCGCGGAGCGTCGGGCGCGGGCAAGACGACCCTCCTGAACCTGCTCGGCGTGCTCGATCGCCCGACCGAAGGGCGGGTCGTGATCGGCGATCGCGACACGACGGGACTGTCCGAGTCGGCGCTCGCCGACATCCGGCGCGACATGCTCGGGTTCGTCTTTCAGTCGTTCGGGCTCGTGCCCGTGCTGTCGGCGCGCGAGAACGTCGAACTGCCGCTGCGGATCGCCGGGGTGTCTGCCGCCGAGCGGACCGAGCGCGTCGATGAGGCGCTCGAACTCGTCGGGCTCTCCGGGCAGGCCGACCAGCGGCCCGCGGAGCTCTCCGGCGGGCAGCAGCAGCGCGTCGGGATCGCGCGCGCCGTCGTGGCGCGCCCGCGGATCCTCATCGCCGACGAGCCGACCGGGCAGCTCGACTCGCGCACGGCCGCGACGATCATGGACCTCCTCGGCACGCTCGCGCACGAGCAGGGCCTCGCCGCGATCGTGTCGACCCACGACCCGCTCCTCGTCGCCCGAGCCGACCGCATCGCGGAGCTGCACGACGGACGCCTGACCCTGGGCGGGGGCCCGGGTGGGGCGCCGCGGGCGACGCGGGCGGAGGGCGCGGGTGGCGGGTCGCCGGCATCCGACCTCGACTCCGAACCCGAGGTCGAGGCCGCGCCGGCATCCGCGGCCGAGCCCATCCCCGCGCCCGCTGCGGATGCGTCACACCCGCTCACACGCGCAGAATTGCGGCGCCGCCGCACCGGCGCCCCCTGACGCGCCGGCCCCCTTGCGCGGGGGGCGAGGCGGGGCGGAGACTGTGCGCGTTGGAAGGAGCCATCATGGCGCACGGAGACATCACCCACATCGACATTCCGGTGTCAGACCTCGCCAAAGGGGCTGAGTTCTACTCCGGGCTGTTCGGCTGGCAGATCGCCGAGGTCGAGGGGTTCGCGGGCTATCCCATGTGGGCGGCCCCGAACGGGATCTCCGGCGGCGGGCTCGCGCCGCGCAGCGACGGGTTCACCGAGCCACGGTCGTACGTCGAGGTCGACTCGATCGACGACGTGATCGCTAAGGCCGAGGCATCCGGAGGCTCGGTCGCGATGCCGAAGGAGAACATCACCGCCAAGAGCTGGTGGGCCGTCATCGTCGACCCCGATGGCAACCACATCGGCCTGTTCGAGGGCACGACCTCCGAATAGACGCGCCACCCGGCCCCGGTCTCGCACCGCCGCCGTTCCGAATAGACGCGCCACCCGGCCCCCGCTCTCGCACCGTCGCCGTTCCGAAAGCAGGGCCAACCGCGCCCCGCGACATGTCGCGACCCGCCGCAGGTCGATCCGCCCTGCTCCCGGAACACGCGAGACAACTGCGACCCCACTCGGCCGTCCGAAGAACTGACGGTGCCCACGTCGCGGTCCGGCCTGGCAGCACTCGGCGTCCGCGCGCTGAGCCGGCCCGACCACGCATGGGGCCTCGCCCGGCCGCGCGCCCGCCCGGCCGGGCCGCGGCCGGCGCTCGATGC
>JASCPG010000087.1 GCA_029960085.1 Microbacteriaceae bacterium PS02067 | reverse complement strand
GGCCGGACGCCAGCGCGGCCGAACCTGCGACGGGAGCCCCCGCCGCGAGCACCGCGGCCACGAGCGCCGCCACCGCGACGGCCCTCCGCCCGCGGATGCCGTCGCGCCGCGACCGGCTGCGCTGTGTCAGCTTCACACGGTGCTCCGTGGCGTCGCGCACGTGCAGCGCTCGGGCGACCAATCGCCACGCGCGAGCGCGAGGTCGCCGATGGGATTGACTCCCGGCCCCGCGGCGAGCGCGTGCCCGGCGAGCGCGTGCAGGCACTTCACGCGGGTCGGCATGCCGCCGGCGGAGATTCCGGCGATCTCGTCGACCTCGCCGTACACGGCGCGATCGGAGAGATACGCCTCGTGGGCCGCGGCGTAGGCATCCGCCACCTCGGCGTCGTCGGCGAGGAGGGCAGCGAACTCGGGCATAACCTGCGTCGCTTCGAGCGCCGACATCGCCGCCGTCGCACCCGGGTGGGTCAGGTAGTAGAACGTCGGGAACGGCGTGCCGTCAGGCAGCCGCGGCTCGGTCGCCACGACCGTCGGGTTGCCGCACACGCACCGGGCCGCGATGCCGACGACGCCGCGCATCGGCCGCCCCAGCTGTTCGCGCATGACCTCGAGGTCGGCGTCGGTCGCGGGGCTGAGCGGAGGGTGCGGCACGCCCCCAGGCTACCGGCGCCACCTGTTGGAGTGCTGGACCCCGGTCAGCCCGCGGGAGTCGTCGGGTCGGTCGGTGCCGTCCCGGTCTGGCTGAGGCCTGCCCCGGTGACCGACCGCAGGAACTGCGCCATCCAGTCCGAGCGCGTCTCGGTGACGTCGTCGCTCACGGGCTGCTGCTCGGGCGCGAGGGACGCGGCCGGCAGATCGTCGTCGACGAGGTAGACGACTTCTCCGGGATAGACGTAGTACAGGCGCGAGCGCGCCTGCGACGTGACGTAGGCCGGGTCGGCCCAGCGCGCCTTCTGCTGCTCCAGGTCGGCGACCTGGGCCTCGGTGAGCTTCACCGAGTGCTGCAGCGCCGCGATCTGCTGGCGCTGCGAGAGGTAGGTGCCGAAGGTCGGCACGAGCACGAACACCGCCAGGACGACGAGCCCCAGCATGATCGCCGTGAACGCCGAGAACCGGATGCCTCCGGCCCACTCGCGGACGTCCACACGCCCGCGCGTGCGGACCTTCTCGTCTCGCGGTGACACGGAAGGGGGAGCCGTCACTCGTGCCACGGCTCCCCCTTCTCGTTCAGCGTCTGCTGCGCGTCAGCGGCAGGTCAGCCCTTGAACCGCGGGAAGGCCGCGCGGCCCGCGAAAGTCGCGGCGTCGCCCAGCTCTTCTTCGATGCGCAGAAGCTGATTGTACTTCGCGACGCGCTCGCTGCGAGCGGGCGCGCCGGTCTTGATCTGACCCGCGTTCACCGCGACGGCGAGGTCGGCGATGGTCGTGTCCTCGGTCTCGCCGGAGCGGTGCGAGAGCATCGAACGGTAGCCGTTCTGGGTCGCGAGGGCGATGGCATCCAGCGTCTCGGACAGCGTGCCGATCTGGTTCACCTTCACGAGCAGCGCGTTCGCCACGCCCAGATCGATGCCCTTCTGCAGGCGCACCGGGTTCGTGACGAAGAGGTCGTCGCCGACGAGCTGCACCTTGTCACCCAGGACATCGGTGAGGTGCTTCCAGGCATCCCAGTCGTCCTCGGCGAGGGCGTCCTCGATGGTGACGACGGGGTAGTTCGCGACGAGGTCGGCGAAGTAGTCGGTCAGCTGCTCGGCCGTCCAGGGCTTGCCCTCGACGGTGTACACGCCGTCCTTGAAGAACTCCGTCGCGGCCACGTCCAGGCCGACGCCGACGTCCTTGCCGGGGGTGAAGCCGGCCTTCTCGATCGCCTTGATGAGGAAGTCGAGGCCCTCGCGGTTGCTGGGCAGGTCGGGGGCGAATCCGCCCTCGTCGCCGAGGCCGGTGTTGTAGCCGGCCGCCTTCAGCTCGCCCTTGAGAACGTGGTAGACCTCGGTGCCCCAGCGCAGCGACTCGGAGTAGGTCTCCGCGCCGATCGGCGCGAGGAAGTACTCCTGGAAGTCGATGCCGTTGTCGGCGTGCTCGCCACCGTTGATGACGTTGAACAGCGGCACGGGCAGGACGTGCGCGTTCGGGCCGCCCAGGTAGCGGAACAGCGGCAGGTCCGCGGCGTCGGCGGCGGCCTTGGCGACCGCGAGCGAGACGCCCAGGATGCCGTTCGCGCCGCAGCGCGACTTGTTCTCGGTGCCGTCGGTCGCGATGAGGATCTCGTCGATGACGCGCTGCTCGCTGGCATCGATACCCTCGATCGCCGGGCCCAGCTCGTCGATGACGGCGTTCACGGCCTTCAGGACGCCCTTGCCGCCGTACCGGCTCTTGTCGCCGTCGCGCAGCTCGTACGCTTCGAACGCGCCGGTGGATGCGCCGGAGGGGACGGCCGCGCGCTGGACGATGCCATCGTCGAGCAGCACCTCCACCTCGACGGTCGGGTTGCCACGCGAATCCAGGATCTCGCGTGCGCCTACAGCCTCGATCAGTGCCACAGGGGACTCCTTGCTTGTGGAGGATGAATCTCGGAGCGTCGTCGGTCCACGTTCGAGCATAGTGAAGCGGATGCCCTCGACACAGTGAACCTGCCGGATCAAACGGTGCGGGTGACGCGCCGTGCGTCGGCCCGTCGGGCGTGCCTCAGACGATGAGAGCGATGGCGATGCCGTCCCACCCCTTGGCATCCAGCGTCTGCAGGCCCGTCGCATCGAACCGGGGATCGTCGCGGAGCATCTCGAGCCCCGCGCGGACGCCCGCGATCTGCGAGCCGTCCTCAGCGGGGTCGGCGACGTTGCCGCTCCGGACGATGTTGTCGAGCACGACGACCGTGCCGGGGTGGCCGAGCCGCGCCGCCCAGTCGAGGTAGATCGTGTTCGACTCCTTGTCGGCGTCGATGAAGACGAGGTCGTAGGCCGGCTCGCCCTGCAGGCGAGGCAGGACGTCGGCGCCGCGCCCGACGAGGATCTCGACCTTCTCCCCCACGCCGGCGCGGTCGACGCTGCGGCGGGCGACCTCCGCGTTCCGCGCCTCGGCCTCGATCGTCGTGACGAGGCCGTCCGCAGGCACGGCACGCGCGAGCCAGATCGTGGAGTAGCCGCCGAGCGTTCCGATCTCGAGCACCCGGTGCGCCCCGGACATCCGCACCAGCAGGTGCAGGAGCTTCCCGCCCGTGGGCGCGACCTCGATGTCGGGGAGGCCCGCCGCCTTCTGGTCGGCGATCGCCTGATCGAGCGCCGGGTCGCTCCCGACGAGCGTGTCCACGAGGTAACGGTCGACCGCGTGTGCGGCATCCGGCGTCAGGTCCGACATGCGCCCAGCCAACCCGCCCCTCCCCCAATGAGTCAACAGGGTGCGTGGGCTTCACCTGGCATCCGCGCGTTCAGTTGCCACTTGCGTGGGGAACTCGGCGAGGATTCCCGCGGGTGGTGGCAAGCGAACGGGGCCTCACACGGGGTCCACGGGGCTGGATGCCAGGGCGGCGACCACTTCGGGAACGAGCGCGTCGGCGGTGCGGCGGTAGCCCAGCGCACTGGGGTGGAACCGGTCGAGGCTGAACATGTCGTCGGGATTCGCGAAGAAGAGATGCCCTACGGCGCGCCGGAGCGATACGACGCGGGCTCCGGCGCGATCGGCCGCCGCCGCCTGCGCGCGGGCGAGGTGATGGGATGCCTGCCCGCCGAGGCTGCGCAGCGGCTGCGGCACGGGACGCAGCGCCCCGAGGTCGGGGCACGTGCCCACGACGACGTCGGCGCCGAGCGCGCGAAGTCGAGTGACGGCGGCCTCGAGGTGCGCGGCCGCCACGCCGACGGGGGTGCGGTGGGTGACGTCGTTGCCCCCGACGATCACGACCGCGACGTCCGGACGATACCCCTCGGGCAGCCGGTCGAGCTGACGCTCGAGGTCCCGCGACTCCGCGCCGACGCTCGCGACCGTGCGCAGCTGCACGGGGCGACCGAGGAATCCCGCGACACCCTTCGCCACGCGGGCTCCCAGGACGTCCTTCGGGCGTTCGGCGCCGAGCCCCGCGGCGATCGAGTCCCCCACGAACAGCAGCTCGACGGGGGTGCCGCGCAGCTTCGGCCGCCACACGCGGTCGGCGTCGAGGGCGATCTCCCCGAGCGGCTTGCCGATGCGGCGACGCGCCACGGCGGCCTGCCGCGTCAAGAGGATGCGCGCGCCGAAGGCCCCCGCGCCCACGAGGACGGCGGCCGCGCCGACGGTTGCGGCGATGCGGCGGAGTGGATGCCTGCCCATGCCCCGAGTCCACCTCGTGCGGGTGAACGGTCGGTAACCGCGTGGCATCCCTGCGCGCGGCATCCCATGCCTGCGGCGCATTTCGTTTGCCGGTTGATGCCGGAACCCGGCGCCGATTCCCGCAGGAAGTGGCAATTCAGCGCGTGGCGCGAGCTCCCAGCGCGTTGAGGAGCGCGGCGCCGGTCTCGGCGTCGTCGGTCGTCACGGTGAACGCCTTGCCGTTCGTGCGCGTCACACGGATGCCAGGACCGGTGCGCAGCACGACGCCGAACCCGCTGCCGCCCGGCGCCCACCGCAGGCCCCAGCCACCGAACTCCCCCATCGGGTTGACGGACACGGGCTCGGCACGCGCGATCTCCGCGAGCGGCACGTGGATGCGCGGAAAGCCCGCCACCGAGATGACGCTGAGTCCGTGCTCGTCGACCCGCACGTGGAAAGCGCACGTCATCAAGAGAAGCGCGAGGACGAGGACCGTGAGGATCACGAGGCCGGTCGACACGCCCGACTCGGGCGCCTCGAACACGACGAGGATGTTCGCCGCGACCAGCACGAGCAGGGCGATGCCGAGGACGATGATGCCGCTGCGCGCGATCTGCGTGCGCTGCAGCCACACGACGCGTTCGGTGTCGCCGAGCGTGATCTCTGTGGTGCCCGCTGACGCATCGAGCGCGCTGACGCGGTACGGCTCGTGCGGTTGGAGCAGCCATCCCGCGACGCCGAGCGCTATGGCGGCGATCAGCGACGCGAGCCCCGGACCCCACAGGTCGGGAGCGGCGGAGGCATCCTCGATCCCGACTTGCATCACGAAGAGGCTCGTCGTCAACGCTCCGAGGAGAGTTGAGACACCGAGCGAGGTCGCCCCGAGCAGGCGGTAGGTCGTGCCGCGGTCGCCGCGACGCAGCCCGTTGAGCCCCGAGAGGCCGATGAGGAGCGGGATGCCGAGGCCGATGGCGGCGGTCAGAGCGAGACTGACCCACGGCGCGGCGAAGCCGTTGGGCGTGCCGGAGGCATCCCAGTGGATCGCGATCGGGTCGGGCACGTGCGGCAGCGCGAGTGCCTGCACGATCACCGCGATCGCGGTCACGATCGTGGGCAGGACGAGCGCGACCAGCGTGAAGCGACGGACGGCGAGCGGCGTGCGGGTGCTCATGCGGGGTTCTCCTTGCCGAGTGGCGGGTCAGCGGGTGCGGGGGTCGTGCGGACGAGGGATGCCACGGCATCCCGAGACAGCCCGAGTGCCTGCGCGCGGGCGACGAGAGCCTCGAGCTCGCCGCGGACCGCGGCGAGCGCGGTGGCGGCGGGGGTGACGACGGCGCCGCGCCCGCGGCGCATGTCGACGAGTCCCTCGTCGCGGAGGTCGGCGAACGCGCGGAGCACCGTGTGGAGGTTCACCTGCAGCGCCGCGGCGACCTCGCGCGCGCCGGGGAGGCGGTCGCCGGGCCCGAGTCGCCCCGCGGCGATCTCTCCGCGGACCGATGTCGCGATCTGGGCGAAGAGGGGCTCCTCGCTCGCCGAATCGATACGGAAGATCATGCAACTATTTTAGGACAACTAGAACAGTTGCGCACGCTGGTCTCAGGCGGGCGTCGCGCCCGGGCATCCGTTTGCCAGTTCGTGCGGGAATGACCGGGCCTGTCCCGCAGAAACTGGCGAATGAACGGGCGGGTGGGGCTCCTCAGGCGAGGGATGCCACGACGGCCTGCACGCGGCGCGCGCGGGTCTCGGGAGCCTTCGCCGCGAGGATGCCGCGCACGTGCTCCTTGCGCCGAGACGGGGCAAGGGCGTCGAAGAGCGCACGCGCCGCGGCCGCGTCGAGGGCTGCCGCGAGGTCCTGCGGCACCTCGACCTCGCGCGGGGCGTCGTCGAGATCGACCAGCGCGTCGACGGCGTCGCCGATCTCGACACCGAGCTCGGCACGGGCCGCCTTCGACAGGCCGATCAGGTTCTTGCCGCCCATCACCCCGAGCCGCAGCCGCGCCTCGCGGTCGCCGATCCGGACCCGCACCGCCGCACGCCGCCCTCCCCCCAGCTCTTCGACCTCATCGTCGGTGAGTTCGATGTGGGTGGCGGGGCCTGAAGCCGGCAGGGTCGTGCGCACACGGACGGTCATGCGCGAATCTTCGCGTACCGACACGCCGGCCGCCAGACCCCCACCCAGGGAGGAACCGCGACCGGGGATGCCCGGGCGCCGGGCGGTCTCAGGCGAGGGGCTTGAGCTCCAGTGCCGTGACATCCTGACCGGCCGACAGCGTCGCGAACGAGGTGTAGCCATCAGCCGCCGCACGCTCGAGGAGGGCCTTGAGGTTCTTCGTGCGCTGCTCGAGGCGCACGCGCGCGCCCTGCGCGACGAGCGCGGCCTTGTGGCGCACCAGCTCGGCGACGGGCACGTCGCGGTCGTGGACGAGGACGACGGCGCTGCCCGTGGCATCCGCGTGCTGATCGAGCAGATCCACGATGCGCTCGAACCCGATCGAGAAGCCGACGGCCGGCACGTCCTGACCGAGGAAACGCCCGATCATGCCGTCATAGCGACCGCCGCCGCCGAGCGAGTAGTCGACGCTCGGGTGGGCGAGCTCGAAGATCGTGCCCGTGTAGTAGCCCATGCCGCGCACGAGGAACGGGTCGAATCTGAGCGGCACGCCGCCGAGCCCGACCTCGACGCCTGCGGCCTGCCGCGACGCGCCGACCGCGTCGCCGATCGCGACGAGGTGCGCCACGACGTCGTCCGGCGCTCCCTCGGGGAGGGCCTTCCGGATCTGGCCGTCGCCGAACGGGCGGAACTCGAGCGTCTGCGGGCGGCGCAGGAATGCCTCGAAGGCGTCCACGGCCGTCGCCGTCGTTCCACGCTCGCGAAGCTCGCGAGCGACGCCCTCCGGGCCGATCTTGTCGAGCTTGTCGATCGTGATGAGCACGCCCGGGCGCTCCTCCTCGGCGAAGCCGAAGTGCGAGAGCATCCAGTCGAGCAGGCGCCGATCGTTGATGCGGATCGAACCGCCCTCGAGCCCGAGGGCGTCGAGCGTGTCGAGGCTCGCCGCAAGGAGCTCCGCCTCGGCACGTGCGGAGGCGTCGCCGATGATGTCGATGTCGCACTGCACGAACTGGCGGTAGCGACCCTTCTGGGGGCGCTCGGCCCGCCAGACGGGCGCCATCTGAATCGCCCGGAACACGGTCGGAAGCTCTGCGCGGTGGGTCGCGTAGAAGCGCGCGAGCGGCACGGTCAGGTCGTAGCGCAGGCCGAGGTCGCTGAGCGCCGCCGGGTCGTCCGCGGAGGCCCGGATCGCGTCGGCATCCAGCCCGCGCTTGAGGACGTTGAAGGCGAGCTTCTCGTTGTCGCCGCCGATGCCGGCGTGCAGGCGGTCGTAGTCCTCGACGACCGGCGTCTCGATCTCATCGAACCCGTGGGCACGGTAGCGCCCGCGGATCACGGCGAGCACGCGCTCGCGCCGGGCCTTGTCGGCGGGGAGGAAGTCGCGCATGCCGCGCGGCGGGTTCACGGATGCCACCCCTCCAGTATTTCAGGTCGCCCCGGCGCGGCCGTTCGCCGGGGCGCGACCGCCCGGCTTCCCGAACCGCGAGGCACACCGCACCCCGCCGCGCCGCGCCGCGCGCACCATACCGCGCCTCCCCCTGACTCTT
>JASCPG010000086.1 GCA_029960085.1 Microbacteriaceae bacterium PS02067 | reverse complement strand
GCGGCGCAGCCGCGAGTCGAAACGTCCCCGCAGCACAGACGTTTCCACTCGCTCCGCTCGGTCAACGACCAGGAGTCAGACACCACCCCCGGTCGTTGAGCGAGCGGCGCAGCCGCGAGTCGAAACGCCCCCGCACCCCGCCGCAGCCCCCTCACCCCACGAACCCCCGGATGAGCGACTCCGACGCCGCGAGGTGCTCGAGCATCGCCGCCTCCGCGGCATCCGGCCGCCCCGCCAGGATCGCCTGCAGGATCTGTTCGTGGTGCGTCTCGGAATGCTCGATCGCGCGCGGCAGCAGCGGGAAGGCATCCAGCCATGCGTTCACGCGGGCGCGGTTCTCGGTGACGAGCGGGACGAGCGAGGGGATGCCCGAGGCTTCGGCGATCGCGAGGTGCAGCAGCGAGTCGAGCCGTCGGTACTCGGTGAGCGAGGCGATCACGACCGCCGCGCGCCGGTGCCACAGTGCGTCGCGTTCGGCGGCGGTCATGGTGCGCGCCGCCGCCGCCCGGGCCGCCCCGGCTTCGAGCACGCGCCGCATGCCGAAGGTGTCGGCGGCGGCCGCCGTGTCGGGCGGGGTGAGCTCCTGCCGCGGCAGCGGGTCGGCGACGAAGGTGCCGCCGTACCGGCCGCGGCGCGCGACGAGGAACCCCGCATCGGAGAGCTCCTTGATCGCCGTGCGGACCGTGTCGCGGCTCACCCCGTAGAGCTCGGCGAGCGCCCGCTCGGGCGGCAGCGCCTCACCGGGCGCGACGACCCCCACGCGGATCGTCTGCACGATGCGCGCGAGCGTGTCCTCGAGCGCGTTCGAGCGTCGGACGGGCCGGTAGACGGTGGGGATCCCCGCCGTCTGGGGCTGCGCCCACCGCTCGTTCACGCTCACACGACCACTCTGTCAGAGCGGGGTCACAGGGGAGTGACGTACGCGTTCGTGATGCCGCCGTCGACGACGAACGCCGTCGCGGTGATGAACGACGCGTCGTCCGAGGCGAGGAAGGCGACCGCCGCCGCCATCTCCTCGGGCTCCGCGAAGCGCCCCATCGGCACGTGCACGAGACGGCGCTGGGCCCGCTCCGGGTCCTTCGCGAACAGCTCCTGCAGGAGCGGCGTGTTCACCGGCCCGGGGCACAGGGCGTTCACGCGGATGCCCTGCCGCGCGAACTGCACACCGAGCTCGCGTGTCATCGCGAGGACGCCGCCCTTCGAGGCGGTGTAGGAGATCTGCGACGTCGCCGAACCGAGGAGCGCCACGAACGACGCCGTGTTGATGATCGAGCCGCGCCCGGCGGGCACCATGTGGCGAAGCGCCGCACGCGAGCACAGGTACACGCTCTTGAGGTTGACGTCCTGCACGCGGTCCCAAGCGGGGAGCTCCGTCGTCTCGATCGAGTCGTCGTCGGCGGGCGAGATGCCGGCGTTGTTGAAGGCGATGTCGACGGCGCCGAACTCGGCGGCGACCCCGTCGAAAAGGGCGTCGACGGATGCCTCGTCGGCCACGTTCACGGGGCGGAAGACGCCGCCCACCTCCATGGCGGCGCGCGCTCCGGCATCCGGGTCGAGGTCGGCGATGACGACGGTCGCACCTTCGGCGGCGAACCGCCGGGCGGTCGCGAGGCCGATGCCGCTCGCACCTCCGGTGATGATCGCGATGCGGCCGGCGAGGCGCTGGGTCAGGTCCATGGTTCTCGGTCCCTTTCGTGGGTCAGGTGGTGGCGTAGAAGACGTTCTTGGTCTCGGTGAAGTGCTCCGCGGCATCCGGTCCGAGTTCGCGACCGAGGCCGGATGCCTTCATGCCGCCGAACGGGGTCCAGTACCGCACCGAGGAGTGCGAGTTGACCGACAGCACGCCGCTGCGCACACCCCGCGAGACGCGCACCGCGCGTCCGAGGTCGCGGGTCCAGAGCGACCCGGCGAGGCCGTAGACGGTGTCGTTGGCGAGCCGGATGGCGTCGTCCTCGTCGTCGAAGGGCAGCACCGCGAGCACGGGGCCGAACACCTCCTCCTGCGCGATGCGGTCGCCGGGGGCGGCCAGGACGACGGCCGGCGCGAACCAGAAGCCGCTCCCCGCGGCATCCCCCGCGGGCGCGGCGCCGCGGAAGGCGACGTCGGCGCCGTCGAGGAAGCCCGCGACCGTGTCGCGGTGCGCGGCCGAGATGAGGGGGCCCATCTCGGTGTCCTCTCGCCACGGATCACCCACCCGCCAGGCCGCGACGGCGGGTTCGAGCAGCTCCAGGAACCGGTCGTACACCGAGCGCTGCACGAGCAGGCGCGAGCGGGCGCAGCAGTCCTGCCCCGCGTTGTCGAACACCGAGCCGGGGACGGCGGCGGCCGCCGCCTCGAGGTCGGCATCGGCGAAGACGACGTTGGCGCTCTTGCCGCCGAGTTCGAGCGTGACGGGCTTCAGAGCTCGGGCGCAGCCCGCAGCCACCTCGACACCGACCTCGGTCGACCCCGTGAAGACGACCTTGCGGACGTCGGGGTGGCTGACGAACCGCTGGCCGACGACCGAGCCCGACCCGACGATCACCTGGAACAGGCCCTCCGGCAACCCCGCCTCGAGCGCGAGTTCACCCAGGCGCACAGCGGTCAGCGGAGTGAGCTCGGCGGGCTTGAGGACGACGGCGTTGCCGGCGGCGAGCGCGGGCGCGAACGCCCACGAGGCGATCGTCATGGGGAAGTTCCAGGGCACGATGACGCCGACGACGCCGTACGGCTCGTGGAAGGTGACGTCGAGCCCGCCCGGCACGGGGATCTGCGCACCGAGCAGCCGTTCCGGTGCACCGGAGTAGTAGTTCAGCACCTGCGCGACATGGCCCGCCTCCCAGCGGGCCGACGAGATCGGATGCCCGGAGTTGCGCACCTCGAGCGCGGCGAGCTCCTCGACGTGGTCCTCCACGACGCGGGCGAACGCGCGCAGGGCATCCGCTCGTGCGAGCGGCGGAAGGGCCGCCCACGTGCGCTGTGCGGACACGGCCCGTGCGACCGCGGCATCCACCTCGTCGACGGAGGCCCGGCTGAGCGTCGCGATCGGCTCGGCGGTGGCGGGGTTGATGACGTCGAACGTGCTCACGCGGGCACCGTGTCTTTCTGTGCGGGAGAGGCCTTCTGTGCGGCGTAGGCGGATGCCGCGGCGACGACGCCGGCGAACAGGCTCTTGTCCTCGGCGTTCTCCTCGGGGTGCCACTGCACGCCGACGAGATATCCGTCGCCCGTGCCCTCGAACGCCTGCACGAGACCGTCGTCGGTGCGTGCGGTGACGACGAGACCGTCACCGAGGCGGTCGATGCCCTGGTGGTGGTAGCTGTGCACGTCGAACGCGCCCGCGCCGACCTGCTCCGCGAGGCGGCTCCCCGCGTCGACCTCGACGGTGATCTCGGCGAAGACGCCGCCGCCGATCCGGTAGCGCTCGGTGCCGAGCGCTTCGGGCAGGTGCTGGTGCAGCGTGCCGCCGTGGGCGACGTTCGCGAGCTGCAGCCCGCGGCAGATCGCGAGCACGGGGATGCCGCGCTCCTCCGCACCGCGCAGGAGCGCCAGCTCCCACGCGTCGCGGTCGGGGCGGGCCGGATCGGTGAGCGGATGCCGGTCCGCGCCGTACAGTTCGGGCTGCACGTCGAGCCCGCCCGTGAGGATCAGTCCGTCGAGCGTGTCGAGCACCGCCACGGCCGCGTCATCGGGGCCGTCCTGCGGCGGGAGCAGCACGGCGATGCCGCCCGAGGATGTCACGGACGTGAAGTACTGCTGCGGCAAGAATGCGGCGCGCACGTCCCACACCCCCTGCTTCGCCTGCTCGAGGTAGGTGGTGAGCCCGATCACGGGGCGGCGGGTTCCGCGCGCCGACGGGTCAGAGTCGTTCGAAGCCACGCACGCGCTCCCAGTCCGTCACGGCGGCGTCGTAGGCCTCGACCTCGATGCGCGCCTGGTTCAGATAGTGCTCGACCATCTCGTCGCCGAAGGCAGCACGGGCGATCGACGAGCCCGCGAAGAGCTCGGCCGCCTCGCGGAGCGTCGTCGGCAGCGTGTCGACGCCCGCCTCGTAGGCGTTGCCCGCCAAGGCATCCGGCAGCGGCAGCTCGTTCTCGATGCCGTAGAGCCCGCCGGCGATGATCGCCGAGATCGCGAGGTACGGGTTCACGTCGCCGCCCGGGACGCGGTTCTCGACGCGCAGCCCCGAACCGTGCCCCACGATGCGCAGCGCACACGTGCGGTTGTCGATGCCCCACGCGATCCCGGTCGGCGCGAACGAGCCCTTCGCGTACCGCTTGTAGGAGTTGATGGTCGGGGCGTAGAGGAGGGTGAACTCGCGCATCGTGGCGAGGATGCCGGCGATCCAGTGGCCCATCAGCGGGCTGAA
Source organism: Microbacteriaceae bacterium PS02067 (assembly GCA_029960085.1). Lineage (GTDB taxonomy): Bacteria > Actinomycetota > Actinomycetes > Actinomycetales > Microbacteriaceae > Microbacterium. Next base: position 3,774 of record JASCPG010000086.1, on the reverse strand, counting down.
CCCGTGCGCGCCGTCGCCCGCCATGACCGGCTCGCCCGGCTCCGAACGCACCGACAGATGGATGTGGCAGCTGTTGCCCTCGCGCTCGTTGAACTTGGCCATGAAGGTCAGCGCCTTGCCGTGCGCGTCGGCGATCTCCTTCGCCCCGTTCTTGTACAGCGTGTGCTGGTCGGCGGTCTCCTGCACCTCCGCATAGCGGAACGCGATCTCCTGCTGACCGAAGTTGCACTCGCCCTTCACGCCCTCGCAGTACAGGCCCGCGCCCTCCATGCCGTTGCGGATATCGCGCAGGAGCGGCTCGAGGCGGGTCGTCGCGAGCAGGTTGTAGTCGACGTTGTAGTCGGTGGATGCCCGGAGGTCGCGGTAGCCCTTCGCCCAGGCCTCGCGATACGAGTCGTCGAAGACGATGAACTCGAGCTCGGTGCCGGAGTACGCCACGAGACCGCGCTCGGCGAGGCGCCCGCGCTGGCGGTCGAGGATCGCACGCGGCGACTGCACGACGGCCGACCCGTCCTCCCATTGCAGGTCCGCCATGACGAGCGCGGCGCCCGGCTGCCACGGGATGCGCCGGAGCGTCGTGAGATCGGGGACGAGCATCATGTCGCCGTACCCGGTCTCCCAACTCGACATCGGGTATCCGTCGACGGTGTTGAGGTCGACGTCGACCGAGAGCAGGTAGTTGCAGGCTTCGGCGCCGTGTGACTGCACGACGTCGCGCCACATCCGGCCCGACACGCGCTTCCCGACCAAGCGGCCCTGCGCGTCGGCGAAGGCGACGACGACGGTGTCGATCTCCCCCGCGTCGATGGCCGCCGACAGCTCTGCGGCGGTGAGGTTTCCCGGCATCTGGCATCCTTCCTCGTCCGATCGAACCTACCTTTTGCGACGCTCGATCGGGCCTTCGATCCCCGGCTGTAACGAGAACGTCACATCCAAAGGTAGACGCAGCGATCCATTGAGGTCCACAATCGTCCGAAACGGACCCGAAGTCCGGGCCGACGAGCTCGACCCCGAGGAGCAGGATGTCTCATTCCAGCAACACCGGCGCCGATACGCGCACTGCGAGCGGCGCCATCTACACCCGCGCGGGCGCGGAGTACTTCGAGAAGCGCACGCTGAAAAGGTCCGCCGGCGTCTGGGGGCTCTGGGGGCTCGCGGTCGCCGCCGTCATCTCGGGAGACTTCTCGGGGTGGAACTTCGGCATCGGATTCGCCGGGTTCGGCGGCATGCTCATCGCCTTCGTCCTGCTCGTGATCATGTACTACGGCCTCACGTTCTCCATCGGTGAGATGGCGGCCGCGATGCCGCACACCGGCGGCGCCTATTCCTTCGCCCGATCCGCGCTCGGTCCGTGGGGCGGCCTCGCCACCGGGCTCGGCGAGACCATCGAGTACATCGCCACGACGGCCGTGGTCGTCTACTTCTCCGGGCAGTACGCCGACTCGGCGCTGACCCTCCTCACCGGAGTGAGCCTCCCGCCGTTCGTCTGGTGGCTCATCCTGTACGCGCTGTTCATCGGACTGAACGCGGCCGGCGCGGCGGTCTCCTTCGGGTTCGCAATCGTCGTGTCCGTGATCTCGATCGGCATCATCGTCGTCTTCGGCGTGATGTCGCTCACCTCCGGCGCCTTCTCGTGGGACTCGCTGTGGGACATCCCCGTGAACGAGAGCGCCGCCGGGGCATCCACATTCCTACCCGAAGGCTTCGGGGCGATCCTGTTCGCCCTGCCGTTCGCGATGTGGTTCTTCCTCGGCATCGAAGAGCTGCCGCTCGCAGCGGAGGAGTCGCACAACCCGGCCCGCGACATCCCGCGTGCCGGCCTCTGGGCGCGCGGCACCCTCATCGTGACGGGTCTCATCGTGCTGTTCCTCAACACGGGTGTCCTGGGCGCCCAGGTCACCGGCGCGTCGGTCGAGCCGCTCCTCGACGGCTTCAAGGCGATGGTCGGCGACAAGGCCGCCGCGATCCTCGCCCTGCTCGCCCTGATCGGCCTGCTGGCCTCGCTGATGGGCATCATGTTCGCCTACGGCCGCAACATGTACTCGCTCTCGCGCGCCGGCTACTACCCGCGCTGGCTGTCGCTCACGGGGCGCAGCCAGACCCCCTGGGTCGCGCTCACCGTGGGCGCCGTCATCGGCTTCTTCGCCCTCGTCATCGTGCAGGCCGCCGGCGGCGACGCGAGCCCTGCAGGTGCGATCGTGCTGAACATCGCCGTCTGGGGCGCCGTGCTCGCGTACTTCCTGCAGATGGTGTCGTTCATCGTCCTGCGGGCGAAGTTCCCGAACGCGAAGCGCCCGTACCGCAGCCCCTGGGGCCTGTTCGGCGCCTACTCGGCGGCGATCATCGCGGCCGTCGTCTTCGTCGGTCTCGCCTTCAACCCGTCGTACTTCCTCGCGATCGTCGCGATCGCGATCGTCTACGCGCTGGTGTTCCTCGGGTTCGCCGTCTGGGGCCGCAAGAAGCTCATCCTCTCTCCCGAGGAGGAGTACGCGCTCTCGGGCGGACTCCACGGCGACCCGCAGGCCGAGGGCTACGACGTGATGGAGGGCGAGGTCTTCGACGGGCGCGGGTGATCAACCCGGCTCCCAGGGACCGTTGCTAGTGTCGGGGCGTGCCCGCCGCACCCACGACCACCCGAGCCGCCCGGCGGCGCCGCATCCAGCGGCGCCGCCGCACCGTGGCGACCCTCGTATCGGCGGTCATCGTGGCCTCGCTCGTCGTCGGGGTGTTCGGGTTCGTGCGGTCGCTCTCGGAGCGGCCGGGGTCCGAGGCATCCGGGGCTGCGAGCGCGCTCCAGGTCCGCACGGTCTCCGACGCCACGACGCCCGCCTCGACGGCCGAGCCGCCGAAAGCCGACGCCCCGACGTTCGACACGGCCGCCGCGGCCGATGCCGCGATGACCGTGCTCGGGGACTACTCCGACGCTGTCCGCCCCACGAAGGACGCGCTGTACACGGCGATCCAGTCCCTGCGCGCGGCGACCACGGCTGAGGCGGCGGATGCCGCGCAGGCACAGGTCACGCAGTCCGCCGAGGCCGTGAAGGCGGATGCCACGGCGTACCGCGCCGAGATCGCGGCGAAGGCCTCGGCATCCAACACCCAGCCCGTCGGCGGCGACGTCGCCGCGCAGATGGCGTACCTCCATCAGCACGTGTTCTCGTACAACTCCGCCGAATGGGGCGACTACAACCCGTACGGCGGGGACTGCACGAACTTCGCGAGCCAGGGCCTCATCGCCCGCGGGTGGCACATCGACAAGACGTGGTACTCGAAGGGCAAGATGTGGACCGCGTCGAAGCCGTGGATCGCGACGGCGCCGATGGCGGCGTACTTCGACAAGCTTGGGTTCGGCTATTCGACCGAGGCCGACCTCGACCGCGTGCGCGTCGGCGACATCGGCCTGTTCAGCTGGGGCGAGACGCAGGCCGGCATGGACCACACGATGACGGTCTCCAAGGTCGAATACGTGCCCGGCGGCCCGCCGAAGGTGTACTTCATCAGCCACAACTACGACGGCGAGTATCGCGAACTGACGAACGCCCTCTACGTCGAGCACCAGAACTCGACCGTCCGCATCTACCACCTCCCCTGACCCTGGGCCTGGGCCTGGGTTGCGCCCCGGCGCGGCGTTCGTTTGCCAGTTCGTGCGGGAATCGCGGCGTGATTCCCGCACGAACTGGCAAGTGAAGGCGCGTGGGGCGCGTGGGGAGACCAGTGAGGGGGGGGGGGGGGTGGGGGGCGGCCCCGCGCGGGGGGTGGTGGGGGGGCCGGGGC
>JASCPG010000085.1 GCA_029960085.1 Microbacteriaceae bacterium PS02067 | reverse complement strand
CCGCCGCGGGGATGACCGAAGTGAGGGGCCGAAGACGCCTTCGGCCCCTCACTGACGTCCGCATCAGGGGGGGAGGGAGCGGACGTCGAGCCGGCACGCTGAGCTGCACCGGCGCCGGTTTGCGCGAGGCGGGTTTCGGGTCGACCCGCGCAGGTGTCGCACACGGGAGGTGCAGCGACGCGTTCATGCTACCCCGCGCCACGGGGAGATCACAGAGACCGACACGGCGGGGTCGTGGCGCAGATGTGCGGGCAGGCGATTTCACCCTCTCAACGCCCCGACATGCTACGAAAGAGACTGCGAACGAACCGTTTGGGGGCTCACGTGCGACTTTCCGTCATCGGGTGCGGGTATCTGGGGGCCGTGCATGCTGCGGCGATGGCATCCATCGGCCATGAGGTCGTGGGCATCGACGTCGATGCGGACAAGGTCGCGGCGCTCTCGCGCGGCGAGGCGCCGTTCTTCGAGCCGGGGCTGCCGGAGTTCCTGAGAGAGGGCGTCGCGTCGGGGCGGCTGACGTTCACGACCGACATGTCCGCGGCGGCGGGCGCGAAGGTCCACTTCGTCGGGGTAGGCACACCGCAGCAGCGCGACGGCTACGCCGCCGACCTCACCTACGTCAACGCGGCGATCGACGCACTGCTCCCGCACCTGCGCCCGGGCGACATCGTGGCGGGCAAGTCGACCGTCCCGGTCGGCACGGCGGCGGGGCTCGCCCCGCGCGTCGCCGAGACCGGGGCGACGCTCGTCTGGAATCCCGAGTTCCTGCGCGAGGGCTTCGCGGTGAAGGACACGATCGATCCGGACCGGCTCGTCGTCGGACTCACCCCCGGGCACGAGGAGGCGGCGGATGTCCTTCGCGAGGTGTATGCCCCGGCCGTCGCGAAGGGGACGCCGTTCATCGTCACCGACCTCGCCACGGCGGAGCTCGTGAAGGTCGCCGCGAACGCGTTCCTCGCGACCAAGATCAGCTTCATCAACGCGATGGCGGAGATCGCCGAGGTCACCGGGGCCGACGTCACCCAGCTGGCGGATGCCATCGGCCACGACGTGCGCATCGGCCGGCGCTTCCTCGGTGCGGGGATCGGGTTCGGCGGCGGCTGCCTGCCGAAGGACATCCGCGCCTTCTCCGCGCGTGCGGAGGAGCTCGGGCGCGGCGAGTCGGTCGCGTTCCTGCGCCAGGTCGACGAGATCAACCTGCGCCGCCGCGATCGCGCCGTGCTGCTGGTCGTCGAGGGGCTGGGCGGTCAGGTGTTCGAGAAGAAGGTGGCGGTGCTGGGCGCTGCGTTCAAGCCGTACAGCGACGACATCCGCGACTCCCCCGCCCTGGATGTCGCGGTGCGGCTGCACGGCCTCGGGGCCCGTGTCGTGGTGACCGACCCGGAGGCGCTCGCCAACGCGGCGCGCGTCCACCCGCAGCTGACGTACGAGGCATCCCGCGATGAGGCCATCCGCGATGCCGACGCGATCGTCCTCGTCACGGAGTGGGACGAGTATCGCCGCGAGCTCTCCCCCGAGCACGCCTCCTCCCTCACGTCGGGGCGCGTCGTCGTCGACGGACGTAACGGCTGGGATGCCGCGGCCTGGCGCGCCGCCGGCTGGAGGTATCTCGGGATGGGCCGCCCGTAGCCGCGCCCCTCCGGGCCGGTGCCGCACGGACGTCCGGGCGATGCCCAGGACAGCGTGGCAGGATCCCGGCATGGCCCGGCAGGCGTCCGCACGCTCCCGACGCGCCCGCACCCGTCGGCGCCGCACGGGGTGGACGATCGCGCTCACTCTGGCGCCGCTCATCGCCCTCGCCGTCGTCACGGCGGGCCTGCTCGGGCCGGCGCGGACGCCCGGCGCCGAGGCATCCGGATTCGATCGGGCGCAGCGCGACAACGCGGCGCTCATCATCGCGGCGGGGCGCGACCTCGGCCTGTCGGTGCGGGATCAGACCATCGCCGTCATGACCGCGATGGGCGAATCGTCGCTGCAGAACCTCGACTAGGGCGACTGGGAGACGAGCGGCGTCGCAAACCCCGACGGATCGCGCACGACATCGATCGGGCTCTTCCAGCAGCAGGACGGCTGGGGAACCCGCGACGAGCGACTCGATCCGTACACCGCCGCCACCCTGTTCTACCGCGCGATGATCGCCCGCGTTCCCGACCGTGAAGCACTCCCGCCCACGACCGTCGCGCACCGCACACAGGTGAACCGCGACCCCGAGCACTACGCCCCGTACTGGCCGCTCGCCGAGGCCCTCGTGGCCGACCTGACGCGCTGAGCGCGCCGCTCAGGCGTGCGTCAGCGCCCGCGGGTGCGCCGTCACGAGGATCGGCAGATGGTCGCTCAGCCCCTGCGGCAGCGTCGTGATCGTGTCGACGTCGAAGCCGACGCTCGTCGCGAAATCGTAGTGTCCGCGGAAGAACTTGTACCGCGTGTAGGTGCGCGAATCGGAGAGCGTCAGCTCGTACCCGGCTTCACGCACGCGCTGGCCGAGGTTCTCCTTGAAGACGGGGTAGTTGTAGTCGCCCACCATGAGGATCGGCAGGTTCTCGCCGAGGCCCGAGAGCTCGTCGAGCGCCGCAGCGATCTGCTTGCGGCGCAGGGAGTTGAGCGCCGTGAGGGGAGCCGCGTGGAAGCTCGCGACGATGAACTCGCGCGCGTGGTCGATATCCCGCAGGCGCACCGCGAGCATCCGCTCCTCCGCGGGCTTGAGGACCCGGTCGTGGAGCGACTTCTTGAGCGCGAGGGTGCGTACCTCGAGCGCGGCGAAGGTATTGCGCCGGAGATAGACGGCAAGGCCCAGGCGGTTGCGGGCCGTCGCGTCGACGAGTTCGAGGCCTGCGATCTCGTTCGGCAGGGAGTCGGTCTCGGCCTCCTGGAGGCAGAGGATGTCGGCATCCGTCGACTCGACGAGCGCGTCGAGTTCGCCGATCGCCTTGTGCTTGTTGAGGTTGTACGAGATGACCTTCATCGTGGCGCCAGCCTACGACGGCAACCCATGAATCCGCTCAGTCTTCGTCGAGCGATCGGCGTGCGCGCGTCTGCTCCGCGCGGGATGCCAGGAGCTCCTCCGCCGGGTAGCCGACCTCGGTCAGGGTGAGACCCCGCGCGGCGAGCACCTTGATCTCGCTCGTACGCGCGCGCTCGTCGCGGATACCCACGATGTCGGCGATGCCGAGGCGCCCCTCCCCGACAGCGGCGCACGCCCCCACGAGCGAGCGCACCATGCTGTGGCAGAAGGCATCCGCCTTGACGTTCGCGATGAGGATGCCTGCGTCATCGCGCCGCCAGCCGAACTCGAGCAGCGTGCGGATCGTCGTCGCCTCTTCGCGGGCCTTGCAATAGGCCGCGAAGTCGTGCAGGCCGATGAGGGAGCGCGCCGCGGCATCCATCGCCTCGGCGTCGAGACGTGCCTTGTACGTCGTCGTGCGTCCGCGTTCGAGGGGGTCGTAGGGGGTCGCGAGATCCGCGATGCGGTACTCGTACCGCCGCCACACGGCCGAGAAGCGCGCGTCGAACCCCGGTGCGGCTTCGGCGCTGCGGTGCACGGCGACGTCCGGGTACTGCCCGAGCACTCCCGTGATCCGGGCGGCGAGCGCCGTCGGAGACGGGTTCCGGCCCTTCTCGAGCCGCGCGCGCTGGGCGTCGGTCAGGTCGAGATGCGCGACCTGGCCCGCGGCGTGCACCCCGGCATCCGTCCGCCCCGCGACGACGAGCTGCGGATCGCCGCCGAGCACGCGGGCTATGGCCGTCTCGAGCGTTCCCTGCACGGTGCGCAGCCCCGGCTGGCGGGCCCAGCCGCGGAAGCCGGTGCCGTCGTAGGCGAGATCGAGGCGCAGGCGCACCCCGTCAGCCTATCCGCCGATCCTTCCGCGCCCGTCGCGTGCGGATGCCGCGGATCGGGCCACGGACCCAGCCTCGGTCCGTAGACTGGGCGTCCGTTCCCGAAAACGTCTGCTCGACAACGCCCTCCCCATGACCACACCCCCCGCACCCCGCTACGCCGGGCTGGATGGCCTGCGCGCCATCGCCGTGCTGCTGGTGGTCGTATACCACCTGTTCCCGGCGTGGTTCCTGCACTCGGGGTTCGTCGGCGTCGACGTCTTCTTCGTGATCTCGGGCTTCCTCATCACCTCGCTCCTGCTGCGGGAGCACGCCGCCTCCGGCACCGTGGCCCTGCGGGCATTCTGGACGCGCCGCGCGCGGAGGCTCCTGCCCGCACTCGCTCTCGTCGTCACGATGTCGGCGACGGCGGCGTGGTTCGTCGGTGGAGACGTCCTCGTCGGTCTCGGGCGCCAGGTGCTCGGCGCGGCCACCTTCTCGTACAACTGGGTGTCGATCGCGGGCGGCGCGTCGTACTTCGGCGCGGCCGAACCGGAGCTCTTCCGAAACCTCTGGTCGCTCGCCGTCGAGGAGCAGTTCTATGTGCTGTGGCCGCTGCTGCTGCCGCTCGTCCTCCTCGTGCGAAGGCGCCCGGCCCGCGTCGCCCTCGCCGCGGCGTTCGCCGCCGGTTCCGCCCTGTGGGCGGTGTACGTGGCGGCCGCGGGTGGCCTGACCCGCGCGTACTACGGCACCGACACCCACGCGTTCGGCCTCCTCATCGGCGTGGGGCTGGCGTTCTGGCTGTCGGGTCGCGCGTGGAAGCCTGCCCGCCCGCTCGGCGGGATCGTCGGGACCGTCGCCGTCGCGGGCGTCGTGGCGGTGTCCGCCTGGCCCGACGGGGAGCTGCTCTACCCGGGCATCCCGCTCGCGGCCTCACTCCTCACGGCCGTCGCCATCGCGGCCGGCGTCGCGCACGGCTCGGTGTTCGGGCGCGCGCTCGATACGCAGCCCCTGCGCTGGATCGGGGAACGGTCGTACGGCATCTACCTGTGGCACTGGCCGCTCATCGTGCTCGTGACGGTCGGCGCGACGGGCGGTTTCGTCGACCGCGCGATCCCTATCCCGCTCGGCATCGCCGCGCTCGTGCTCACCCTCGTCCTTTCGGCGCTCTCCTACCGGTTCGTCGAGCAGCCCGTGCGGCGCCTCGGGTTCCGGGGCTCGCTGCGTGCGCTCGGCGCACGGCTCGGCTCGACGCCCGCACGGCGCTTCGGCGCCCTCACGGCGCTCGCCTCGGCAGTCCTCGTCGTCGTCGGCGTCGGCCTCGCGGTGAACGCCGCTCCCCCGGTGTCCTCGAGCGAAGCCGTCGTCCAGGCGGGGCAGGATGCCCTGGATGCCGCCGGCCAGGCATCCGCGGCCCCCTCGGCCACACCCGCACCGACCGACGCGAACCTCGTTCCGACGACCGCGCCGACCGTCGGGCCGGACGGCGAGCCGCTCCCGCCGCTGCCCGTCACCGTGTCGGGCGACCGCGTGTCAGCGGTCGGCGACTCGGTCATGCTCGCATCGGCGCAAGGGCTCCTCGATCGCTTGCCGGGTATCCAGGTCGATGCCGCCGTGTCGCGGTCGATGTGGGCGGGTGATGACATCGTCACCTCGCTCGCCGCGCGGGGCGCCCTGCGGGACTACGTCGTCGTCGGTCTCGGCACGAACGGCCCCGTCGACGGGGGCGCGCTGCAGAGCGTCTACGACGCCATCGGCCCGGATCGCTCGCTCGTGCTCGTGACGGCCTCCGCCCCGCGGGACTGGATCCCGGGCGTGAATGCGGAGCTCGCGGCGTTCGCCGCCTCCCACCCGCGCGTCATGCTCGCCGACTGGTCGCAGGCGATCGCGCCACACCTCGATTACCTCGCCGGCGACCAGATCCACCCCGGCCCCACCGGCGGCGCCGTGTACGCCGACACCGTCGCGGGCGCGGTGGATGCCATCGAGAACCAGCGCGCGCAGGTGCGGTACGAGCTCGACCTCATCCGGTGGATGACCGCGCGCTCCTTCGGGGTCGAAGCCGAGCCGTCGTCCTGACCGATCGCCCTTGGTCTCCGCCACCCGCCTGCGGCTTGTGCGCCGCAAACCCGCGGCCGTGCCGTGTGCGTCAGACGTGCCGGACGAGGGCGACCGAGCGCTCCGTCGCGGTGAAGCCGAGCCCTTCGTAGAGTGAGTTCGCTCCGGTCGGGCTCGCCGTGTCGACATCGAGCACGGCGCGCTCGAGCCCCGCCGCGCCGATCGCCGCGAGTGAGGATGCCACGGTGAGCGGCGCGATCCCGCGTCGCCGGTGATCGCGGACGACACCGATGAGGTCGATGTACGAGTGGGTCGCGCCGAGCGCCTCCCAGTCCTCTTCGTTGACCGACGCGAGGCTGAAGCCGACGATCCGCCCGTCCGAGTCGAGGGCGAGGCGGGACAGGTCGCTCCGGAAGAACGGACCACCCACGAACTTCGCCCAGCTCTCGGGCTGCGAGGGGAGGCTCCCCCAGTGGTCGCGGAACGCGTCGTTGCGCGCCAGCCGGGCATCCTCGTCGCGATCGTGGGTGTAGGCGACGACGCGGATGCCGTCGGGGGCGGCGACCTCGGGCGCGGGCGTCGCCATGTCGCGCTCCATGGTCGTGAACCAGCGCTCCGCGGTGAGCCCGGCACGTTCGGCGATGGCCTGCTGGTCGGGCTGGCTCTCCTCGCCGTAGACCTTGAGGTCGGCCGTCCAGGCATCGGTGGGCGAATCCTCCGGCACCGGCCCGAGGGTCGGCGCGACCTCGGCGAGCTGGGCGAGACCGCGCGCGACCTGCCACGCGAGCACCTGGGAGCCGATGCCCCGCCGACGATGGTCCGGCCGCACGGAGCCGCCGAGGTGGACCGTGAGCTCGCCCGCCCGGGCGGGGTGCAGGAAGGCGGACCCGAACGCGATGACGGTGCCCTCGGCATCCAGCGCGAGGATCGTGTCGCGGGAGTGGTCGATGTGGGGCAGGTCGAAGGTGTCGGCGACGTCTTCACGCGGCGTGATCCACGTCGGGTGATCGACCGCGTCCGACGCGGCGTGGACCGCGTGGATCGCGTCGATGTCGTCGGGCGTCGCCGTGCGCCACTGCGTGACATCCGGGTGCGCGGGCTCCGCAGCGGGGATTGCTGCCCGCAGCTCGGCGATCCGCTCGGTCAGTGTGTTCTCAGTCACTCCGCCACCTTACCCAGGCCTTGTCCCTCCCTGCTCTTGGTCCTGGTGCTGGCGCCCCCCCTGATACCCGCCCGTTTGCCACTTGCTGCGGGAATCGGGGCCCGGATTCCCGCAGCAAGTGGCAATCGAGCCGCGCGGCACCCCCTCCCCAGGCGAGGAATGTGGCGGGTTGTCCACGAAGTGCGGGGACGGATGCCTGGGACCGCGCGCGACCCGCCACAGTGGCATCCATGTCGCGCCCACCCCGCCCGCTGCCGCCGGGGCTCGGCGAGGCCTTCCGTGTGGCCGATGCGCTCGCCCTGGGGGTGACGCCCACGCGGTTGCGGTCCGCGACGCTGGAGGCGCCCTTCCGGGGCATCCGCACGGCGCCGTTCATCGCGGATGACGTCGATGAGGATGCCCCGTTCGCGCGCGACCGGCGGGTGCGCGAGCGGACGCTCCATGCCGCCCGTGCATACGCGCCGCTCCTGGCGCCGTCGGGGTTCTTCGCGGGGCGCACCGCGGCCGTGCTGTGGGGGCTGTACACGCCACCCCCGGACGGGATCGAGGTCGCGGTGTTCGCGGGGACGCGCGCTCCGCGCCGGGTGGGTGTCCTAGCGCGCACCGTCCTGCCCACGCTTGCGACCGTGCGGCTGCACGAGGGCCTTCGCGTCGCGAGCCCCGCCACGACGTGGGCAATGCTCGGCGCCGAGTCCGACGTGCGCACGCTCGTCGTCGCAGGCGACGCGGCGGTGCGCATCCCCCGCGACCGGTGGGGCATCCTCCGCGCCGATGCGGCGCTCGCGACGGTCGCCGAGCTGCAGGCGGCTGTGGATGCCGGGAGGCGTGCCGGCGCGGCGCGACTGCGTGCGGCACTGGCATCCATCGTCACGGGCGCCGCCTCGCCGCCGGAGACCCTGCACCGCCTCGACTGCGCCGCCGCAGGCCTGCCCGCGCCCCTCCTCGACGCCGAGGTCCGCAACGACGCGGGGCGCCTGCTGGGCGTGAGCGAGTTCGCCTACCCGTCGGCGCGCCTCGCGGTGGAACTCGAGGGCGACCACCATCGCACGAGTGCGCGTCAGTGGCACCGCGACATCGAGAAGTACCGCGCGTACGCCGAGGCCGGCTGGGAGGTTGTCCGCATCACCGCCGCCGACCGCCGCACCGGCCGCGATGTCGAGGTCGTCCGCCGCGCGCTGGCTCGCCGCGGCGGCCTGTGAACCCCTTCATTTGCCACAACCTGCCAGAACGCCCCGCACATACCCACACGAACTGGCAAATGAACCCGGACGCCTCGGGAACAGCGAGAGGCCCGCACCCCGAGACGGGGGTGCGGGCC
>JASCPG010000084.1 GCA_029960085.1 Microbacteriaceae bacterium PS02067 | reverse complement strand
GCACGGCGCCGGGGTCAGCGCGGCGCCGGCCGCGGCGCACCACGGGGACCAGCGCGGCGCCGGTAGCGGCACGGCGCCGGTCAGCCGGCGGCCTCCTCCGGTCGCTCGCTGAGACGGATCGCCTCGGTATCGGGGGTGTATCCGACGACGTGCCGCTCGTCGGGGCCGTCGTAGGCCGACAGCGGGCGGATGAGCGCGTTCGACCCCTGCTGCTCGATGATGTGCGCCGTCCACCCGACGATCCGCGCCGCGACGAACAGCGGCGTGAAGGTCAGCGTGTCGAAGCCGATCAGGTTGTACGCCGGCCCCGACGGGTAGTCGAGGTTCGGGTAGATGCCCTTGCGGCTCACGAACTCGCTCTCGAGCGTGCGGTACAGGTCCGCGACATCGGGTCGGTCGTAGAACTCCACGAGGGTGTCGAGGGCCGCCTTCATCGTCGGCACGCGCGAGTCACCGCGCTTGTACACACGGTGGCCGAAGCCCATGATCTTGCGCTTGTTCGCGAGGGCGTCGTCGAGCCAGGGCACGACGTTCGAGGCATCCCCGATCTCATCGAAGATGTGCAGGACCGCCTCGTTCGCCCCGCCGTGCAGCGGGCCCTTGAGCGCTCCGATCGCCCCGACGACGGCGGAGTACAGATCGCTCAGGGTCGACGTGATCACCCGCGCGGTGAACGTCGACGCGTTGAAGGAGTGCTCGGCGTAGAGGATCATCGAGCGGTTGAAGGCATCCACGACGATCGGATCGGGGTCCTCTCCGAACGTCATCCAGAGGAAGTTCTCCGCATAGGTGAGCTCCTCGCGCGGCTCGATCGGGTCGAGTCCGCGCCGGCGGCGCTGCCCGTACGCGACGATCGCGGGGAGCGCTGCGAACAGGTGGAGGCTGCGGGCGATGTTCTCGTCGGCGGTGCCGGTCGCCTCGAGCACGTCCTCTCCCGCCGTCGCGAGCGCGCCGATGACGCTCACGGCCGTGCGCAGTTCATCCATGGGGTGCGCGTCGAGCGGCAGTTGGTCGATCGCCGCCTTCACCTCCGGGGCGAGGGCCCGGTACTGCCGCCCGTCCGCACGCTGCGCGGCGAGCTGCTCATCGGTCGGCAGCTCGCCGTGCCAGAGCAGATAGGCGACCGCGTCGAACGGCTGCGTCGCGGCGAGCTCCTGCACGGGATACCCCCGGTACAGCAGCGAGTTCGTCTCGGGGTTGACCTTGCTGATGGCGGTGACGTCGGCGACGACGCCGACGAGACCCTTCCTGATGTCCTGGTCGGTCATCATCACTCCTTCGTTCTAACGCTCGATCTGGAAGTTGAAGACGTTCTGGTCGAAGTGGTTGTACGACTCGTAGTCGAGAAGGTCGTACAGGTCCGCACGGTGCTGCATCTCGCCGAGCCGGCCCGTGAGGTGGCCGTCCTCGTTCAGGGTATCGAGCGCGCGGCCGGCCGCACCCATCGCCATCCGCAGGAGCGACACCGGCCAGATGACGATCTGCACACCGGCATCCCGCAGCTGATCGACCGTGAACAGGTCGCTCTTGCCGAACTCGGTCATGTTGGCGAGAACGGGCACGCCGACGGCGGATGCCACGGCCTCGAACTCCGCGAGGCCCGTCATCGCCTCGGGGAAGATCGCGTCGGCCCCCGCGTCGACGAGCGCCTTGGCGCGGTCGATCGCGGCATCCAGCCCCTCGACTGCGCGGATGTCGGTACGCGCCATGATGAGGAAGTTCGGGTCGCGGCGGGCGTCGACGGCGGCGCGGATGCGCTTGAGCGCGGTGTCGTCGTCAACGACCTGCTTGCCGTCGAGGTGGCCGCAGCGCTTGGGGTTCACCTGGTCTTCGATGTGCGTGCCGGCGAGGCCCGCGTCTTCGAGGGTCTGGATCGTGCGGGCGACGTTCATCGGCTCGCCGAACCCGGTGTCGGCGTCGATGATCGCGGGGAGCTCCGTCATCCGGGCGATCTGCTGGCCACGCCCGGCGACCTCCGTGAGGGTCGTCAGGCCGATGTCGGGGAGCCCCAGATCGGCCGACAGCACGGCGCCCGAGATGTAGACGCCCTCGAAGCCCTTCCGCTCGATGAGGCGTGCCGACAGCGGGTTGAACGCGCCGGGGAAACGCAGCACCTCGCCGGCGGCGAGCTTCTCGCGCAACAGGCGACGCTTCTCGGCGGCGGGGGTCTGGCTGTACAGCATCAGGCCGCCCCCTCTCCCCCGCGCTGTGTACCGAATGCAGGATGAATCCACAGGCTGTGCCGGTCGGCACCCCGTCCTCCGCGGTGGAGGGAACAGCGGCGGGGCGTTTTTTCCTGAGAACGGTACATCGCACCGATGAGACCGCTCATCAGAACAGCCCCTTCGGGGCCGGAACGGATGCCAGCACCCCGGCTCGCGCCGTGATGTTGAGCTCCTGCACCTCGGCAGGGGTGAGGTCGGGCAGGCGCTGGGCGAGGTCGAGGAACCGTTCGATCTCCTCGGGGGTCAGCACGGGCTCGGCCAGCAGGCGGAACTTCGCGATGTAGTTCTCGCGGGCGAACGGGCGCGCTCCGAGCGGGTGCGCGTCGGCGACCGCGATCTCGTCGGTGATCGTCGTGCCGTCGGTGAGGGTGATCTCGACGCGACCGCCGAAGGCCTTCTCGTCCGGGTCCTCGGAGTGGTACCGACGGGTCCACTCCGGGTCCTCCGCCGTCGTGATCTTGTGCCACAGCGCCACCGTCTCGGGGCGACCCGCGCGCTCGGGCGTGTAGGAGTCGACGTGGTGCCACCCGCCGTCTTCGAGAGCGACCGCGAAGATGTACGGGATCGAGTGGTCGAGCGTCTCGCGCGACGCGGTCGGGTCGTACTTCTGCGGGTCGTTCGCGCCCGAGCCGATCACATAGTGCGTGTGGTGCGACGTGTGCAGGACGATGCTCTCGACGTCGGACAGCGCGAAGGATGCCTCGTTGTGGAGCTTCCGCGCGAGGTCGATCCACGCCTGCGCCTGGTACTCGGCGGAGTGCTCCTTCGTGTACGAGTCGAGGATCGCCCGCTTGGGCTCGCCCGCCGCGGGAAGGGGCACGTCGTACGAGGCATCCGGGCCGTCGAGCATCCACGCAATGACGCCGTCTTCCCCTTCGTAGATCGGCGACGGCGAGGTCTGGCCGCGCATGGCCCGGTCGACGGCCTCGACGGCCATCTTCCCGGCGAACGCGGGGGCGTGCGCCTTCCACGTCGAGATCTCGCCCTTGCGTGACTGGCGCGTCGCGGTCGTCGTGTGCAGCGCCTGCGCGACGGCCTGGTAGATCGTCTCGACATCGAGCCCGAGCAGGGTGCCGATGCCGGCGGCGGCCGACGGGCCGAGGTGGGCGACGTGGTCGATCTTGTGCTTGTGCAGGCTGATCGCGCGCACGAGGTCCATCTGGATCTCGTACCCCGTCGCGATGCCGCGCACGAGAGCCGCACCGTCGACGCCCGCGTGCTGTGCGACGGCGAGGATCGGCGGGATGTTGTCGCCCGGGTGGGAGTACTCCGCCGCGAGGAACGTGTCGTGGTAGTCGAGTTCACGCACGGCGACACCGTTCGCCCACGCCGCCCACTCGGGGCTCGTCAGCACGTCGTCCGGCTCGCCGAACACGGTCGATCCGTGCCCGCCGCGCGAGACCGGGTGGTCGAGCGCCTGCGCGCGGGCGGCGGTGGCCGGCCCACGGGTGAGGGATGCCGCGGCGACCGACGCATTGTCGATGACGCGGTTGATGATCATGTCGACGACCTCGGGCTCGACCGCGACGGGGTCGGCGGCGACCTCGGCGATCGCGAAGGCGAGCTGGTCCTCGCGCGCGAGGTTCTCTTCGCTGCGGTGGACGCGGACGTGGTGGCTGACGGTCATGGGGTTGCCTCCAGGGATTCGAGGATCGAGGTCAGGGCGTTGTGCAGGTGGACGTGGGTCGCGTGGGCGGCGAGGTCTTCGTCGCCCACGGCGATGGCGGCGGCGATCAGTCGGTGTTCGGCGACGGATGCCGCGAGGCGGTCGGGGTTGTCGCGGGCGAGCCGGCGCACGCGCACGAGGTGCGTGCGCACGGTCTTCAGTGCCGCGGTCAGGTAGTCGTTGCGCACCGCGGCATCCAGCGCCGCGTCGAACCGCGCGATGAGGGCGTAGTAGGAGTCGGGGGCGGCGGAGGCATCCGTCGCCCGGAACTCGTCGGCGAGCGACGCGAACTCCGCGCGGTCGCCGCGGGCGGCGGCGAGACGGGCCGCGGTCTCCTCGAGCGCGCGGCGCACCTCGAACAGCTCGTGGATGTCTCCCGTGTCGATGGGGCTGACGACGGTGACGCGCGGGGATGCCTGCACGACGAGCCCGTCGGAGGCGAGGCGTGACAGCGCTTCACGCAGCGGTGTGCGGCTGACTCCGAGGCGGCCGGACTGCTCGACTTCGCCGAGGACCGTGCCGGGGGCGAGCACGCCCGACTGGATCTCCTCCAGCAGCGTTGCATAGGCTCGGTCGCTCGCGCGCATGACCTCATTGTATACATAAACGCGGTGCGCGCCAGCCTGACGGTGGATTGAGCATCCACACGTATACAAAACAACTACTCTTCACAAATTCATGAAATAAGCGTAGGGTCACGCGCATGAACGCCGTGATCAGTACCACCGCTCTGCGCAAGAAGTACGGCCACACCCTCGCCCTCGACGGACTCGACCTCGATGTCGAGCAGGGCGAAGTGCACGGCTTCCTCGGTCCGAACGGCGCCGGGAAGTCCACCACCATCCGCATCCTCCTGGGTCTCGCCCGCGCTACGGGCGGGGAGGCGCGCGTCTTCGGCGACGATCCGTGGCGGCTGGCCGCGACCCTGCACCGGCGGATCGCGTACGTTCCAGGCGACGTCAGCCTGTGGCCGAACATCTCCGGCGGGGAGGCGATCGATCTGCTCGGGCGACTGCGCGGCGGCGGGCGCGGCCCCGCCTACCAGGCGACCAAGGCGCGCCTCGCGGAAGCCTTCCAGTTCGACCCGCGCAAGAAGGCCCGCGCCTATTCGAAGGGCAACCGGCAGAAGGTCGCACTCATCGCCGCGTTCGCCGTCCCGGCGGAGCTCTACATCCTCGACGAGCCGACGAGCGGACTCGACCCGCTGATGGAGGTCGTCTTCCGCGCAGAGGTGCAGCGTGTGCGCGCCGCGGGCGCGACGGTGCTGCTGTCGAGCCACATCCTCTCCGAGGTCGAGGTGCTGTGCGACCGCGTGTCGATCATCCGCGCCGGGCGCATCGTGGATGCCGGCACGCTCGCCGACATGCGCCACCTCACGCGCACCGAGGTCTCCTTCGCCTCCTCCCCCACGGCGACGGTCGCCGCGGCCGCGCGCATCCCGGGCGCGGAAGACGTGCGCCAGGATGCCGACCGCGTGAGCCTCACCCTGGCGAGCGACGCCGTCGCGGCATCCCTCCCGACTCTCGGCGCACTCGGCGTGGCGGGGCTGCGGATCGCGCCGCCCTCGCTCGAGGAGCTGTTCCTGCGCCACTACGGCGACGACATCCGCGACGCCGAGGGACGCGCCGAGGTGTCGGCATGACCGAGGCATCCGTCGTTCCGCGCGCGGATGCCACGCGCGCGGCCACCGCGACACCGCGCACTCTCGGCCCGCTGCTGCGGCAGCGCCTGCGGCGCGACCGGACGCAGCTCATCCTCTGGATCGGCGGAACCGCGGCGCTCGCGCTGGCCGGGTACCCCGGCGTGCAGCAGTCGTACGGCGACGAGCAGGAGCGCGCGGCGCTCCTCGCGACCGTCATGGCGAACCCCGTCATCCTGCTCTTCCGCGGCCTGCCGTCGGGGGCGAGCGACGACCAGATGGTCGTGTTCCTGCTGCTGCCGTGGCTCCTCATCCTCGCCGCCATGATGAGCACGTTCCTCGCCGTGCGGCACACGCGCGGCGACGAGGAGGACGGCCGCCTCGAGCTGTTGTCGGCGACCCCGGCCGGCCGCTGGACCCCGACGATCGCGACCGTGATCCACGGCGCGGTCGCGAACGTGGTGCTCGGCATCCTCGTCAGCATCGCCTTCCTCGCGAACGGCGCCGCCATCCCGGGCGCGGTGCTCGTCGGGGCATCCTGCACGCTCGTCGGACTGGTGTTCCTCGGCGTCGGCCTCACCGCGGCCCAGCTCATGGCGACCGCGCGCGGCGCGAACTCGCTGTCGACGTGGCTGCTGCTCGGCACCTTCGTCCTCGCCGGCATCGGCAACGCGCTCGGCACGCCGAGCGACGACCTGACGCACCTCGAGAGCTCGTGGCTCACGTGGGTCTCGCCGTTCGGCTGGGCGGAGAACACGCGCGCGTTCGACGCGGATGCCTGGGGGCCGGCGGTGCTCCTGGCGGTCGTCGCCGCCGCGCTCATCGCGAGCGCCCTGGTGCTGCAGTCCCGCCGTGACCTGGGCGGGTCCTTCGTGCCGGAGCGGCCAGGCCGTGCCAAGGCACCGGCGACCCTTGCCTCGAATCTCGGACTTGTCGTGCGCCTCGCCCGCGGGTCGATCGTCGGGTGGGTCATCGGCGGGCTGATCGTCGGACTCATCACCACCGCGCTCGGCTCCGCCGTCAACGAGATCGGCAGCGCCAATCCCGCGGTCGCCGCGGTGCTCGAGAAGCTCGGCGGCGGGAGCGACCTGCAGGTCGGCGTGATCGTCGTGTTCTTCATCCTGCTCGGCATCCTCGCCGCGTGCGCGGGCGTGCAGACCATCGCGCGAGCCCGCCAGGACGAGGCCCACGGCACCGCCGAGATCGTGCGGGGCGCGTCGGTGCCGCGCGTGCGGTGGCTCGGCGGGTACCTCGTCGTCGCCCTCATCGCCGTCGCACTGACCGTCGCGGCCGGGGTCGCGGGTGCCGCGCTCGGCTCGACATCGACCGGGAACGGCGCTGCACTCGTGCGTGAAGCGGCGATCGCGGGCGCAGGTCAGCTGCTGCCCGCCGCGCTGTTCGTCGGGCTCACCGCCCTCGTCTTCGTCCTCATGCCCCGCCTCACCATCCCGCTAGGCTGGACCCTCGTGATGCTCGCTGCGTCCATCGCCCTCTTCGGCCCGCTGTTTGGGATGGATGAGAAGGCGACCAAGGTGTCGCCCTTCGCGTCGGCGATGGCGCCGACCGCGGACGGCGTCGAACTCGGCGGATTCTGGTGGATCGCGCTCGCCGCGGTTGCCGTGGTCACGGCCGCGCTCGCCCTCATGCGGGGGCGCGAGTTGGCCGGGGACGGGTGAGCACGGTGGCGTCAGACTCTTCCGGTTCCGACCCCGCCGAGCAGGCGGCGGCGCTCATGACCGCCGCGGGCATGGCCCGCATGCCCGCACGCGTGATGATGGCCCTCGCGGGCTCGCCCGACGACGGCTACACGGCGGCGGAACTCGCCGAGCGGCTCGGCGTCTCGGCGGCGGCCGTGTCGGGGGCCGTCCGCTACCTGCAGTCGATCCGTCTGATCGATCGGATCTCCCGCCCCGGCCATCGGCGCGACCGGTACGAACTCGCCGCAGACGCGTGGCACGGGGTGGTCTCGGGCAACGCTCCGACGTACATCCGGCTGGCCGACCTCATGGAGGCGATCGCCGACCAGAATGCGGATGCCGAGGCATCCGCCCGCAGAGCCCGCGACACCGCCTCGTTCCTGCGGTTCCTGGCGGATCGACTACCGCAGCTCGCCGACGAGTGGCGGGAGTATCGACTACCGTCGAGGGGTGACTGACGCGCGCTACACCGTGGCCACCGACGGCGCCTGCAAGGGCAATCCGGGGCCGACGGGGTGGGCATGGGTGGGCGAGGACGGGCAGTGGGCCGCGGGGGCGATCCCCGTCGGCACCAACAACATCGGCGAGCTGATGGGGCTGCTCAAGGCGATCGAGGATCACGCCGGTGTCGCGGAACTCGTCGTGCAGGCCGACTCGAAGTACGCGATCGACACGTACCAATCGTGGATGGACGCCCACCGTCGCCGCGGCTGGAAGACGTCGACCGGCGCCCCGACGAAGAACCGTGACCTGCTCGAACAGCTGATCGAGGCCCGCGACGCGCGGCGCGCGGCGGGGCTCCCCGATGTCGTGCTCGAGCATGTCCGGGGCCATCGTGGGCACGTGCTGAACGAGTGGGCAGACGAGCGCGCGGTGCGCGGCGCCGAGCACGCCGCGAAGGGCACGACGAGCGCCTGGTCGAGCCTCGGCGGTCTGCACGAGAAGCTCGACGTCTCCGCCGCCCCCGCGAAGAAGCGCTGACCCGGCGCGGCTCGGCGCGGCGGCCGCGCGTCCACGTGTTCCGAAAGCAGGGCCGATCGGGCTGTTCGACGCCCACGGCGGGCCGCAGAGCCAGTTCGCCCTGCTCTCGGAACCGCCGGACGCTGGAGAGGGCCGCGGGGTGCTCCAGGACGGCGGCACACCCGCGGCAGCAACCGGCGTGAGGGTCCGGCCGCTGATCGACCGGCGGGCGCGCTGCGCACGCGACCGGCGTGAGAGTGCCGCTCGCCGGACGGGGTGAGTTCGGCGGTGTCGCAGCCGCCTCGCGCGTTCCAGAAGCAGGCCCGATAGGGCCGTCGGGGCGACGGGCGCGGGTCGCGGGCCGCTTCACCCTGCTTTCGCAGCGCCGGGCGCCGGAAAGTGCCGGGGCGCGGCCTCTGGAAGTGACGGCAGCCGGCATCGCGCGCCGGCCGCGGCCCGGCCGGGCGGGCGCGCGGCCGGGCGAGGCCCCAAGCGTGGTCGGGCCGGCTC
>JASCPG010000083.1 GCA_029960085.1 Microbacteriaceae bacterium PS02067 | reverse complement strand
GTGCGGACGCATCGGCCGGCGGCGTCGCGAGCGACCGGGGCGCCGCGGGCGTATGAGCAGGCTCGGCGGCGCGTCCGACGCCGAGCACGCCCGCGCTGATGCGGCGACCGGGCTGGTACTCGGGCTGTGCGCCGGGGTCGCGCGAGGTCGCCAGCGACGGTAGCTTCGCCCGCTCCCGTACGGTCCCCACGCTGACGCCCTTGCGCGCCAGGCGCATGCGCTTCTCGTCGTACGGGTCGAGGCCCTTCCGGGCATCCACGAGCCACGCCTGCGCCGCCCGGTCGTGCCAGCCGCGGCCGCGGCTCTGCGGATCGAAGGTCACCGACAGCAGCACGACCGCCGGTCCGAACAGCGGCACGATGCCCGACACCGAGACGATGAGGAAACGTAGCAGCATCCGCCAGACGCCGGGCCGCTCGAGGGTTCGGACGTTCACGGTGCGGATGCCTGCGGCGACCTTGCCGATCGTGAAGCCCCGCCGGCCGTGGAGGATCCACTGCACGAGAGTGAAGACGAGCGAGAGGACGACCGTGATCGCCGCGCACACGACCGCCGGCACGAAGCCGGCGTGGTTCACGAGGCCGTAGGGCGAGATCGCACCGTCGGCGAGTTTCATCACCAGCGGCATCGCGCCGAGCCACAGGGGCAGCTGGATCACGATCCAGATCGCGATGTCGACGACGACGGCGAGTGCGCGGCGGCCGTACGGCGCTCGGATGAGCCCGAGCGCGGCGGCATATGCCGGATCGGGACGCCCCTCGGCATCCACTCCCTCGATGACGCGCTCGCGCTCGTCAACCTCCCAAATCATGCCTCGCCGTTCCGAGGCGGTTCGCCCGGCACGAAGTACCGCAGCGGCGACAGTCCGGTGCGGACGATAGCGTCGCCGCCCGCGGCGAGGAATTGGTCGAAGGTCGCGACGCTGAGGGTGCCCGCGGGGTCGGCGACGACGACGTTGTCGACGACGGGGAGGAGCGTGGCGGTGCCCTTCGGCCACGCGGCGAGGGTCGTCGTGACACCTGTCTGGAGCACCTCGATCTTCGGCGCGGCGACGTGCAGATCCGGCCGCTGCAGCGCGGGAGCCTGCGCCTCGTAGGCGCGCACGGCGAACAGCCGGAGCATGCGCTCGAAGCGCATCTCGAGTGCGGGTACGGCCTCTCGCCAGGCGAACGGCGCCCAGCCGGCATCCGTCAGGGTGAGCGCGTGTGCGCTGAGGAGAGGCCCGCCCGCGGCGTACAGCGCGTCGGCGCGATCGAGCACGCGGGCGATCGCCGGCTCGTCGTCGGCCCCGACGACGACGACCGCGTCGCGTGCGAGCGCGAAGAGCACGGGCGTCCCCTGCAATGCGAGGCCGTGAAGACGCGAGGGGAAGAGGAGGACGGATGCCGCGACGGCCTCGTCGTCGATCACGAGGGCCCCGTCGACGACGGCGGGGAGCTCCCCCGCCCGACGAACCGCATCGGCGACGACGTCGCGGAACGGCCGCGCCCACGTCTCGGCTTCGCCCTGTGTCACCGCGGCGCCCGTTCGGGCATCGACGAGCCCGATGAACAGGTCGCCGCCGACGTACTCTACGCGCGGATGCGCGTCGCCCGGCGCGGTGAGCGACAGCACGCCCAACTCGCTCGCCCCGAAGAGGCGGGGAGTTGCCGCGGGCTCTGCGGTTGTCTCGGTCATGGGTCCTGATCCTCCTGCGGGCTCCTGCAAGGCTACCGGTCCGGCGTTGCGGCGCCCGCCGTGGGACGGACGTCCCGGTGGGGCGTCGTGTGGGCTGCGGCGCGAGGCACTGTGGCATCCGTCTGCGCGGCGGCGATGATGTCCGCCCACGTCCATTCGGCTGCTCCCCGCGCGAGCGCCCGCGCGATCGCAGCCGCGGGGCCGGATGCCCCGGCATCGTGCGGCACCGGCACGAGCACGAGGGAGGAGCGCGCGGGGCCGCGCTCTCGCGATGGCTCGGACACGAGGGCGGCGCACAGGCCTCCGACCCGCCAGTACGGCGCATCGGCGTGCGGCACCACACCCTCGGGTTCGCCGCACCGGTCGGTGAAAGCCCGGGCCACCGCCTCGCGAAGGCGATGCGCCCGCTCGTCGAGCTGCTGGGCGGGGAGCGTGTCGCGGTCGAGGCTCGCCGAGCGCCAGGCGAGCGGGACCACCGCGGCGTCGCCGGCTCCGGCTCCGGCTCCGGCTCCGGCTCCGGCTCCGGCGAGGAGCGTGATCTCCGGCGCGAGCCACCCCGAACGCACCGTCCCGCGCGCGGCGAACGTCTCCACTGCGGCGACGAGCGAAGGGCCGTCCGCCGCGAGCACCGCGCCCTCCCGCACCGAGTCCGCGTCCTGCGGCACGGCGACCGCGTCGCGCCAGGTCCACGCGAGATCCGAGACCACGCGGGTACGCCGCTTCGGCGGGGCATCCACGTCGAGCCACTCCAGCGGGACGATGTGCGCGGCGATCGACGAGATCGGCGCCGGCAGGGGCGCGCCGTAGACCACGAGGACGAGGGCCTGCTCCGCGCGGCCCCACCACGTCGCGCGGCGGGCGCCGGTGCGGCGCAGCTCCTGCGCATACGGATCGGCCGGGTCATCGAGATCGAGCTCGAGGCCACGCCCGCGCGTGTGGTCGGCGGTCGTGCGCACGGCCATCCAGAGGTCGTTCGCGCCCGCGAGGAGATCGCCCGATCCCGGGTCGGGGATCGACGCGAGCGGAACGATCGACGCCTCGCCACGATGAAGGAGCGGCACGCCGTCCGTCAGCCAGGATTCCCGCGGGGCGGTCGGCGCCCCCGAGGGCAGCGCGTCGATGGCATCGACGATGCGCGCACCGGAGCTCACGAGGGCGCCGTCGCTGTAGGTGATCACCGCGCCCCCATCGACCGAGCCCGGCGACAGCGCCGAGAACCAGCCCGCGCCGGGCGCTTCGACCTCAGGCATCCGATGCGGCCGTCATCGCAGGGTCAGCCCCTCGGCTGTGCCCGGCCAGAGGCCGGGGTTGTAGTCGCTGCCGCCCGAGGGAAGGTGACCGATGCCCGTCGCGGAGTCGGGGATGTCGATGACCGCCTCCGGAATGCCCGTGGGCAGATACCCGCCGGGGATCCAGTGCGCGTTCGCTCCGCCCTCGTTGCCCGACGGCAGCCTCAGCCCGGACAGCTCATCGGGAGCGAAGTGGCGGATCTCGACGGTGACGGGGTTGCCGGAGGCATCCAGGAAGTCACCCGGTTCGAGGCCGAGTCGATCGGCCAGCGCGAGTGCGTCGCCGCCGGTCTCGTCGAGGATGTTCTGCAGTTCCGACGTCGGGAAGACGAATGTCGTCCCGCGATTGCCCGGACCCCACGTGTGCAGCGAGTCGGAGAAGTAGATGCGGCTCGCGCCGTCGTCGAAGCGCGCCAGATGCTGCGCGATGTAGTCCGCGTCGAGGTACTCACTCGGATCGGGCCGCGACCAGTGGCCCGCGCGCACGACGTCGTTCGGCGTCCAGTCGCCCTTCCATCCCTTGTCCAAGAGATCGAGCGCGTCGGCGGAGTCGAGATCATGGATGTCCGTGACGTTGCGCTGCTGCGAGCGACCGTGCTTTCGGAACATCTCCGCGAGTTGGCGCACGTGCACGGGCATCCCGTCCAGTGCGTCCTTGAGGCTGCGGACGACCGGTCCCATTCCCATGATCAGCGCCAGTTGTAGGTGAACGCCCAGTAGAGCGCGTCGAGTGCGGCCTCGGAGAGTTCGGGATGCCGCTCGGCCATCGCCGCGCGGGCGACACGCCCGCCCTCGCTGAGCGTGCGGGTCGACCAATCGACCTCGACTGCCATGGTCTCGGCCTCGATCTCGCGAACCCGCGCGATCAGCGTCTCGGGGTCGTCGCCCGCGAGCGCCGAGACCGCCTCGACATCGCTGCGCGGAAACGGCGACCACTCCTTGCCGAGGTACGCGACCACGGCACGGCTGAGGATCTCATCGATCACAGTTCTTCTCCTTCGCCTAATCCGGCCAGATCACCGTCTCGACGAGGGTGTCGGGATGGACCCGGATCACCTTCGTCACGGCATCGTTCGCCTTGAGTCTTTCGAGCTCCGACCACCACACGGCGCCCGGTCGGAGGTTGTCACCCAGGACAGCACGCACCTCGCCCGAGGCTCCCGACGCGTACGCCTCCGAGACGCGGGTCCACGTCGCGACGACGTCGGGATTGTCGGCATCCCACTGCGGCATCTGGATGCCGCGCGCGTCGATGAGCTGCTCCAGCGTGGTCCCGCCGTGGGAAGCGGCGATCTCCCCCGCGATCTCGTCGCCCTTGCGCGGGTACATGCCCGACCAGTAATAGGCCCCGTCCCGGGGCGTGCGGAAGTCTTCCGCCTTCACGGTGCCGTCCGCGTGGAAGCCGGGGGTCGTCCGCGGGCGCGGCGCGTCGACGTGCATCGCATCCAGGTCGTGGACATCCGCGATGCTGCGCTTCTGCGTGCGACCGTGTCGACGGAACATCTCCCCGAGCTGGCGCACATGCACGGGCATCCCGTCCAGCGCGTTCTTGAGGCTCCGGACGACGGGTCCCATCCCCATGTCAGTCGCCTCCGATGTTGAGGCTCGCGAGGTCGGCCATGAGCCGCTCCGTCATGGTCTCGACATCGGCGGCGTGCTGTTCCATCTCACCCTGAGCCTGCTCGAGGGCCTGGAGGTCGGCGTAGAACTCGTCGGGATCGCCCGCCACGGCCTCGACGATGGGCGATTCGAGGGCCGCCATGACGATTCCGGGAAGCTCCTGCACGAGCGGTTCGATGACCATCGGGAGGACCTGGTTCAGCACCTGCTCCACTGCGATATCGACGGCAGCGTTCAGGAGCTTCTTCTTGATGATCAGCATCGGGCCGGCCCCGACCGCGGTGACGGGGTTCGTCAGCATGCCGACGAGCGCGATCATCGTCGTCGTGACGTCGAAGATCACCTTCATCTTCAGCGCGAACACGCCGCCCGCCGCGACCTCGACCCCCGCGGGGACGGGACCGAGGATGTCGACCAGCTTCTGCAGGTTCTGCGAGCGGTTGGTGTTCCAGGCACCGACGTAGGCCGGCCCGGCCTGGCCTCGCATGGCAGCCGCGAGGTCGCCGTTGACCTTGCGGTCCATCGCCTGCAGCTTGCCCTCGAGCTCGGTCCGGAACACGCCGACCATGTGGCCACCACGACGAAGCTCGTCCTCGTCGATGTCAGGCCAGTCGAAACCCAGCTTCTCCATCACCCAAATCAGCTCATTCGGCAACATCATGCCCATAGCGGACACCTCCCATCGAAGACCCTAACCGACCATCTCCACCCCCTTCGATGGGGAGAACTCCCCATCCCCTCGACGCCGGTGCCGGCGCCGGGCCCGGTCGAGCCGCATGCATCCCGAACTCCTCCAACTCGGCACCGCGCCGGCACGTCGCCCGCGCCATCCCAAGGGCGCGCGGCCCCGGGCCTACACGTTGGAGGAGTTCGGGCCACAGATCGCGGCTGCCGCACCCAGCCAAGGACGGCCAGTGCCCGCCCCATCCGACCGCGAGAGGACAGGTGCCGACCTGCCCGCCTCCCGACGGTCGGAGCCCGACTCCCGCCTCCCGCCTCCCGGCGCCCGCCTCCCGGCAAGACCGAACTCCTCCAAGCCGACGCGGGGTCGGCCGGCACGCCGCGCCATTCCGGGGCGTGCGAGCGGCGGCCTCGCGGATTGGAGGAGTTCGGGACACCGGGCGGCGCGAGACCAGCCCACCCCCGTGGGCGGACCAGTGGGGGCGATCAGCAAGGAACCGGGCCGCGCAGGTCGGCGAAGTGCCAGCTGAACGCCCAGTGAACCGGGACAGTGAACCGGGCCCGGGACCCGGGCTCAGTGGAAGAAGTGGCGCTCGCCGGTGAAGAACATCGTCACGCCGGCGGCCTGCGCGGCGTCGATGACCTCCTGGTCGCGCACCGACCCGCCCGGCTGGATGATCGTGCGGATGCCGGCGTCGATCAGCACCTGCGGGCCGTCGGCGAACGGGAAGAAGGCATCGGATGCCGCGACCGACCCCGCCGCGCGGTCTCCCGCGCGCTCCACCGCAAGGCGGCACGAGTCGACGCGGTTGACCTGGCCCATGCCGATCCCGACCGTCGCCGAGCCCTGCGCCAGGACGATCGCGTTGGACTTCACGGCGCGGCAGGCCTTCCAGGCGAACGCGAGGTTCGCCTTCTCGGCGTCGTCCGGCATCTCGCCGGTGACGAGCTGCCAGCCGTCGACGAGCGACTCGACCTCCGCGGGGAAGCGGTCGGCGTCCTGAAGCAGCAGCCCGCCGGAGACCAGGCGCACGTCCATCTGCTCCTGACGCCAGTCGGCGGGCAGCTGCAGCACACGCAAGTTCTTCTTCAGCGCGAAGACCTCGAGTGCCTCGGGCTCGAAGTCGGGCGCGACGATGACCTCGGTGAAGATGTCGCGGAGGTTCTCCGCCATCTTGAGCGTCACGGAGCGGTTCGCGGCGATGACGCCGCCGAACGCCGACACGGGGTCGCACTCGTGCGCGCGGAGGTGCGCCGACGCGATCTCGTCGAGCGCGTTCGGCGCGGCCACGGCGATGCCGCACGGGTTCGCGTGCTTGATGATCGCGACGGCGGGCTTCACCATGTCGAACGCGGCGCGCAGCGCGGCATCCGCGTCGACGTAGTTGTTGTAGCTCATCTCCTTGCCCTGCAGCTGCGTCGCCTGCGCGATGCCGTGGCCGCCGACGCGGGAGTAGATCGCGGCACGCTGGTGCGAGTTCTCGCCGTAGCGGAGGGTCTCGAGTCGCTCGGCCTTGATCGTGAGGTGCTGCGGGAGGTCCTGCTCGTCGGCGAGGCTCGCCTCGGCGAACCAGGTCGCGACGGCGCGGTCGTATTCGGCGGTGTGCGCGAAGGCGCGTGCGGCGAGGTCGCGACGGTGCGCGAGGGTCGTGCCGCCCGCACCGAGCGCTTCGATGATGGCCGGGTACGACGAAGGCGATACGGCGATCGCGACGTTCGCGAAGTTCTTCGCCGAGGCGCGCACCATGGCGGGGCCGCCGATGTCGATCTGCTCGACGACGGCATCGCCGACAGCGCCCGAGGCGACCGTCTCGACGAACGGGTAGAGGTTGACGACGACGAGTTCGAACGGCAGGACGCCGAGCTCGTTCAGCTGCGTCTCGTGGTCTTCGAGGCGCAGGTCGGCGAGAAGGCCCGCGTGCACGCTCGGGTGGAGCGTCTTGACACGGCCGCCGAGCGATTCGGGAAAGCCCGTCACCTGCGCGACATCGGTGACCTCGAGCCCCGCGTCGCGCAGGAGAGCGGCGGATCCGCCCGTCGAGACGAGTGCGACGCCCGCTCCGGCGAGCGCCTGCGCGAGAGGCAGCAGGTCGGTCTTGTCGCTCACCGAGATGAGCGCGCGGCGGATCGGCACGACATCGCGGTGGCGGTACAGGGCGGGATCGACAACAGGACCGGCCATGGCGGAATCTCCAGAGTTCGGGGGCGGGGGAAGGTCAGCGAGGGCCCGCGGCAGGGGCATCCGGCGCGAAGGCGGCGAGATCGATCGCGCCCGTCGCGATGCCGCGGACGACGTCGATGAGCAGACGTCGCTCGACGGGCTTGATCCGCTCGTGCAGCGAGTGCTCCGTGTCGCCGGCGAGCACCGGCACCCGCTCCTGCGCGAGGATCGGGCCGGAGTCGACGCCCGAATCGACGACGATGACGCTCGCCCCGGTCTCGGTGACACCGGCGGCGAGCGCGTCGCGCACCCCGTGGGCGCCGGGGAACTCGGGCAGGTACGCGGGGTGGGTGTTGATGAGGGCGGGCGCCCAGGCATCCACGAGCTCCGCGGGCAGCAGTCGCATGAGACCGCTCAGCACGACGAGGTCGGGCGTCCACACGTCGATCTGCGCGCGCAGCTCCTCCCCCCACTGCTCGCGGCTCTCGAACTCGCGGAAGGGCACGAGCACGGTGGGGATGCCGAAGGCTTCCGCGTGCGCGAAGCCGTCGGCCTCGCGGTCGGCACCGACGACGACGATCCGCGCGGGGAAGTCGGGGTCCGCCGCGGCCTCGAGGAGCGCACGCAGGTTCGACCCCGTTCCCGAGATGAGGACGGCGACCGTGAGCACGCGGCCAGTCTACCGGCGGGGATGTGCGGGCCCGGACGGCGCCGGGTCAGACGGGCCGTTCCTCGTCGCCGTCACCGAGGGCCTCGTCGCCGCCGCCCAGCGCCGGGTCGCCGTCGCCGAGCGCGGCGAGGGGGTCGAGGTCGGATGCCTCGAACGCTTCCGTGTCCGTGTCGTCGGGCGCGGCATCCGCGGGCGCCTCGCGCGTCTCGCGCGCGTCGCCTACGAAGGGCGCCGTCTCGGCGTGTGCGAGCACCACGACCGGCGCGACAGGCGCGGTCTCCTCGAACGCCGCCTCGGAGAGGTCCAGGTCGACCGCGCGCGCGTCTGTCACCGAAGTCCCGGCGGCCCCGGCACGCCCCGCCCCGGCCTCGGATGCCACAGTGTCGGCATCCCCCGACTCCCACCGCGGAGCCTTCGTACGACGCACCGGCGCGAACAGTGCGATCGCCGCGCCCACGAGAAGCTCCACCGCCACCGCGAAGCCGACGGGCCCCGCCGCGGGCCCGGTGTCCGCGAGCCTCCCGGGGCCGAGAGCGCCCGACGCGACGGCGGCGAGCAGCGCGGCGACGGCGCCCCCGCCGACGGCGACCACGCCGAGGG
>JASCPG010000082.1 GCA_029960085.1 Microbacteriaceae bacterium PS02067 | reverse complement strand
ATGCCTCGGCGACGGCAGCCGCGGCGGTCTGGGGCGCGGCGAGGTGGTCGTCGACGGTCAGTTCGTCCTCCTGCGAGTCGGGGCCGGATGCCGTGGCATCCGGCCCCTCGTCACCGGGGACCTCGTTCTCGAAGTCCTTGGTCATGATCCGCTTTCTTACTTCTTCTCGTCCTCGTCGTCGACGACCTCGGCGTCGATGACATCCTCTTCGGGGTTCGGCACCTCGCCGGCACCGGGGTCGGTCGCCGACGGGTCGGCGCTCTGGCCCTCGGCCTGCGACGCGGCGTAGATGGCCTCGCCGAGCTGCGACTGCGACGCGTTCAGCTTGTCGAAGGCCGTCTTCACGGCATCCTCGTCTTCACCGGCCAGCGCGGACTTCAGCGCGTCGACGTCGGCCTTGACGGAGTCCTTGACCTCGGCCGGCAGCTTGTCCTCGTTGTCCTTGATGAGCTTCTCGATCGAGTACGAGAGCGTCTCGGCCTGGTTGCGCACCTCTGCCGACTCGCGACGCTTCTTGTCCTCGGCGGCGTGCTCCTCAGCCTCGCGCACCATGCGGTCGATGTCCTCCTTCGGGAGGCTCGAGCCGCCGGTGATCGTCATCGACTGCTCCTTGCCGGTGCCCTTGTCCTTCGCGGACACGTGCACGATGCCGTTCGCGTCGATGTCGAACGTGACCTCGACCTGCGGGATGCCCCGGGGAGCCGGCGCGATGCCGGTCAGCTCGAAGGTGCCGAGCGGCTTGTTGTCACGCGTGAACTCGCGCTCACCCTGGAACACCTGGATCGCGACCGACGGCTGGTTGTCGTCGGCGGTCGTGAACGTCTCGCTGCGCTTGGTCGGGATGGCGGTGTTGCGCTCGATGAGCTTCGTCATGATGCCACCCTTGGTCTCGATACCGAGGCTCAGGGGGGTGACGTCGATCAGCAGCACGTCCTTGCGCTCGCCCTTGAGGACACCGGCCTGCAGGGCGGCACCCACGGCGACGACCTCATCGGGGTTGACGCCCTTGTTGGGCTCCTTGCCGCCGGTGAGCTGCTTGACGAGTTCGGTGACCTGCGGCATGCGGGTCGAACCGCCGACGAGGACCACGTGGTCGATGTCGGCGACCTTGATGCCCGCCTCGGCGACGACGTCGTTGAACGGCTTCTTCGTGCGGTCGAGCAGATCCTTCGTGAGGTCCTCGAACTTCGCGCGCGTGATCGTCTCCGACAGCGACACGGGGCCCGAGTCGGTGAGCGACAGGTACGGCAGGTTGATCGAGGTGCTCGTCGATGACGAGAGTTCCTTCTTCGCCTGCTCCGCGGCCTCCTTGAGGCGCTGCAGCGCGATCTTGTCGCCTGAGACGTCGACGCCGGTCGTGTCCTTGAACTGCTTGATCAGGTAGTCGACGAGGCGCTGGTCCCAGTCGTCACCGCCGAGGCGGTTGTCACCGGCGGTGGCGCGCACCTGGATGGTGGAGAAGTCGTCGTCCTTGCCCACTTCGAGCAGGGACACGTCGAACGTGCCACCACCGAGGTCGAAGACGAGGATGAGCTCGTCCTCCTTGCCCTTGTCGAGGCCGTAGGCCAGGGCGGCAGCGGTGGGCTCGTTGATGATGCGGAGGACGTTGAGGCCGGCGATCTCACCGGCATCCTTCGTGGCCTGACGCTCGGCGTCGTTGAAGTACGCGGGAACGGTGATGACGGCGTCGGTCACCGAGTCGCCGAGGTACGTCTCCGCGTCGCGCTTGAGCTTCTGCAGGATGCGCGCGGAGATCTCCTGCGGCGTGTACTGCTTGCCATCGATCGGCTGCGTCTTCCAGTCGGTGCCCATGTGGCGCTTGACGGAGGAGATCGTGCGGTCGACGTTGGTCACAGCCTGGCGCTTGGCGGTCTCGCCGACGAGCACCTCGCCGTCCTTCGTGAACGCGACGACCGAGGGGGTCGTGCGGAAGCCTTCGGCGTTGGCGATGACCTTCGGCTCGCCGCCCTCGAGGACGGAGACGACGGAGTTCGTCGTACCGAGGTCGATACCCACTGAACGTGCCATGTGTGTTTCTCCTTGTTGTGCGATGAAATCTGAGGGT
The DNA here is from genome assembly GCA_029960085.1 of Microbacteriaceae bacterium PS02067. Classification (GTDB taxonomy): domain Bacteria; phylum Actinomycetota; class Actinomycetes; order Actinomycetales; family Microbacteriaceae; genus Microbacterium. Next base: position 6,652 of record JASCPG010000082.1, on the reverse strand, counting down.
TGAGTCACAACGACTCAACTTGTGATGGATGCCACGTTACCGCGCACCCCATCGCGTGTCAAGGTGAACTTGACATGTGTTCTGTCAACTTTGCGACGATCAGTCGCGCGGCCGCCGAGCCGGCCGGTCGCCGCGGTCCGGGCGCTTCGCCGAGCGCTGGAAGCGGTCGGGTTTGATCTCGATGAGGCGGCCCGAGATGCGGGTGTTCTCCAGGCGCTTGAGCGTTCCGGCCGGAAGGTCCGCGGGAAGCTCCACGAGCGAGAAGTCGGGGCGGATCTGGATCGCCCCGAAGTCCTCGCGGCGGAAGCCGCCCTCGTTCGCGAGCGCTCCGACGATCTGCCGCGGCTCGACCTTGTGGCGCCGCCCGACCTCGATGCGGTAGGTCGCCGTCGGGCCCGCCCCGCGGCGGTCGCGGCGCGGCCCGCCCTCACGGTCGCCGCGGTCACGGTCGAACCTGTCGCCGCGGTCGCCCCGGTCACGATCCCGGTCGAAGCGCTCGCGGTGCGGCGGCTCGTCCGCAGCGGCATCCAGCAGCAGCGGCGTCTCGCCCTGCGCCACGACGGCGAGCGCCGCCGCGACGTCGGCCTCGGGCACGTCGTGGTGACGCACGTAGTGGTTGATGATGTCGCGGAAGCGGTCGACGCGCTCGGTCTCGGTGAGCGCCGCGGTGATCGCGTCGTCGAAGCGCGTCAGGCGCGTCGCGTTGACGTCCTCGGCGCTCGGCAGGCTCATCTCGGTGAGCGGCTGCCGCGTCGCCTTCTCGATGGATGCCAGCATGCGCCGCTCCCGCGGGGTGACGAAGCTGATCGCGTCGCCCGTGCGGCCCGCCCGGCCCGTGCGCCCGATGCGGTGCACGTACGACTCGGTGTCGATCGGCAGGTCGAAGTTCACGACGTGACTGATCCGCTCCACGTCGAGACCGCGCGCGGCGACGTCGGTCGCGACCAGGATGTCGAGCTTGCCGTCCTTCAGCTGGTTCACGGTGCGCTCGCGCTGGGCCTGCGCGATGTCGCCGTTGATCGCCGCAGCGGTGTACCCGCGGGCGCGGAGCTTCTCGGCGAGGGTCTCGGTCTCGTTCTTCGTGCGGGTGAAGACGATCATCCCCTCGAACGGCTCGACCTCGAGGATGCGCGTCAGGGCATCCACCTTCTGCGGGTACGAGACGACGAGGTAGCGCTGCGTGATGTTCGCGGACGTCGTCGTCTTCGCCTTGACGTTGATCTCCTCCGCATCCTTCAGATACGTGCCCGCGAGGCGCCGGATCTGTGCCGGCATCGTGGCGGAGAACAGCGCGACCTGCTTGTCGTCGGGGGTCTCGGCGAGGATCGTCTCGACGTCCTCGGCGAAGCCCATGCGCAGCATCTCGTCTGCCTCGTCGAGCACGAGGAAGCGCAGCTCGGAGAGATCGAGAGTCCCCTTGTCGAGATGGTCCATGATGCGGCCGGGAGTGCCGACGACGATGTGCACGCCGCGGCGGAGGGCCGACAGCTGCTGGCCGTAGCCCTGCCCGCCGTAGACCGGCAGCACGTGTACGCCCTTCAGGTGCGAGGCATACGACTCGAACGCCTCGCACACCTGCAGCGCGAGTTCGCGGGTGGGGGCCAGCACGAGCGCCTGCGGCGTCTTCTGCGCGAGCTCCAGCTGCGACAGGATCGGCAGCGCGAACGCGGCCGTCTTGCCGGTGCCGGTCTGCGCCGTGCCGAGGACGTCGCGCCCCGCCAGCAGCGGCGGGATCGTCGCGGCCTGGATCGCCGACGGCGTCTCGTAGCCGACGTCCTTCAGCGCCTTGAGGACCGCCGGATCGAGGCCGAGGTCGGCGAAAGCGGGGGTGGATGCCGCGGCATCCGCGTCGGTGTTCTCTGCGTTCTCGCCTGCGGTCATGCGACAACGCTAGCCGTCCGCCCCGCAATCGGCCCCATCGCCGGTAGCCTGACCGTGCACCGCACCGTCCCCGCGCCGATCGGATGCCCCGCACCCGCCGTTCACCGAGAGCACATACCGTCATGAACATGTCTCTTCCCGATGACCCCGCTCCTGCCGCCAGCGCGGCCATCGTCGGCGCCGCGGACACCCCGGGCGCGGTGAACACCGAGCCCGTCCCGCGCAAGCGCGTCATCTCGTGGGCGATGTGGGACTGGGCCATGCAGCCCTTCAACACCGTCATCCTGACCTTCGTCTGGGTCGCGCTGTACCTCACCTCGCGCCAGTTCCTCGACCCCGCAGCGCGGGAGTCCGGCCTCCTCCCCGACGGCACCTACCTCAACTGCAACGAGGCGGCATCCGTCGGCACCGCCTACTGTCAGGGGCTCACCGACCTGTCCGAATGGTGGGGCTGGGCGAACTTCGCCGCCGGCATCTTCATCGTCATCCTCGCGCCCGTGCTCGGCCAGCAGGCCGATGCCCGGGGCAGCAAGAAGAAGTGGATCATCGGGGCGACGATCGCCGTGGCGCTCGTGCAGTTCTCGCTGTTCTTCGTCGAGGCGAACCCCGCCTACTTCTGGTTCGGCGCGTTCGCGGTGGCGTTCGGCGCCGTCATCTCCGAGATCGGGAACGTCAGCTACTACGCGATGCTCTCGGAGGTCTCGACCCCCCGCACGATCGGACGGATCTCGGGCCTCGGGTGGGGCCTCGGATATCTCGGCGGCGTCGTGGCGCTCATCGCCTGCATCCCGCTCCTGTTCGCGATCGGGCAGAGCGAGCCCCTCGCGTACAAGCTCGTCGCGGTCTTGTGCGCGGTGTGGACGATCGTGTTCTCGATCCCGCTGTTCCGGAACGTCCCCGAGTCCCCCGCGTACGGCACCGGGGCGAAGGTCGGGTTCTTCGCGTCGTACGTCGTACTCGCGCGGAGCCTCGCGGCCCTCTTCCGCACGAGCCGCTCGACGTTCTGGTTCCTGCTCGCCGCCGCCGTCTACCGCGACGGCCTCGCCGGCGTGTTCGCGTTCGGTGCGGTGCTCGCCGCGCAGGGCTTCGGTTTCTCGTTCCTCGAGGTCATCGCCTTCGGCCTGGCCGCGAACCTCGTCGCCGGCATCTCGACGATCCTCGCGGGGCGGCTCGACGACGCGATCGGCCCGCGCCGGCTGATCGTCATCTCGCTCGCCGGCCTCGTGGCGATGTCGCTCGCCGTGTTCGCCCTGCGCGACCTCGGTGCGATCGTCTTCTGGGTCTGCGGACTGGCCCTCTGCGCCTTCGTCGGCCCCGCGCAGGCGGCGAGCCGCGGCCTTCTCACGCGCCTCGCACCGGCGAGCCAGCAGGGCGAGATCTTCGGCCTCTATGCGACGACGGGCCGGGCGGTCTCGTTCCTCTCGCCGCTCGCGTGGTCGCTCTCGCTGGCGCTGTTCGGCGGCATCGTCTACGGCGTGCTCGGGATCGGTCTCGTCCTCCTGATCGGGCTCGTGCTGCTCCTCCTCGTGAAGCTGCCGGCGCACATCCGCGCGGAGTGACCGGCGAGGCGCCCGCCGCCGCGCCCGGCGGCGTCGTGGACGCCCGGCCTACAGTGGAACGATGGATGCCTGCGCCGCCCTCGCCGACGCGGTCGGCGACCTGGCGCGGCGCGGGCACTCGGACGGGCGATTCCTCCGCGAAGTCGGCAGGATCGGTGGAGTTCGTCCGGGGCCGCTGTGGATCACGGATGCCGCGTCGGGCGGCAGCAACCGCCTGCGCGGGCGCGGCTTCCGTCGCCGGCTGGACGACGACACCGACGGCCAGGCGCGGCACTTCGCGGGGACCGTCGCGGTCGCCGCACGCATCGGCAGCCGGCTGACGCGGTTCCTCACGACGAGGATCCTGCGCGACGCACCCGACTCGGCCGACGGGCGGCTCAGCGACGAGGCGATCGCCTTCGCCCGGGAGATCCGTTCGGGCCGCCTCGCGCAGAGGGATGCCGCGGACTGGATCCGGACGAACCTCTGCGGGTGCGGGTGACCTCGGCGGGTGACCCTCCCCGGTGAGCGTGCCGGCAGCTCGCACGGCCGAGCAACCACGTCGTTCGCCGAAGGCCGCGGCCGGCCGCGGCGTCAGCCGGCCGTCACTGCGCCGGCCGCGCGGGCACGGCGGGCCTGCTGCCGACGCTTCGAGAACCGGGTGAACCAGCCGGCATCCGGAATGCGCGCGAGGAACGGCCCCGCGACCATGGTGAACAGTACATACGCGGCGGCGAGCGCACCGAGCGACGCATCGACGCCCGCACCGACGGCAAGCCCCGCGATGACGATGGAGAACTCCCCGCGCGGCATGAGGACGAATCCCGCGCGCCAGCGTCCCGCTTCAGCGATCCCCGCCCGTGCCGCCGCGAGGTAGCCGGTCGCGATCTTCGTGCCGATCGTGACGACCGTGAGCCCGAGCGCGGGCAGCAGCATCGGGAACAGGTCGGCCGGGTCGGTGGACAGTCCGAAGTAGAGGAAGAAGATCGCCGCGAACAGGTCGCGCAGCGGCGAGAGGAGCCGCTCGGCCTCGACCGCCGTCTTGCCCTGGATCGCGATGCCCACGAGGAACGCACCCACCGCAGCCGACACCTTGACCTCCGAGGCGAGGCCCGCGACCAGCACGGCGATGCCGAGCACCGAGAGCAGGAGCGCCTCGGCATCCTTCGTCCACAGCAGGCGTGAGAAGCGCTTGCCGTGCCGGAGGGCGAGGTAGAGGATGACGAGCACGGAGGCCAGTGCCACGACGACAGTGACGACACCCGCACCGAGGTCGAGACCGACGAGGAGCGCCGTGAGGATGGGCAGGTAGAACGCCATCGCAAGGTCTTCGATGACGAGGATCGACAGGACCGTCGGGGTTTCGCGGTTGGAGAGGCGCCCGAGATCCTGCAGGACCTTCGCGATGACGCCCGACGAGGAGACCCAGGTGACGCCGGCGAGCACGAGCGCGGCGATCGGCCCCCACCCGAGGACGAGGGCGAGCGCGGCACCGGGGATCGCATTGAGGGCCATGTCCAGGACGCCCGCACGCGAGCTCGTCCGGAGGTTCCCCACGAGCTCCCGCGGGCTGTACTCGAGGCCCAGCAGGAGCAGGAGCAGGATGACGCCGATGTCGGCGCCGATCGCGATGAACCCCTCCGCATGGTCGACCGCGTAGAAGCCGCCCTCGCCGAGCACGAGGCCGCCGATGACGATGAACGGGATGGGCGAGAGTCCGAAGCGCCCGGCGAGCCTGCCCACCACGGCAATGCCGAGCAGGAGCGCGCCGATCTCGATCAGGTCGATCGCACCGGCATCCACGATCAGTCGCCCGAGACGATGCGGACCAGTCGGTCGAGGCCCTCGCGCGTGCCGACGGCCACCAGCGCGTCGCCCGCCTCCAGCAGATCGCCGGGCTCCGGCGCGGGGACGACCTCGGTCGCCCGGACGATCGCGACGATCGAGCAGCGCGTGAGGGTGCGCGCCTTGGTGTCGCCGAGCGCGCGGCCGACGTAGGGCGAGTCCGCCCGCAGCGGGATCTTCTCCATGTGGAGGCCCGGCACCTCCTGCACACCGGCGAGCTGCGTGATGATGTGCGCGCCGCCGAGCATCTCCGAGACGGCATTGGCCTCGTCGTCGGTGAGGACGATCGTCTCGTCGGCGCGGTCGGGGTCGTCCTCGTCGGAGAGGGCGACTTCGCGTCCGCCGTCACGGAGGCTCACCACCGACAGCCGGCGACCCTCCTTGGTGAGGAGGTCGGTCCGGATGCCGATGCCGGGAAGCTCGGCGCGCTCAACGTGGACGGGCATGCCCCCATGATGTCACTCGCGGGCCTCCGCGCGCGCTCGACGCCGCGACGCCAGCCACCGCGGCATCCGCACCCCCTCCTCATTGCCGCTTTCGACATCGAGCCCGTAGTGCTCTCCGACGTACTCGACGAGCTGGGCGCGCTCCGCGCGGTCGTACACGCGTCGCTCGCGCCGGAATGCGATGACCGTCGCCCAGCAGATGAGCAGCATCACGATGCTGAACGGGAGCGCGATCGTGATCGCGGCCGTCTGCAGCGCCGCCAGCCCGCCCGCGAGCAGCAGGGCGACGGCGAGCACCGCCGTCGCCAGCGTGAAGAAGACACGCACCCACCGGCGCGGCTCGGCGTCGCCGCCCGTCGCGATCATGCCCATGACGAGCGCGCCCGAGTCGGCCGACGTGACGAAGAAGATGCCGATCAGCACGATCGCGCCGACGGTCAGCACCTGGTTCGCCGGGAGGTGCTCGAACAGCTGGAACAGCGCCCCCTGCAGGTCGACGGAGCCATCGACGGCGAGCATCGACCCCGGGTGCTCGATCTCCTGCTGCAGCGCCGACCCGCCGAGCACGGCGAACCACCCGGATCAGCCGGCGTGCGGCCAGGCATCCGCCAGTTTGCCGAGCAGTCGTGCGAGCTCGGCGCGCTCCTCGGCGGAAAAACCCGCAAGCGCCTCGGACAGGTGCTCGCGGCGCTGCCCGCGGAAGCCGCGGGCGATCCTCGCGCCCTCGTCGGTGAGGGCGATGCGCGTCCGTCGCGCATCGGCCGGGTCGGCCTCACGGCGCACCAGCCCGAGGGCGACCGCCTGCTGGATGAGCTTCGACGCGCGCGGCTGATCGACGCCGATGGCCTCGCCGACCGCACTCACCGTGAGCGGTGCGGACGCCGCGGCCGTCGCGGCCATCGCCCACGTCGCGGCCGTCGCGGCCGTCGCGCCCGTCGCGCC
>JASCPG010000081.1 GCA_029960085.1 Microbacteriaceae bacterium PS02067 | reverse complement strand
CTGGCCCGGCGTCTAAACGCCCCGCCCCGCCGCCCTCTCGGGTCGTTGCGCGAGGCGCCGCAGGCGCCGAGTCGAAACGCCCCGCCCCGCCACCCTCCCCGGTCGTTGAGCGAGGCGCCGCAGCCCCCGAGTCGAAACGCCCCGCCGCCCCGCCGCCTTCCCCGGTCGTTGAGCGAGGCGCCGCAGGCACCGAGTCGAAACGTCCCGGCCCCACGAGACCCCCGACCGGTCGCCCCTCCTGCGCCGATCACCGTCAGCCCCCCATCGCGCCCTTCGCCCCCGACGCACCGGACGAGTCCGCTGCGCACCGGCGCGACGGCACGTTCGCGGTGCGGCTCGGACTGGCATCCGTGACCGGCGTCGGCGCGCCGCTGGCCGAGCGGATCGTCGCCGCGCGCGAGGCGGAGGGTCCGTTCCGCGACCTCCGCGACCTCGTGCGGCGCACGGGGGCCACCGAGGCGCAGGTCGAGGCACTCGCCACGGCGGGCGCGTTCGAGAGCATGGGCATCTCGCGGCGGGAGGGGCTCTGGCTCGCCGGCGACGCCGCGAAGGATCGCACCGAGTTCCTGGAGGGCACGCTCGTCGCGGTGCAGCCGCCGCTGTTCGGTGACCAGTCGAGCTACGACGTCCTCGCGGCCGACCTCTGGGCGACGGGCATCTCGACCGATGACCATCCCCTGACCCACTACCGCTCGCAGTTGGATGCCCGTGGCGTGCTCACCTCACGGGAGCTGCGCACGCACGAGGTGGGGAGGCGCGTGGAGGTGGCAGGCCTCGTCACGCACCGGCAGCGACCGGCGACGGCATCGGGCATCACGTTCCTGAACATCGAAGACGAGCACGGGCTCGTCAACGTGGTGTGTTCGAAGGGGGTGTGGGACAGGTACCGCCGGGTGCTGCGCGATTCGCCGGCGCTCATCGTGCGGGGGATGCTGGAGCGCTCGCCGGAAGGGGTGACGAACCTCCTCGCGGATGCCTTCGAGGATCTGCGCGTCGGGGTGCGCCACCGTTCGAGGGACTTCCGATGAGTGCAGCCGTCATCAAGCTCGCCGGGGTACCGCAAGCCGCCCGCGGCACCCCGGCGAGGGTCAGGCGCGCCCGACGTGCTGCTCGGTCTTGGCGAGCTGGGCGTGGAGGTCGTCGGGTGAGAGCGCCGCCTCACGGAACTCCGCGGTGAGGGGCAGGCGCAGGTGCAGGTCGGTGCACAGGCACAGCTCGACCTTGCCGTGCTCGAGCGTGAAGTCGAGCACGTGACCGCCGTGGGTGCGGCTGTCGTCGATGTAGTGCGCGTGGCATCCGGGAACACCGATGCCCTGCTCGTAGAGCGGCGTGCGGAAGGCGATGACCGTGCCGTCGACGTCGTCGAACTGCAGCACGGCGTCGTCGTCGGTCGCCTCGGTCATGGGGCGGAAGGGGCGCTCCTGGCGGGTGACGGTGCGCGCAGTGATCTGGCGGAAGCGCCCCGTGATGCGGAGGGCGTACATGTAGTTCGCGGATGCCGTGATCGCATCGATCGCCTCCGACGCCTCGGCGCGGGTGGCGCCGTCGGGCAGGTCGCGCGTGATCGTCGGCACGAAGTCGGTGACGACGGCGTAGGGCGTCGCTGCGTCGGCGGGGGCCGCCGTGGCGGTGCCGTCGCCGCGCAGGCGGTAGGCGATGCCGTCGATCACGACCATCTCGCCGTCGAGGGCGTTGAAGGTTCCGATGCCGAAGTCGCCGTGCTCGAGCAGTTCGCCCGTGGTCATGTCGCCCTCGTAGATGCCGTCGAGGAGGGCGGCCATGAGGCTCGTCTGGAAGAGGGTGCGGCGTTCGTCGGTGGGCATGTGCGGTCCTTTGTGGGGAGAGGGTGAGATCTGGCGGGGTGTGCCGTGGCGGGGTGGGGCGTTTCGACTCGGTGCCTGCGGCGCCTCGCTCAACGACCGGGGGGCGGGGCGGAGTCAGGCGGGGCGGAGTCAGGCGGGGTATACCGGGGTGGGGCCCGAACGGCGGCACGGAACTCAGCGCCGCCGCCCGGAAGAGGGTCAGAGCAGCACGTCGGCGAGGAGGTCGCCGCCGAGGCGCCGGAGATTGTCGCGGTAGTCGACCGGCACGTCGATGACGGACGGCCCGGGTTCTGCGAGTGCGGCCTCGATCGTCGGGACGAGGTCGGCGATGCGCGTGACCCGGTGGCCGTGTGCACCGAACGATTCGGCGAATGCGACCACGTCGTACGCGCCGAGTTCGACGGCGGCGGTGCGTCCGTACTTCTCGACCTGCTGGAAGGCGACCATGTCGTAGGCGGAGTCGTTGAAGACGATGTGCGTGAACGACGTGCCGAGCCGCACGGCGGTCTCCAGTTCGACGGCGGAGTACAGGAAGCCCCCGTCGCCCGAGACCGACACGACCGGGTCGCCCGCACCCGCGAGGCTCGCCGCGATCGCCCACGGCAGGGCGACCCCGAGGGTCTGCTGACCGTTCGAGAACATCAGCGAGCGCGGGCGGTAGGTGCGGAAGTGGCGCGCCATGTACAGGTAGTTCGATCCGACATCGCACAGCACCGTCGTCGCATCGGGAGAGGCCGCGCGGATGCCGGCGACGACCGCGACCGGATCGAGGCCGAAGGCGTCGTCGTGGTCGGGATCGCCGAGATCAGTGTTCTCGGCGAGGCGGGTGCGCTCCCGGGCGACGATGTGCTCGGCATCCGCACCGCGCGGGGCGAGACCGCCCGCCGCGAGGAGCTCGGCGGTGAGGTCGCGGAGCGTCGTGGCGAGGTCGCCGACGAGCTCGACCGTCGGCCGGTAGTCGTTGTCGATGTCGGCCGACGCGGTGTCGACGTGGACGAGCCGGCGCGTGTTGGCGAGGTTCCACTCGGCCGGGACGAACTCCACCGGGTCGTAGCCGAGGGTCAGGACGAGATCCGCGTGGTGCAGGAGCACGTCGCCGGGCTGGTTGCGGGCGAAGCCGACGCGGCCGAGGTAGTGGTCTTCGAGGTCGCGCGAGACGATGCCGGCCGCCTGGAAGGTTTCGACCACCGGCAGGTCGGTGACCCGCAGCAGGTCGTGGAGGGCCGCGACCGTCTCGGGCGCGCCGCTGCGCGCGCCGGCGAGGATCACGGGGAAGCGTGCGTCGCGCAGGAGCGTCACCGCTTCGGTGATCGACGCGCGCGCCGCCCCGCCGACCGCGGCCGGGATGATCGGGTCGGAGAAGCCGATCGCGCTCGGCGCCGTCGACACGTCGTAGGGCAGCACGACGGCGGCCGCGCCGCGCGGCTCCCGCGTCGCCGCACGGAACGCGTTGACGATCGCCTCGGCGACGTTGTCGGGGGCGGTCACCTCGCACGCCGAGACCGTGACGGTCTGCAGCATGCCGACGGCATCCATCGCCTGATGCGTGCGCTTGAGGTGCTGCGAGCGGGAGACGGCGCCGCAGATCGCGACGACGGGGTCGCCTTCGGTGGTCGCCGTGAGAAGTCCGGTGGCGAGGTTCGTCGTGCCGGGCCCGCTCGTGACGAGCACGACGCCCGGGATGCCCGTGAGCCGGCCCACCGCGGCGGCCATGAACACGGCGTTCTGCTCCGTCCGGCAGGTCACGAGCTGCGGCGCGCCGCTCTCACCCTGCACGGCGGCGAGGGCGTCGAACACGGGGTCGATCTTCGCTCCCGGCACGCCGAACACCCACCTGACGCCGTGGGCGCGCAGCACCTCCACGACACGGTCGGCGGCGCGGTCGAGCACCGGTCGCGCAGCCCCGGGGCCGTCCGCAGCCTGGAGGACCGGGGCGGTGGTCGGTGCGGCGGGGACGGGCGGTGCGATGCTCATGCCTCCATCGTCCGTCCGGCGGTTGCGACGAGGAAGACGGCGATGGCGATGCGACTGATCTGATACACAGATGGGTCGATGTGTCGTGAGGCATCCGGATCATGCGCCGCGCCACCCGTCCGAGCGAGGCATGATCGAGGTATGGATGTCCGTCACCTCTCCGTCTTCGTCACCGTCGCGCAGGAGATGAGCTTCACACGGGCCGCGGACCGGCTGCTGCTCGCACAGTCCGCGGTCTCGACGACGGTGCGGGAGCTCGAACGCGAGCTCGGCGTGGCCCTCTTCGACCGTTCGCATCGTCAGATCAGGTTGACCGGAGCGGGGGAGGAGTTGCTCGTGCGCTCCCGGGACGTCCTCGAGCGCATGCGCGAGCTCGGTGAGGCCGTCGCGACGGCCGGCACCGAACTGCGCGGCACCGTCACCGTCGGGCTCATGACGGGGGTCGACCTCGTCGACATGCCGAGCCTGCTCGGAGCGTTCCATGCGCGGCATCCGGCCGTCGTGCTGCAGCTGCGGGCGACGGGGCTGGGGTCGTCGGGCCTTGTCGCACAGCTCGAGCGCGGCGAGATCGACCTCGCGCTGCTCGCCGCCGTGGACGGACTCCCTGCGACGCTGCAGGGCGAGGTCGTCGCCTCGTCGCCGTACACACTCGTCGTCCCCGACACGCATCCCCTCGCCACGCGGGATGCCGTGACGCTCGCCGACCTCGAGGGGGAGAGCTTCGTCGACCTGCCGCCGGGGTACGGGTCGCGTCGCATCGTCGACGACGCGTTCGCGCATGCCGGGGTCTCGCGGCGCGTGCTCATCGAGGTGGCGGAGATCTCGACGGCTGCGCAGTATGTGCCGCAGGGCCTCGGTCTCGCGCTCGTGCCGCGGTTCGCCGTCGCCGACTCGATCGCGGGCGCCCGGGTCGTGTCCGCGGAAGACGCCGTGCCCCCGTTCGATCTCTCGCTCGCATGGGCGCGGCGACGCACCCTCAGCGCGGCCGCGGAGGCCCTCGTGCAACTGATCCGGGACGCGTTGCTGTCCGACACGTGACGACGCGCGGTCGCGTTGCAATCCCCTTGCCCGGGCGGGGGAGTGCGGGGTTAGCGTGGTGACATGACGAATGTTGCGGACTTCTTCATCGACACCCTCAAGCGCGCGGGGGTGACCCGCGTCTGGGGTCTCCCGGGCGACTCCCTGAACGCCTTCACCGATGCCTTGCGACGAGACAGCGGCAAGGAGGACGGCCTGCGCTGGCTGCACATGCGCCACGAGGAGGCGGCGGCGTTCGCGGCGGGTGCCGATGCGGAGCTGAACGGCGAGCTCGCCGTCGTGGCGGGCTCGTGCGGGCCGGGCAACCTGCACTTCATCAACGGGCTGTTCGACGCGAACCGTAACCGTGTGCCGGTGCTCGCGATCGCTTCGCACATTCCGTCGGCCGAGATCGGCAGCACGTACTTCCAAGAGACGCACCCGCAGGAGATGTTCCGCGAGTGCAGTGTCTATTCCGAGCTGGTCGGAGACCCGTCGCAGCTGCCGTGGGTGCTCGAGATCGCGATGCGCACCGCCGTCGAAAAGCGCGGTGTCGCAGTCGTCGTCGTGCCCGGCGACGTGTTCTTCGCGGATGCCCCGGACCGCCGCCTCACCGCACCGATCGTCGGGACGTCGTCGGTCGTGCTGCCCGATGAGGCATCCCTCGCCTCTGCCGCGGACGTGCTCAACGGCGCGAAGCGGGTGACGATCCTCGCCGGTGCGGGCGTCGCGGGGGCGCACGATGAGGTCGTCGCGCTCGCCGAGCGGCTACAGGCGCCGATCGTGCACGCCCTGCGCGGCAAGGAGCACATCGAGTGGGACAACCCGTTCGACGTCGGCATGACGGGCCTGCTCGGCTTCTCGTCGGGGTACCGGGCGATGGAGAAATGCGATGCGCTGCTGATCCTCGGCAGCGACTTCCCGTATCGCCAGTTCTACCCGGGCAAGGCGAAGGTCGTGCAGGTCGACATCCGCGGCGAGCAGCTGGGCCGTCGCACCCCGATCGACGTCGGTCTCGTCGGCGGCGTGCGGGAGACCGCGGCGGCGCTCCTGCCGCTGATCGAGGCGGGTCGCAGCGACGCGCACGCGAAGGATGCCGTGGCGCACTACCGCAAGACGCGGAAGGAGCTCGACTCTCTGGCCGTCGACGACGGCAAGGAGCCGATCCACCCGCAGTACGTCGCGAAGTTGCTCGATGAGCTGGCCGATGAGGATGCCGTGTTCACGGCGGATGTCGGCAGCCCCGTCATCTGGGCGTCGCGCTACCTCACGATGAACGGCCAGCGGCGCCTGCTTGGGTCGTTCCTGCACGGGTCGATGGCCAACGCCATGCCGCAGGCGCTCGGTGCACAGGCATCCGACCGGTCGCGTCAGGTGATCGCGCTCGCCGGTGACGGCGGGCTTGCGATGCTGCTGGGCGATCTGCTGTCGATCCACCAGAACGACCTGCCGGTGAAGATCGTCGTGTTCAACAACTCGTCGCTGAACTTCGTCGAACTGGAGATGAAGGCGGCCGGCATCGTGAACTTCGGCACGGGGCTCGAGAACCCGAGCTTCGCGGCCATCGCCGAGGCGATCGGCATCACCGGCATCCGGGTGGAGAAGGGCGCGGATCTGAAGCCCGCCCTCGAGCGGGCGCTTGCAACCGACGGGCCGGTGCTCGTGGATGTCGTGACCGCGCGCAACGAGCTGTCGATGCCGCCGTCGATCACGGCCGAGCAGGCGAAGGGCTTCACCGTGTGGGCGCTGAAGACCGTGCTGTCGGGGCGGGGCGACGAGCTGCTCGACCTCGCTGACACGAACGTGTGGCGGCGGATCTTCGGCTGAGCCTCGCTCGCGTTCGGCTGGGGCTCAGCCGCCTCAGCGGCAGGTCTCGAAGACGTAATCCTTGCGGTCGGGTGTGACGAGATCGCGGTCGCGCAGGATCAGGGAGGCGGGCAGGTCGGCGCGGGCGCAGACCTCCGACCAGGGGTCGGTGAGCGTGTCGGGGTACTCGATCGCGAGGACGTGTTCGCCGTAGACGTCGGTGTACGCGCCGCACTCGTCGTAGGCGACGCACTCCTCGGTGATCGCGAAGTCGAAGCCGGCCTGTTCGTGCAGCAGCGCGGCGTCTTCGGCGGCGTTCTTCTGCCCGGCGGCGAGTCCGTCGTCGTGCGCGCGGGCGACGAGCAGGCGGGCGAGGGCGAGGTTGTCGTCGCGGCTGAGGAGGTCGCCCGTGCGCGTGTAGGTGTCGAGGTTGTCGAACTCGACGGCGTTGTACCCGGCAGCGGCGCACCCGTCGATCCACGGCCCGACGATCGCCGCGACCGCGTCGGGCCGGCGGGTGTCGACGATCGCCTCGTCGGGCCAGTCGGGGTCGTGGATCGGGTCGCCGTCGGCGTCGTGGAGCAGGAGGTCGCTGGGCCACGTGTCGAGCTCGCCGGGCTGGGTCTGGAACGCGTTGACGTAGCAGATGTTGTACACGCCGGCGGCGGGTGCCACCGTGCGGTCGCGGGTGACGATCTCGACGCCCGGCGGTGGCGGGTAGGCCCCGCCGAGCTGGTAGTCGAACAGGGCGCCGACCGGGGGGAGTGCGGGCTGCTGCGACGGGGTGTTCGGCGTGGCCGTCGCGCTTGACGTGTCGGGCGCCGGGGGCGTCGTTGGCGCGGCTGTGCAGGCCGTCGACGACAGGGCGAGGGACGCGAGGAGGAGGGCTGCGGCAAGACCGCGGAGGCTCGGGCGGTCCATGCGTCGACCCTACCCGCACGCGAGCGATGACCCGGGATGCCGCGGTCGCCGCCGGCGTGCGGAGGCTAGACTCGAACCCGCCTGCCTCTGTAGCTCAATGGAAGAGCAGCTCCGTCCTAAGGAGAGGGTTGGGGGTTCGAGTCCCTCCAGGGGCACACTTGGTTTTTCTCTGATCAGGTGTTCCGTCTTTTCGTAGGCGAGATCTGAGCGTTGGGATCCGGATCTGTGGATACGCTCAGCTCATGGAACCCACGACGCCGGCCACTCTGGCCTTGGAGTACGGGGTTCCCCAGAAGCGCGTTCGCGACATCCTTCGTTCCCTGTACGGGACTCTGCCTGACGATCGCACCCGCTGGGTGCTCGATGATTTCCAGACGGAGGAAGTGCGTTCTCGACTCGATTCGCATGAGGGTCCGCCTGAGTGGGCGCTCGAGATCGGTGACAAGGTCCGCAGACGCGCGATTCACCGCCAGTACGGCGGCGGGCAGCAAGGCGGAATCTCCACGTCACGCAAGACCAGCGACATCTTCATCTTCACCAACCCTGCTCGGGGCTCCCGCTACGGATACGACCTCCACGAAGGACTGCAAGCAGACGGCAGTTTCGCCTACACCGGGGAAGGGCAGTCCGGCGATCAAGAATTCACGCACGGCAACAGAGCGCTGCTCAACGCTGCTGACGAGGGTCGGATTGTTCGGGTCTTCAGCGCGAAGTCCCCATATGCGACATACGTCGGTGCGTTCACCACCGGCGACCCGGTCTGTACATTCCAGGAGATCCCCGGCGAGGACGGCATCCTCCGACGCGCGATCGTCTTCAATCTGGTTCCGCTGGATGCGAGCACGTCGCTGTTGTCGCCCAACTCTGGCCAACTCCGCATGCTGAAGCCTCAAGTCGCGCGGTGGGACCCGCCGGACGCGTCAGATGTCAGCGTCCCCGCAGATGGCACGCAGCTGCCTCCCGGTGATCGCGTCGTTTCCCGGGTGGAGTTTCAGTTGCAGGCCGATTTCGGACGCTGGCTCGAGGAACGTGGCACACCTCCGAGTCGGCTCCGGTTGCCCGTCGCCGGAACCATCATTGAGCCCGACATGTACGTGGAGTCAGAGGGGTGGCTCGTCGAGGCAAAGAAGTCCACGGGCCGGGAGTACGTGCGAATGGCGATCGGACAGGTGCTCGACTACGTAAACAATGCACGAGCACTCGAGACAGTCACGACCCCAATGATCCTCCTGCCCGGACGTGCTGAGCCAGACCTCATGGGCCTTTCCGCAGATCTCGGTATTACGCTTGCCGCTCGCCACGGCGACTCGTTCGAGCTGGTGCGCCCCTAGGCGGACTCCACAACCAGCCGAACCGCGGGGATATCTGCTGGTGCCCACTCGATCGAGGCGAGCTCTGCTGGGTGCATCCACCGAACTTCGGAGTGTGCGGTGAGGCGGGGAGTGCCGGCGCGCAGCTCGCACCAGAACGTCGTGAGCGTGATTTCTCCGAAGTCGTATGCATAGGTGGTCGTGGTGAGTTCTTCTCCAACGTCCACCTCGCAGTCGAGCTCCTCGCGAATCTCGTGGGCCGCCCCCTTCATTCGGTCCGGTCGCTGTGCGAGTCGTCGGTTTCCAGTTGATGGGTGCATTGCCGAGCGTAGTCGACCGGTGCGAGGTATCCGAGCGATGAGTGCCGGCGGTCATGGTTGT
>JASCPG010000080.1 GCA_029960085.1 Microbacteriaceae bacterium PS02067 | reverse complement strand
GTGCGACCGGGGCGCTCACCCCTGCGCAGCGCGCGTGGGCCGATGCCGAGCGCGCGGCGCGTCGCTGACGGCAGCCGCCCATCGCGCAGGCCCACCCGCGGGGCGGCGCGTGTCGCTCGAACAAACGTCCGAATCTGCCCGTAGGCTGACGGCATGATCTCCTCGCTGCGCGGCCGCGTGCTCCACGTCGACGCCGAGTCGGCCATCGTCGAGGTTGGCGGTGTCGGCTTCTCCGTCGCGGTGACCGCCCAGGTGGCGCGCGCGCTGCACGTTGGCGATGAGACCCTGCTGCACACCAACCTCGTCGTGCGCGAGGACGCCCTGTCGCTCTACGGCTTCGCGGAGCGCGACGAGCTGGACACCTTCGTGCTCCTCCTGAGCGTTTCGGGCGTCGGGCCGAAGTCCGCGCTTGGCGTGCTGTCCGCCCTGTCCGTCAGTCAGATCGCCGAGGCGGTCGCGGCGGAGGACGATGCGCCGTTCCGTCGCGTCTCGGGCATCGGCCCCAAGACGGCGAAGCTGATCGTCGTGCAGCTCGCGGGCAAACTGCACGCGCCGGCGGTCACCACCGCGCCCGCGGGGGGAGCGGGTCAGGCCGCGATCGCGGGGCAGGTCGTTGCGGCGCTCGTCGCGCTCGGCTGGAGCGAGCGGGTGAGTGCGGAGACCGTGCACGAGATCGCGGGGGATGCCGAGGCATCCGATCTCGCGTCCGTGCCGGCACTCTTGAAGCTCGCGCTCGCGCAGCTCGGACCGAGTCGGACGGAGCGTGCGGGTGTCTGACGATCTCACGCGCGACCCGGCCGCCCCGGAGGACGACACCGAACTCGCGGTCGAGGGCGCGCTCCGACCTACATCGCTCGCCGACTTCGTCGGGCAGCAGAAGGTGCGCGGCCAGCTCCAGCTACTGCTGGACGCCGCACGCATCCAGCAGCGCCCGCCGGACCACATCCTGCTGTCGGGCCCCCCGGGGCTCGGCAAGACGACACTCGCGATGATCGTCGCGCACGAGAGCGGACGCCCCCTGCGACTGTCGTCGGGGCCTGCGATCCAGCACGCCGGCGACCTTGCGGCGCTGCTGTCGAGTCTCGTCCCGGGCGAAGTGCTCTTCATCGACGAGATCCACCGGATGGCGCGGTCGGCGGAAGAGATGCTCTATCTCGCGATGGAGGACTTCCGCATCGACATCATGGTCGGAAAGGGCGCCGGCGCCACGAGCATCCCGCTCGATCTCGCGCCGTTCACCCTGGTCGGGGCGACGACGCGTTCCGGGCTCCTCCCCAACCCGCTGCGCGACCGGTTCGGCTTCACCGCGCACCTGGAGTACTACGAACCCGAGGAACTCGAGCGGGTCGTGGCGAGATCGGCGGCCGTGCTGGGCGTCGACGTACCGGCGGCGGCACGCGACGAGATCGCACGACGCTCGCGCGGGACACCCCGCATCGCGAACCGCCTCCTCCGGCGCGTCCGCGACTACGTCATCGTGCACGGCGGCGGAGAGTCGGATGCCGGGTCCGGGCGGCGCGGGAGAGCGGCGACGGAACACGACGTCTCCGCGGCACTCGACCTGTACGACGTCGACGCGATCGGCCTCGATCGTCTCGACCGTGCCGTGCTCGACGCCGTCGTGCGCCGGTTCCGCGGCGGGCCCGTCGGCCTCAGCACGCTCGCCGTCACCGTCGGCGAGGAGGCGGAGACCATCGAATCGGTCGTCGAGCCGTACCTCGTCCGCATCGGATTCCTCGGACGCACCCCCCGTGGCCGCATCGCGACGCCCGAGGCGTACGTTCACCTGCGCGTCCCCCAGCCCGGGGAAGCCCTGAGATTCGATGACCTATAATCGCTCAAGGTCGGTTCCTGCGCCTGTCGAAGGCCTGCCGTCCTTCTTCGCGCTCCGAGCGCGGCACCCGAAAGGTCGTACCTCATGCCCATGGACATCCTGCTGCTCGTCGCGATGGCAGCGCTCCTCGTCTTCATGTTCTGGAGCTCGCGCCGCCGCGCCCAGCGAGTGAAGGCGGAGCAGGAGGCCAAGCAGCGCGCGATGGTGCCGGGCGTCAAGGTTCTGCTGCAGGGCGGCCTCTACGGCACGCTCGTCGAGTTCGACGGCGAGGACCTCTCCAAGCCGGTGCGCGTCGAGCTCGCCCCGGGCGTCGAGGTCGAGGTGCACAGCCAGGCGATCCTGCGCACGGTCGAAGACGAGCCCGTCACGGAAGACGACTTCATCGAGGCGGAGGCCGACCAGGCCGAGTACACGGCGGACGTGGCCGACGGTGAGATCCGCTCGATCACCGAGGACCGCGCCGCCGCGACATCCGACACCGAGCCCGGCGACGCGCCGAAGGCCTGACCTCCCGCCGCCTCCGCGCGGTTTCGACGAAGAAAGCTGACCCTCCGTGGCCACACCCACCCCTGTGCGTCATGCCTGGCGCGCACTGACCGGCCTGCTCGCGATCATCGCCCTGCTGTTCGGCATCAACGCCCTCGGCGCATTCGTCTTCAAGGATGCCGCCGGAAACCCCGCCAGCTCCTGGGTACCCGAGCTCGCACTCGACCTGCAGGGTGGCACGCAGATCACCCTGGTCGCGAAGACGCCTGATGGCACCGCGCCCTCGGCGGACCAGATGAAGCAGGCCGTCTCGATCATCCGCCAGCGCGTCGACGCGTCTGGCGTCGGTGAGACCGACATCACGACCCAGTCGAACAACGAGATCGTCGTGCAGATCCCGGGCCCCGCCAACGACGAGACACGTGATCGCATCGCGGCATCCGCCCAGATGCAGCTGCGGGCCGTGCTCTACACGACGGCGGCGAGCACCTCCTTCGTCGGCGAGGACGGCAAGCAGACGCCGTACCCGACTCCCGACCCGACACTCGCAGCGACGCCGTCGGCCGCGCCGACCGACGGCAGTGACCTCAACTGGGTCACGCCGAAGCTGCAGGCCGAGTTCCTCGCGTACGACTGCGCGAACCCGACGAACGACCCGGCGGAGCAGCCCAAGGATCAGCCGCTCATCGCCTGCGACCCGAACGGCACCGCGAAGTATCTGCTCGGCCCCGTCGAGCTGGACGGCTCCTCGATCACGGATGCCTCGGCCGGCATGAACTCGCAGACCGGCCAGTGGGTCGTCAACGTCGTGTTCGACGGTGACGGGGCGAAGGTCTTCGCCGACGTCAGCAAGCGTCTCTACGCGTTCACGCAGGCGGGCACCACCCCGCGGAACCAGTTCGCCTTCGTCCTCGACGGCCAGGTGATCTCGGCTCCAACGATGAACGGCGTCATCACCGACGGCAAGCCGCAGATCAGCGGGTCGTTCACGCAGGACAGCTCGAAGACGCTCGCCGACCAGCTGAAGTACGGCGCCCTGCCACTCAGCTTCGAGGTCAAGGGCACCAACTCGATCTCCGCGACGCTCGGTTCGCAGCAGCTGCAGATCGGACTCATCGCGGGTCTCATCGGGCTCGCGCTCGTCGCGATCTACTCACTCGTCGTCTACCGCGCGCTCGGGTTCGTCATCATCGCGTCGCTCGGCGTCATGGGCGTCCTCACGTACATCACGCTGTGCATCCTCGCGTGGCGCATGGGCTTCCGCCTGTCCCTTGCCGGCGTCGCGGGCCTCATCGTCACGATCGGCTTCACCGCCGACTCGTTCATCGTGTACTTCGAGCGCATCCGTGACGAGTTGCGCGACGGCAAGTCGATCACGGGCGCCGTGGAAGACGGCTGGGGTCGCGCGAAGCGCACGATCTACATCTCGAAGTCGATCAACATCCTCGCCGCCGTCGTGCTATACATCCTGGCGGATGCCACGGTGAAGGGCTTCGCGTTCACGCTCGGGCTCACGACGCTCATCGACATCCTGATCTTCATCCTGTTCACGCACCCCGTGATGCAGCTCCTCGCGCGCACACGCTTCTTCGGCAGCGGTCACCCGCTGTCGGGCCTCGACCCCGAAGCGCTCGGTGCCGTCTACCGCGGGCGGGCG
This sequence comes from Microbacteriaceae bacterium PS02067, assembly GCA_029960085.1. Taxonomy (GTDB): domain Bacteria; phylum Actinomycetota; class Actinomycetes; order Actinomycetales; family Microbacteriaceae; genus Microbacterium. The sequence continues at coordinate 5,440 of JASCPG010000080.1, read as the reverse complement.
CAGTTCCGCACCGCCGTCGACACGACGACCGTCAAGGGTTCGGCCGCACGCCGCACCGGACGCTCGCGCGGTGAGGCGGAGCGACGACAGACGATTGCGGAACGCAAGCAGGCGGGGCTCTCCTCCGGGAGCCGCTCGACCACGGAGGGAGACGACTGATGCGTTCCATGAATCAGCTCGGCAACGACCTGTACACCGGCAAGACCTCGTTCCCGTTCGTCGGCAGGCGCCGGCTGTGGTTCATCATCGCCGCCCTTCTCGTGATCGGTGCGGCGCTGGTCCCGCTCTTCCGCCCGATCGAGCTGTCGATCGAGTTCACCGGCGGGTCGCAGTTCACCGTCAGCGGTGTGTCGAATCCCGACCAGGCTCAGGCCACGGCCGCAGTGCACACCGTGGTCCCGGATGCCACGACGAAGGTCACCACGATCGGGTCCGCGGGCGGCGAGCAGTCGATCCGCGTGCAGACCGACCAGATGAGCGATGAGCAGACGCGGGCGGTGAGCGCCGCGCTCGCGGAGTCGTTCGGTGTCGGTGCCGACGAGGTCAGCTCGTCGTTCATCGGCCCGAGCTGGGGCGAGGACGTCACGCGTCAGTCCCTGTGGGGTCTCGCGATCTTCCTCGCGCTGACGTTCATCATCCTGGCGGTCTACTTCCGCACGTGGAAGATGTCCGTCGCCGCCATCATCGGCCTCGTCGACGTGCTGGTGATCACGGTCGGGATCTACGCCCTCTTCGGCTTCGAGATCTCACCCGCCGCGGTCATCGGCTTCCTGACGATCCTGTCGTACTCGCTGTACGACACGACCGTCGTCTTCGACAAGATCAGGGAGAACACCCGCGACGACGGAGAGGGCTCCGGGCGCACGTTCGGCGAGTCGGTCAACCTCGCGGTCAACCAGACGCTCATCCGCTCGATCAACACGACCGTCGTCGCGGCGATCCCGACGGGCGCGATCCTGTTCATCGGTGCGCTGTGGCTCGGCGCGCAGACGCTGACCGACATCTCGCTGTCGATCTTCGTCGGAACGATCGTCGCGGCGTACTCGACGCTGTTCGTCGCAGCGCCGCTGTATTCGCTGCTGCGTGAGAGCGAGCCGGAGATCAAGGCCCGCGACGCGCGCATCCTGGCCGCGCGCGAGCGCGCCGCGGTCAGCGTCTGACGATCGAGGGGCTCGCCCGGGCATAGGATTGTAGGGTTGTCCAGGCCGGAGGTGAGCGCATGACCGAAACAGCGCCCGCGCCTGGGCCCGCATCGGCCCCGCAGGGTTCTTCGCTGCGCCGGCTCGTGCCGCGCATCTTCTCACGGGCACCGTCGCGTGACGGTGTCGAGCAGCTCGTCCGCACCGTCCGCACCCACCACCCCAAGGGCGACTCCGCGATCATCGAGCGCGCCTACCAGGTCGCGGCCAAGGCCCACGCGACGCAGAAGCGTCAGAGCGGCGAGCCCTACATCACCCATCCGCTCGCCGTCGCGCAGATCCTCGCCGATCTCGGCCTCGGCCCGCGGGCGATCGCCGCGGCGCTCCTGCATGACACGGTCGAAGACACCGACTACCGCCTCGACCAGCTGACCGCCGACTTCGGCGACGAGGTCGCGATGCTCGTCGACGGTGTCACGAAGCTCGACAAGGTCAAGTACGGCGACGCCGCGCAGGCGGAGACGGTGCGGAAGATGATCGTCGCGATGTCGAAGGACATCCGGGTTCTTCTCATCAAGCTCGCCGACCGCCTGCACAACGCGCGGACGTGGGGGTTCGTCCCACCCGAGAAGGCTGCGAAGAAGGCGACGGAGACACTCGAGATCTACGCACCGCTCGCGCACCGCCTCGGCATCCAGGCCGTCAAGAGCGAGCTCGAGGATCTCTCTTTCGCGGTGCTGCACCCGAAGCTCTACGTCGAGATCGACAGCCTCGTGAAGCAGCGCACGCCGCAGCGCGAAGAGTACGTCCACACCGTCATCGACGCCGTCGAATCCGACCTCCGCGAACTCCGCATCCGTGGGCGCGTCATGGGCCGGCCGAAGCAGCTGTACTCCGTGTACCAGAAGATGGTCGTGCGCGGGCGCGAGTTCGACGACATCTACGACCTCATCGGCATCCGCGTGCTCGTGAACACCGTCCGCGACTGCTACGGCGTGCTCGGGTCGATCCACGCACGCTGGACGCCGATCCCGGGGCGCTTCAAGGACTACATCGCGACGCCGAAGTTCAACCTGTACCAATCGCTGCACACGACGGTGATCGGGCCCGGCGGGCGCACGGTCGAGATCCAGATCCGTACCAACGAGATGCACCAGCAGGCGGAGTACGGCGTCGCCGCGCACTGGAAGTACAAGGAGCAGATGGCGGGCAAGAGCCCGGATGCCAAGTCGGTCGACGCCGACATGGCATGGCTCGCGCACATCTCCGACTGGCAGGCCGAAACGGCCGATCCGGGCGAGTTCCTCGACTCGCTCCGCTTCGAGATCGGTGCGAAGGAGGTCTACGTCTTCACCCCGAAGGGGCGGGTCATCGGCCTCCCCGCCGGCGGCACCCCGGTCGACTTCGCGTACGCCGTGCACACCGAGGTCGGGCATCGGACGATGGGGGCAAAGGTCAACGGGCGCCTCGTGCCGTTGGAGACCCCGCTGAACTCCGGCGACGTCGTCGAGGTGTTCACTTCGAAGAACCCCGACGCGGGGCCGAGCCAGGACTGGCTCAGCTTCGTGAAGTCGACGCGCGCACGCAGCAAGATCCGTGGCTGGTTCACGAAGGAGCGCCGTGAAGAGGCCGTCGAGCAGGGCAAGGACGCCATCGCGCGAGCGATGCGCCGGCAGAACCTGCCGCTGCAGCGACTGATGAACCAGGACTCCTTCAGCGAGGTCGCCCAGCAGCTGCGCTACGAGGACGTCACGGCCCTGTACGCGGCCGTCGGCGAGGGGCACGTCTCGACGCAGTCCGTCATCGAGAAGGTGACGGCGCTCGTCAGCTCGCAGGAGGACACCTCCACCGGCCCGATCGACATTCCGCGTGTCGGCCGGTCGCGCGCCCCGCGGGGCGGCGACTCGGGTGTCCTCGTGCGCGGTGCACCGGACATCCTCGTGAAGCTCTCGAAGTGCTGCACGCCCGTCCCGGGCGACGAGATCGTCGGGTTCGTGACGCGGGGGAGCGGCGTGTCCGTGCACCGCGCGGACTGCACGAACGTGAAGTCTCTGCTCGATGACCCGGAGCGCATGATCGAGGTCTCCTGGGCGCCGACGACGAAGAGCGTGTTCCTCGTGCACATCCAGGTCGAGGCACTCGACCGCTCGGGGCTCCTCAGCGACATCACCCGGGTGCTGAGCGAGCATCACGTCAACATCCTGTCGGCGTCGGTGCAGACGACGAACGACCGCCTCGCGCTCAGTCGCTACGTGTTCGAGATGGGCGACATCGTGCACCTCGACCGTGTGCTGAACGCTGTACGCCGCATCGACGCCGTCTACGACGTCTATCGCGTCACGTCGTCCTGACCTCCTCTCCCTGCGCGAGGCGCTCCCGGAGGAACGCGAGGGCGGGCCGCTTGTGATGGACCGAGCCCGCCCGCTCCAGCGCCGCGACGGCTTCTTGCGCGATGCCCGGGCGGGATGCCAGGAGAGCGTCCACCTCGTCGGCGACATCGTCCCCTGCGTGGAGCGCGCGTACGAGGTCGGCGAGCGTGCGCGCGGGCGTCGTGACCCAGACTCCCGCGATCAGCGTCGCCGCGTCGGCGGGGAGTTCCTGATCCCGGAACCGCACGCGCCCATCGATCGCAGCCCCGCGGCGCGTCGGGGAGCGACGCTGTACCGCGTGGCGCCGCGGCGGGGCATCCCGGGCGCCGTGCACCCACGCGGCGCTCTCATGCGTCACCGCGATGCCGTCGTCGACGTACGTCCGCAACGACGCCGCGCGGAGCTCCCGCGTCTCGATCGCGTCCGCCGGCATGTACGCGTCGCCGACCTCGACGACGTCACCGTCGAGCCGCGCGCAGCGAAGCTCGACCTCGGAGAGGCGATCCCCGGCGACGTACAGAAACGGCCACGACATGCCGACAGTGTGTCAGCGCACAGACGCCTGACACCGCGTCGGAGGCCGATCTGTGGAGGGAAGGGCCGATCCGCGCACTGTGGAGAGAAGGACGGTCAGCCGCCGAGCGCCTTGAGCCAGCCCTTGCGCGCCTCGAGGGCATCCGTCGCCTTGGCGATCGCCGCCTTGTCCTTCGACGCCTTCGCCTTCTCGAGGTCCGCCTCCAGCCCCGCGATCGCATCGCGCAACTGGCTCGTCATGTCGTTCTGACGCGCCTTGGTCTCGGGGTTGTTGGACTTCCAGTCGGCATCCTCGCGGGCCTTCAGCGCCTGCTCGATCTTGCGCAGGTCGTCGTCCAGACCGCGCTCGGCCTCGCGCGGGAAGATGCGACCGATCTCATCCCACGAGCGCTGGATGCCCGTGAGGATCGTGCGCGCCTTGGCGTTGTCCTTCTCCTTGGCGACGGCGGCCGCGTCGACGAGAAGCGCACGCTTCGCCTCGATCTTCTCCTTCGACGCCTCGGCGTCGGCAGCCTCACGGTCCGACCGCGCGGCGTACAGTGCGTCACCGGCGGCCTTGAACCGCGCCCACAGGGCGTCGTCGGCCTTCTTGCCGGCCCGGCCGGAGGTCTTCCACTCATCCAGGAGCGACCGGTACGCGCTGATGCCGTCCTCGCCCTTGCTCGCGAGCGCCTCGGCACGCTCGACGAGGCGCGCCTTCGAATCGCGCGCCGACTTGTGCTGCTCGTCGAGCCCGGCGTAGAACTCACGACGGTGCTTGTCGAGCGAGGCGCGCGCGTCGCGGAATCGCTTCCACAGCTGCTGTCCCGTGCTCTTGGGGAGCCGCGGGCCGGTCGCCTGGTGCGCCTGCCACTGGTCGAAGAGCGACTGCACGTCGGCGGTCGCCTGCTTCCACTGGATGGACTTGGGGTCGCGGGCGGCGAGAGCCTCGACCTTCTCGACGAGTGCGGTGCGCTCGGCGACGGCGGCGTCGACCGCCTCGCGCTGCGCCTGAGCCTGCTCCGCGGATGCCTCGCTCAGCACGGCGTCCAGGGCGTCCAGGCGCGTCACGAGGGCGGCGAGGTCGCCGACCGCGGCCGCGCCGACGACGCGTTCGCGCACGGTCTTGGAGGTGCCGCGGAGGTCGGACGCGGAGGCGCCACCGCTGCGGTGACGCGTCTCGAGGAGCGTCACCTCGCCGGCGAGGTCGGCGTACTTGCGCTCGAAGTAGGCGAGCGCCTCGGCGGGGGTCCCGTCCGGGTACTGGCCGACGACACGCCAGTCGTCGCCCTCTCGAACCGACACGGTGCCGTCGTCGTCCACGCGACCGAAGGAGGGCGCGGGGGCGGCCGCCACGGGCGCGACCGCGGCGCGGCGCGCGGGCGGGCGCGGCACGGGGATGCGGCCCGGTGTCGGCAC
>JASCPG010000007.1 GCA_029960085.1 Microbacteriaceae bacterium PS02067 | reverse complement strand
GCGCCCCGGTGCATCCAATGGATGCCCGGGGCGCTTCTGCGTCGGTGCGGTTACTTGCCGAACGAGAACGCGCGGAAGATGTTCACGATGCCGATCACGATCAATGCGATTCCGAGGATCCACCACAGGGTCAGAGCGCCCAGGATTGGCGAGAACATGAGGTAGATCCCGGCAATGATCGAGACGATGGCGAAAAAGACCGTCCATCCCTTCGAAGCTGCAAGGCTCAGGGTCGACAGCGCGACAACGCCCTCGATCACCCATGCGATACCAACCATGATCGCGACGATTACGGCCAGCCACGCGGTCGTCGGCGCGGGGTTCGCGAAGGCGACGATACCAGCGGCGATGAAGACGAGTCCGAGAAGGATGTGCCCGATCCGAGCCCATCCGGTCTTGCCGGCAGCGAAGACGCCGAGTCCGATGTACACCAGTCCAGCGGCGATCGCGTAGACGGCCAGCACGAGGGTGACGAACTTCGCCGCTCCGACGGGCTGGAACACGATGACGAAGCCTGCGACGAGAGCCAGCAGGCCGCCGAGACCGAGGGCGGTCCGGATGCCGTTCTTCGCGTCCTTCGCGAGTGAATCAATGGACATGACTGAGCCTTTCCCGAGCATCTCCTGAAAAGGAGCCTGGTTTCAGGTTAGTGGTGTGACCGCACAAACGCACGGTCACCGCGCCGCAGGCCGGTCGTTGGCCGAGCGAAGCGAGTGGAAACGCGTCGCGTTTCGACTCGCCGCTGCGCGGCTCGCTCAACGACCGGAGTTGGGCACCTTCCGGTCGTTGACCGAGCGAAGCGAGTGGAAACGTCTGTGGGGCTGCGTGGCTCGCTCAACGACCGGAGTTGGGCACCTTCCGGTCGTTGACCGAGCGAAGCGAGTGGAAACGTCTTCGCCGCTGCGCGGCTCGCTCAACGACCGGAGTTGGGCACCTTCCGGTCGTTGACCGAGCGAAGCGAGTGGAAACGTCTGTGGGGCTGCGTGGCTCGCTCAACGACCGGAGTTGGGAATCTTCCGGTCGTTGACCGAGCGAAGCGAGTGGAAACGTCTGGTGTGCGGCGTCGCGTTTCGACTCGCCGCTGCGCGGCTCGCTCAACGACCGGAGTTTGGCGCCTTCCGATCATTGACCGCCTCGTCACGATAACGCTGATAATGTGCATTATGTCAGAACAACGTGAGATTCCGGGTGGTGGGACAGAGTAGACGACGTGAGCGAACAGAGAACCGAGCGGTGGCGTGGCGTGGTGGCTGCGCTGCTCAACGATGACGTGCGGGCCGTGATCGCCGAGACGGTGTCAGCGCCCCTGACTCCGAAGCGACGCGAACGCGCGCTCGCCCAGGCGGAGAATGCCGGGCTCGTCCGCCGCGGCGCGGGCGACGCTGTGATCTTCGACGACACCGTGATCCGAGAGTTGCTGGCATCCGCGCCCCGGCCGACGGGACCGGAGCGTTTTCTCGACCGCGAGGGACGGATCGACCGCTATCCGGCCGACTCCGCGGAGAGGCGGGCGCTGCTCGCCTGGATCGCGGTGCGCGCCTTCTCCCCCGGCGACGTGCTCACGGAGACCGAGGTGAACGACCGCGTGCGTGCGTACGCACCCAACGAAGACGTCGCCGTCCTTCGCCGCTACCTCGTCGACCACCAGCTGCTGGAGCGGACCCGGTCCGGCTCGGAGTACGCGGTCATCGCCGACGACTGAGCGCCGCGACAGAGCGCGGGCGGATGCCTCGCTACGCGCGCGGCTTCCGCGTCCAGACATAGTGGACGACGCCCGACGGTGACGCGGTCGCCTCGATGTCGAACCGCTCTTCGATCCCTTCGAGGCCGTCCCACAGCCGCTCCCCTCGCCCGAGCAGGATCGGCACCACCACGACGTGCAGATGGTCGACGAGATCCGCTTCGAGGAACTCGCGGATGACCGTCGGTCCCCCACCGAGGCGTACGTCGAGCCCGTCCGCCTCCGCCGCCGCGAGGGACAGGGCATCCACCGGGCTGAGATCGCGGAAGAGGAAGGTCGTCTCCCCCACTGCGACGTCCGACCTCGGATGATGGGTCAGGACGACGACCGGCGTGTGGAACGGCGGCTCGTCTCCCCACCACCCCGTCCAGGACTCGTCCTCCCAGGGACCCTGCTGCGGGCCGAACTTGCGGCGGCCCATGATCTCCGCACCGATGCCCTGCCAGGCGGCGGCGGCGAAGGCGTCGTCGACGCCGTGGCTGCCGCCGCCGACGGACTCGGACTCGTGCCCCGACGCTCGGACGAAGGTGTGCGTCGGGAAGAACCATGACATGAGGCGCCCGCCGGCGTGGCCGAACGGGGCGTCCAGAGACTGCCCCTCCCCCGTGGCGAACCCGTCGAGAGAGACGGCGATGTTGTGCGCGCGGAGCCTAACCATGCTCCATGATCGCTCACCGGTGGGTCACGACGCCATGCCCCGAGGGGTAGCGTTGAGGGGTGATCCCCGCCCCCGCCCCCGTCGGCACCACGGGTCCGGGGTGGCGTGGCTGGTTCATCTGGAGCGTCGGAGTCGCCGCCTACATGCTGGCCGTCATCAACCGCTCCTCCCTGTCGGCGGTGGGTGTCGACACGGCGGAGCGTTTCGGCGCCGACGCCGCCACGCTGTCGATGTTCGCGGTGGTGCAACTCGCCGTCTACGGCGGGATGCAGATCCCGATCGGCCTGCTGCTCGACCGGTACGGAGCGCGTCCCATCATGACGATCGGCATGGTGCTGATGGCGGTCGGCCAGCTCACGCTCGCCTTCTCCCCCAGCGTCGGCGTCGCCATCTTCGCCCGTATGCTCATCGGCGCGGGCGACGCGGCGGTCTTCCCGAGCGTCCTGCGCCTCATCGCCACCTGGTTCCCCGCGCAGCGAGGGCCTTTGATGAGCCAACTGACGGGGCTTGTCGGCCAGGGCGGGCAGCTCCTCGCCCTCGCCCCGCTCGCCGCGCTCCTGCACGCCACGAGTTGGGAGGTCGCGTTCGGCAGCATCGCGGGCCTCTGCATCCTCTTCGCGATCCTCGTCTTCGTCTTCATCCGCAACCATCCCCCCGAGCGGGCCGCTGATGTCTCGGTGAACACCGACACCGGCGCGATCGAGGTCGTGCGCTCGTCGATGGACACCGGCGTCGGCATCCGTGCCGCCTGGGCGCACCCGGGCACACGCCTCGCGTTCTGGTCGCACTTCACGACGCCCTTCGCCGGCACGGCCTTCGTCCTGCTGTGGGGCATGCCGTTCCTCACGGCCGGGGAAGGGCTGTCGAAGCCTCATGCGGCGGGAGTCCTCTCGACGTATGTCGTCATCGGCATGGTCCTCGGTCCGGTCATGGGCGACCTCTCCCGGCGTATTCCGCACCTGCGTTCGCGTGCTCTCGTGCTCCCCTCGATCGCGACCCAGTTCATCGCGTGGATGCTCGTCATCGTCTGGCCGGGACCAGCTCCGCTCTGGCTCCTCTACGTGCTCGCCTTTGCGCTCGCGATGGGCGGACCGGCCTCGATGATCGCCTTCGATCACGCCCGCACCCACAACCCCGCGCATCGACTCAGCACGGCGACCGGCATCACGAACGTCGGTGGCTTCCTTGCCGCGCTCGTCGCGATCTTCGCCATCGGGCTCGCGCTCGACCTGCAGGGCGCGGGAACGCCCGACACCTACCGGTTGGATGCCTTCCGTCTCGCCTTCCTCACACAGGTGCCGCTGTGGGTGCTCGGCTGGGTCTTCATCGTCATAGAACGCCGGAAGACCCGCGTGCTGATTGGATGGGATCAGCCCCGCGGGTCATCCGGGAAAGCGGGACACGGGTCAGACGACCCCGTCACCCGATGACCGTGACTCGGTGCGGGTGACCCGCTCCCCCGCGACCGGGTCGACCGTGTGTGTGATCTGCTCCGTCGAACGACGACGGAAGAGCAGAACGATGCCGATCAGGAAGACGACCACGCCCGCGCCCATCAGGATGTAGCCGACCAGGTGGAGATCGATGAACTGGCTCGTGTCGACGTTGACGGCGAAGACCAGAATGGCGCCGATGACGAAGAGGAAGACTCCTGCTCCGATGCTCATGAGGATGCTCCTTCGGGTTGAGAGGTGACGGCGACCATGCTGGCGCACCCCACCGCAGCAGGGCGATGCCCTTGACACCGGGCTCGTCGGCGTGGCACTCCGTCGTGACCGCCCGTGACCGCCCGTGACCGCCTGCGCGCCCGCGACACCGCCCGTCAGTGCGCAGCGACCTCGGTCCAGCCGCCGCCGAACTTCGGCTCCCGTCCATCTCCCGACGAGGTTCCGGTGAGGCGCCGCTTCACCCACGGGCCGAGGTGCTCCCGGAAGTACTCGCGCCGTGCGAGCGCCGCCGCGGGCGGCAGCGCGGGCAGTGCCCACCATCCGTCGGGGACCTGCTCGCCGAGCGATTCGAGCACGCGCGCGGCGACCCGGTGGTGCCCGCGGCTGTTCATGTGCAGTCGGTCCTCCGACCAGAACGACGGGTCGGTCAGCTCGGCATCCGGCCAGTTGAGCGCGCGGATGACATCCGGTCGCTCGTCGATCCGCCCCACGACCGCGGCCGACATGAGGTCGCCGCGGCGCTGGATCAGCCGGCTGAGGGGCAGCTGTGCAGAGGGGTTTGCACCCGAGAGGAGGATCAGCTGAACGCCCTCCTCATCGCAGCGGCGCAGCACCTGGCCGAACGCGTCGGCGATGTGCGCGATCGAGGTGCGCGGGCGCAGCATGTCGTTGCCGCCGCCGTTGAACGAGAGGTGCGTCGGTTTCAGCGCGAGCGCGGGCTCGAGCTGCTGCTCGACGATCGGCCAGATGAGCTTGCCGCGGATCGCGAGGTTCGCGTACTCGATCGGCTCGCCGAGCGACGCCGCCCATCCCTCGGCGACGAGGTCTGCCCAGCCGCGCACCGCGCCGTCGGGGAGCTCATCGCCCACACCTTCAGTGAACGAGTCGCCGATGGCGACGAAGCGTACGGATGCCACTCGACGAGCCTACGACCCTCGCGCGGGTCCCGGCGTCAGCGGTCGTCGAGCGCGACGCCGCGACGGTCGGCGAGCCCCCACGTCGCAGCGGCAGCGACGACGAAGAAGGCACCGAACACCGCGAACAGGAGCGGTGTGCCGCCCGCCCGGAGGAGCCACGGCACGGACAGCGGCGCGATGATCGACGCGATACGTCCGACACCGGCCGCCCATCCAGAGCCCGTGGCACGCAGCGAGGTCGGGTAGTTCTCGGGGGTCGCAGCGTACAGCGCGCCCCACGCCCCCAGGTTGAAGAACGACAGCGCCATCCCTGCGGCGATGATGACGCCTTCACTCGTCGCAGTCCCGAAGATGAGCGCCGAAGCGGCCGACCCCGCGAGGAACACCGACAGCGTGGCGCGGCGCCCCCACACTTCGATGAGCCAAGCCGCGAGCGCGTAGCCCGGAAGCTGCGCGAGCGTGATGATGAGCGTGAACCCGAACGACTTCACGAGGTCGTAGCCCTGGGCGAACAGGATCGACGGGATCCAGATGAACGCGCCGTAGTACGAGAAGTTGACGCAGAACCAGACGGCCCAGAGCGCCGCGGTGCGCACGCGGAACTCGGCCGACCAGAGGGACGACAGGCGACGTGCGGCGTTCGCGGCGACGGCGGGCGGCGCGGTGGTCGCCGCCGGCGACGACTCGGCCTTCTGCGAACTCGGAGCCGCGACCGCCGCGGAGGCTTCGAACGTCGCGACGACCCGCGCCGCCTCCGCGTGCCGACCCTGCCGTTCGAGCCAGCGCGGTGATTCCGGCAGCCCCCAACGGACGATCAGCGCGTACACCGCGGGGATCGCTCCGAGGGCGAACGCCCATCGCCACCCGTCGTCGACGTTCGGGATGACGAAGTAGCCGATGAGAGCGGCGGCCGTCCAGCCGACCGCCCAGAACGCCTCGAGCACGACGATGAGCCGTCCACGCATGCGGGCCGGTGCGAGCTCGCTCACATACGTGCTCGCGACCGGCAGTTCGGCGCCGAGGCCGAGGCCGACGACGACGCGCAGCGCGATGAGCGCCGCGAGACCGCCGACGAGCGCGCTCGCACCGGTCGCGAGGCCGTAGACGAGCAGCGTCACGGCGAACACGGACCGCCGCCCGAACCGGTCGGCGAGCAGGCCGCCGAGGCTCGCCCCGATCGCCATGCCGACGAAGCCCGCCGACGCGATCCAGGACGCCTGCTCCCCCGTCAGCGACCATTCCGCGATGAGGGCGGCGAGCACGAACGAGACGAGGCCGACGTCCATGGCATCCAGGGCCCAGCCCACCCCGGAGCCGGTGAGCACGCGCGCGTGGGCGCGCGTGAACGGGAGGGCGTCGAGGCGACCGGCCACCGATTGCTCGGTGCGCGGCGAGGCATCCGTCATGGATGCATGCTACTCAGGCGGAGGCCAGCAGGTCGCGCACGATCGGTGCCACCCGCGTGCCGTAGAGCTCGATCGACCGGAGCATCTTGGCGTGCGACAGCGTGCCGTTGGCGTACTTGAGGTCGAACCGGTCGGCGCCGAGCGTCTTGACCGTCGCGGCGATCTTGCGCGCCACCGTCTCGGGCGAACCGGCGTAGATCGCGCCGTCGGGGCCGATGTCCTGCTGGAACTGCAGACGGCTGTAGGGCGGCCATCCCCGCTCCGCGCCGATCGCGTTGCGGTTCGCCTCCATCGCGGGGTAGAGCTCCTCCCACGCCTGCTCGTCGGTGTCGGCGACGTGTCCCGGCGAGTGGATGCCGACGGGCAGCCGGTCGCGCCCGAACGAGTCGAGCGAGCGGTGGTACAGGTCGACGTACGGCCGGAACCGCGCCGCCGCGCCGCCGATGATCGCGAGCATGAGTCCGTACCCGTACCGTGCGGTGCGTATGACGGATTCGGGAGAGCCCCCGACACCGACCCAGGCGCGGATGCCGTGCTCCGTCTTCGGGAAGACGTCGGCGTTCGTCAGGGACGCCCGTGTCGTGCCCTCCCACGTCACGGGCTTCTCCGTGAGCAGCTGTGAGAAGAGATCGAGCTTCTCCTCGAAGAGGACCTCGTAGTCCCTCAGGTCGTAGCCGAACAGGGGGAACGACTCGGTGAACGAGCCGCGCCCGAGGATGACCTCGGCGCGCCCCCGCGAGAGGGCGTCGAGGGTCGCGAAACGTTCGTACACGCGGACCGGGTCGTCGCTCGAGAGCACCGTGACGGCCGTCCCGAGGTGGATCTGTTCCGTGCGGGCGGCGGCTGCGGCCAGCACGATCTCGGGGCTCGACACGGCGAACTCGTGCCGGTGGTGCTCCCCCACCCCGAAGAACGACAGACCGACCTCGTCGGCGAGCACCGCCTGGTCGACGATGTCGCGGATCGTCTGAGCGTCGCTGACACGTTCGCCGTCGTCACCGATCGTGACATCGCCGAACGTGTCGAGACCCAGCTGGATTTCATTCATGAGAATGTGAACCGTCGTCCGTCCGTCGGCATTCCCGCGGGCGCGCCCGAGGGCTCAGCCGCGGGCGAGGGCCATGCGGAGCGTGTCGAGTCCGACACCACCCAGGCGCAGGGCCCGCATGTGGAAGCGCTTGATGTCGAAGTCGTCGCCTTCGCGCTCCATCGCCTCGTCGCGGATCTGCTCCCAGATGCGCTGACCGACCTTGTACGACGGGGCCTGGCCCGGCCAGCCGAGGTAGCGGTTCACCTCGAACTGCACGAACTCGTCGGGCATGTTGACGTTCCGCCGCATGAAGTCGAGGGCGTAATCGGCATCCCACGTGCCGGCGCCGTCGAGGCGCGGCTTGCCGAGGTGAACGCCGATGTCGAGGACGACGCGCGCCGCACGCATGCGCTGTCCGTCGAGCATGCCGAGACGGTCGGCAGGGTCATCGAGGTAGCCGAGCTGCTCCATGAGACGCTCGGCGTACAGCGCCCAGCCCTCGGCGTGGCCGCTCGAGCCGGCGAGCAGCCGCCGCCACGAGTTCAGCTCGGCGCGGTTGTAGACGGCCTGGGCGATCTGCAGGTGATGGCCCGGAACACCCTCGTGGTAGACGGTCGTGAGCTCGCGCCACGTGTCGAACGAGTCGACCCCCTCGGGAACCGACCACCACATGCGGCCGGGGCGGGAGAAGTCGTCGGTGGGGCCCGTGTAATAGATGCCGCCCTCGTTCGTCGGCGCGATCATGCACTCGAGGCGCCGGATCGGGTCGGGGATGTCGAAGTGCGTCGCGCCGAGCTCGGCCACGGCGCGATCGCTCGTCTCCTGCATCCAGCGCTGCAGAGCTTCGGTGCCGTGGAGCTTCCGGCTCTCATCCTTCTCGAGGAAGGCGACGGCCTCTTCCACCCCCGCACCGGGGAGGATCTCGTTCGCGATCGACTCCTGCTCGGCGACCATGCGCGCGAGTTCTTCCACGCCCCAGTCGTACGTCTCGTCGAGGTCGATCTCGGCACCGAGGAAGCGGCGCGAGTGGAGGGCGTACAGGTCGCGACCGACGCCGTCCTGCAGAGTGGCGGCAGGGGCGAGCTCTCGCGAGAGGAAGGATGCCAGTTCGTCGTACGCGACACGGGCGGCGCCCGCGTGCTCCGAGAGGCCGCGTGCGAGAGATGCGGGGAGATGCCCCTCCGCGGGCGCGGCGTCCTGAGCGAACGAGGCGAAGAAGCCGGCGTCGGAGGTGTAACGGGCGATCTGCGTGACGACCTCGGTGACCTGGCGGCGGGCGGGGACCGTGCCCGTCGCGATGCCCTCGCGGAGGGTCTGCACGTAGCCGTCGAGGGCGGCGGGGATCGCGCTCAGCCGCTCGGAGATGACCGCCCAATCCTCGACCGTGTCGGTCGGCATGAGGTCGAAAACGGCCCGCAGGTCCTGCGCGGGCGAGGCGATCACGTTGACGTCGCGGAGGTGATCGCCCGCGTCGTGGAGTTCGAGCTGAAGGCGCAGCGTCGCGGCGAGGTCGGCCTTCGTGACGACGTCGACATCATCGACCGGCTCGGCCGCCTCGAGGGCGGCGAGCGTCGCCTTCGCGGCGTCGTACCGGCGGGCGTGGCCCTCCGGAGAGAGGTCGTCGAGGCGTCCGTTGTGCTCGAATCGGCCGATGTAGGTGGCGGCGGTGGGGGCGAGTTCGGCGATGTCGTCGACCCAGGCCTCGGCGATCGTGTCGATGGGCGTGGCGATGCGGGGGGCGTCAGTCATCCTTCGAGCCTAATCGCACAGGTGCGCCCGGAGCACCCTGCCCCGTGTCGTCAGTGCCCGGCGACGTCCCAGTTCTCGCCGCGGCCGATCTGGACATCGAGCGGTACGGAGAGCTCCGCCGCGTCACCCATGCGGGCGCGGACGATCTCCTCGACGGCATCCCACTCCCCTGCCGCGACCTCGACGACGAGCTCGTCGTGGATCTGCAGGAGCACGCGCGAGCGCAGCCCCGAGGAGGTGAGCTCGTCGTGGATGTGGAACAGCGCGATCTTCATGATGTCGGCCGCGGACCCCTGGATCGGGGCGTTCAACGCCGCGCGTTCCGCGTTCTCGCGGAGCACACGGTTGGGGCTGCCGAGGTCGGGGAAGGGGCGCCGGCGTCCGAAGATCGTCTCGGTGTAGCCGTCGATACGCGCCTGCTGCACGGAGGAGCGCAGGTAATCGCGCACGGCGCCGAAGCGGGCGAAGTACTCCGTCATGAGCAGCTTCGCCTCGGACTGGTCGATGCGCAGCTGCTTCGACAGCCCGAACGCGCTGAGCCCGTACACGAGGCCGTAGCTCATCGCCTTCACCTTCGTGCGCATCGCGGGGGTGACGTCCGCGGGCTCCACGCCGAAGACCCGTGCACCGACGAAGCGGTGCAGGTCCTCGCCCGAGTTGAACGCTTCGATCAATCCTTCGTCGCCCGACAGGTGCGCCATGATGCGCATCTCGATCTGCGAATAGTCGGCGGTGAGGAGCGTCTCGTAGTCGGTTCCCACCTCGAACGCGGCCCGGATGCGGTGGGATTCCTCGTTCCGGATCGGGATGTTCTGCAGGTTCGGATCGGTGCTCGACAGACGCCCCGTCTGGCTGCCCGTCTGCACGTACGTCGTGTGGGCGCGTCCGTCCGCCCCGATCGCGACGTCGAGTGACTCGATGATCTGGCGGAGCTTCGTCGCCTCGCGGTGCTGGAGAAGCAGATCGAGGAACGGGTGCGGGTTCGACTCCTGCAGATCGGCCAGCACGGCGGCATCCGTCGAATATCCGGTCTTCGTCTTCCGGGTCTTCGGCAGTTCGAGCTGTTCGAACAGGACGTCCTGCAGCTGCTTGGGCGAACCGAGGTTCACTTCGCGGCCGATCTCGGCGTACGCGCGCTGGGCGATGTCCTCCGACCGCGCTGCGAGCTCCGCGGAGAACGCGGACAGCTTGTCGTGCGAGATCGCGACGCCCGCGATCTCCATGTCGGCGAGGGTGTCGAGGGTCGGCAGCTCGATGTCGGCGAGGACGGATGCCACGGACGCCGGCATCTCGTGCCGGATCGCCTCGGTGACGCGCAGCGCGTACCACCCGAGCTGCCCGGGTGTGGCGCCCTCGGTCTCGGGGACGAGCTGAGTCGGGTCGGCTTCGGGGAGCTTCTCGTCGAGATACCGGTCGACGAGGTCGCCGAGCCCCTTGTCGGGGAAGCTGGGGCGCAGGAGCCAGCCGGCCAGCAGCGGGTCGAACGCGAGGCCTCCCAGTCGGATGCCGACGCGGCGAAGGGCCTTCACCTGCGGCTTGGCGTCCGTGACGACCTTCGGCTCGTCGCCCTCGAGCCACGGCGTGAGGGCACGGGCGACCTCGGCCGTCCAGTCCGCCTCGACCGCGGCATCCGACGACGCCACGCCGATGCGGGAGGGCACTCCCCCGTCGAGCGCCAGTGTGAGGGCGAGCTCGCCGCTCTGGTCGGCGACCCACGCGGCGATGGCGTCGTCATCGAGCTGCTCCGCGACGGGGGCGGAGACGAGCGGTTCGGACGCCGCGGCCGCCTCGTCGGCGTCGGCCTCCATCGCCTCGAAGACCCGGGGCAGGAGTGTTCGGAACTCGAGCCGCGCGAAGATGTCGCGGACCGCCTGCGCGTCGATCGGCTGCACGGCGAGGTCGGTGGGTGCGACCGGCAGGTCGACGTCGCGCAGGAGCGCATTCAGGGACCGGTTGCGGCGCACGTCGTCGAGGTGTTCGCGCAGGTTCCCGCCGACGACGCCCGTGATCTTGTCGGCGTTCTCGAGGAGCGCGTCGAGCGTCCCCCACTGCGTGAGCCACTTGACGGCGGTCTTCTCCCCGACCTTGGGGACGCCCGGCAGGTTGTCGCTCGTCTCGCCGACGAGCGCTGCGATGTCGGGATAGTTCGCCGGGGGCAGTCCGTACTTCTCGACGACCGCATCAGGCGTGTACCGCTTCAGCTGCGACACGCCCTGCACGCTCGGGTAGAGCAGGGTGACGTCGTCGGTGACGAGCTGGATCGTGTCACGGTCGCCGGAGCACACGAGGACGTCGAAGCCCTGTGCCGCGCCCTCCGTGGCGAGCGTCGCGAGGATGTCGTCGGCCTCGATCCCCTCCTTCGTCAGCACCGTGACGTTCATCGCGGCAAGGCAGTCCTGCAGGAGCGGGATCTGGCCCTTGAACTCCGCGGGCGACTCGGAACGGGTCGCCTTGTACTCGGGGTACTGGTCCGTGCGGAACGAGTGCCGCGACGTGTCGAACGCGACGGCGAGGTGCGTCGGCTTCTCGGCCTTGACGAGGTTCACGAACATCGACAGGAACCCGTAGATCCCGTTCGTGTGCTGTCCGTCCTTCGTGGAGAAGTTGTCGACCGGGAGCGCGAAGAACGCGCGGTAGGCGAGCGAATGGCCGTCGACGACGAGGAGGGTAGGCTTTCCGGAGTCCGTCACCCTGCAAGCCTAGACGTGGGGTGGGACGCTCCCTCCCTGATCATCCGAAGGTGGACGATGACCGCTGACCGCACTCCCCCGATCTCCGACGGTCTCGCCTGGGCGGCGGAGCGCGGAATGGGCGCACTCGCCGAGAAGATGGGCATCGTCTTCACGGAGTTCACGATCGAGCGCTCCGTGGCGACCATGCCGGTCGAGGGCAACACGCAGCCGGTGGGGCTCCTCCACGGCGGTGCCTACGTCGTGCTGGGCGAGTCGCTCGGATCGATGGCCGCGAACCTGCACGCGGGGCCGGACAAGCTCGCGGTCGGCGTCGACATCAACGCGACGCACACGCGCTCTGCCACGTCCGGCATCGTCACGGGCGTCTGCACGCCGCTTCACCTCGGCCGGTCGATGACGGTGCACGACATCGTCGTCACCGACGATCAGGGCCGTCGTTGCTCGACGATCCGCATCACGAACCTGATCAAGGATCGTCCGGTCGACTGAGCGCGGGATGCGGCAGCCGGAGCGCGCGTGTCGAACGCCTCCGCGAGGTAGAGCGGGTCAGGCCTTCTTCGGCGAGAGCTGCTCGATGATCGCCTTCGCGACGTCCTGCATCGTGAGGCGACGGTCCATCGAGGCCTTCTGGATCCAGCGGAACGCCTCGGGCTCCGACAGGCCCATCTTCTCGTTGAGCAGCCCCTTCGCGCGGTCGACGAGCTTGCGCGTCTCGAACCGCTCGACCATGTCGGCGACCTCGGCTTCGAGCGTGATGATCTGCTCGTAGCGGGCGAGGGCGATCTCGATCGCCGGCAGCAGGTCGTTCGGTGTGAACGGCTTCACGACGTAGGCGAGAGCGCCCGCCTCGCTCGCGCGCTCGACGAGCTCCTTCTGGCTGAACGCCGTGAGGAGCACGACCGGCGCGACGTGGTTCTTGCTGAGCTTCTCGGCGGCGCTGATGCCGTCGAGCACGGGCATCTTGACGTCCATGATGACGAGGTCGGGGCGAAGCTCCGTCGCCAGCTGCACGGCCGTCTCGCCGTCTCCGGCCTCGCCGACGACGTCGAAGCCGTTGTCGCGGAGGATCTCGACGATGTCGAGGCGGATCAGCGACTCATCTTCGGCGACGACGACCCGTCGCGGTGCCGTGGGCGTCGTTGCGGGGGTCAGTTCCTGCTCAGTCACTCATCCATCTTAGAGCCAGGTGCGGTGCCCGCCTGCGGTATCGTCGATTCCGGTGCGCCGATGTGGCGGAATGGCAGACGCGACCGACTCAAACTCGGTTGTCTTCGGACGTGTGGGTTCGACTCCCACCATCGGCACGAACGAAGGGGCGGATGCCTCGGGATGAACTCCCGGGCATCCGCCCCTTGTCCGCGTCCGTGCGACTACTTCTCGCTCTGGTAGATGGGCGCGTTGCCGTTGACGGCATCGCCGATCTTGTGGATGCGGATGTCGTTCGTCGACCCGATGATTCCGGGAGGGGATCCGGAGATCACCACGACCTTGTCGCCTTCCTTCGCCAGGCCCTGGCCGAGGAAGAACTCGTCGACCTGGATGAACATGAGGTCGGTGTGCGCGACGTGCTCGACGAGCGTCGAGCGCACGCCCCAGGTGAGGGCCATGCGGCGACGGATCGCCGGGTCGGCGGCGAAGGCCATCATCGGGATCGCGGGGCGCAGGCGCGACATGCGGCGCGCGGTGTCACCCGACTCGGTGAAGATGCAGATGTACTTCGCCTCGATGAACTCCGCGACCTCGTTGGCCGCGAGGGTCAGGATGCCGCCCTGCGTGCGGGGCTTCGCCGTGAACGGCAGGATGCGCTCCAGGCCGTGGTCCTCGGTCGACTCGACGATGCGGGCCATCGTCTGCACCGTGACGACCGGGTACTCGCCCACGCTCGTCTCGCCCGAGAGCATGACCGCGTCGGCGCCGTCGAGAACGGCGTTCGCGACGTCGGATGCCTCGGCGCGCGTCGGCACGGGGGCATGCGTCATCGACTCGAGCATCTGCGTCGCCACGATGACCGGCTTCGCCATGCGGCGGCACAGCTCGACGGCGCGCTTCTGCACGATCGGCACGGCCTCGAGGGGCAGCTCCACGGCGAGGTCGCCGCGGGCGACCATGATGCCGTCGAACGCGTCGATGATCTCTTCGAGGTTGTCGACCGCCTGCGGCTTCTCGATCTTGGCGATGACGGGGACCTTGCGGCCCTCCTCCGCCATGATCTCGTGGACCCGCGTGATGTCGGCCGCGTCGCGCACGAACGACAGCGCGATGAGGTCGGCGCCGGCCTTGAGGCCCCAGCGCAGGTCCTCCTCGTCCTTCTCGGACAGGGCGGGGACGCTCACGGCGACGCCGGGCAGGTTGATGCCCTTGTTGTTCGAGACGGTGCCCGCGACGACGACCTTGGTCGTGACGATGGGGCCGTCGACGCTCTCGACCTGGACGCGGACCTTGCCGTCGTCGATCAGGAGGAAGTCTCCCGGCTTGACGTCGCCGGCAAGGCCCTTGAAGGTCGTGCCGACGAGGTCACGGGTGCCCACGACGTCCTCGGTCGTGATGCGGAAGGTGTCTCCCAAGGCGAGGTCGTGCGGTCCGTCGGAGAACTTGCCGAGACGGATCTTCGGCCCCTGGAGGTCTACGAGGATGGCGACGGCGCGGCCTGCGTCGTCGGCGGCCTTGCGCACGTTGGCGAAACGGCCTTCGTGCTCGGCGTAGGAGCCGTGGCTGAGGTTCAAACGGGCAACGTCGACACCGGCATCGATGATCGCGCGGATCATCTCATACGACTCGGTGGCGGGGCCCAGGGTGGCGACGATCTTCGCGCGTCTCACTGACTGATCTCCGGTCTGCGTGTGTTTTTCGGGGGTTGGTTTCAGCCTACGCGGGCTGCAGGCCGATCGCGACGTCCGTCGGGTGAACAGGCGACGGCAAGGTCGTCCGTCCCATGAGGTATTCGTCCACGGCGGCCGCCGCCGCGCGTCCCTCCGCGATCGCCCAGACGATCAGGGACTGTCCGCGGCCGGCGTCGCCGGCGACGAAGACGCCTGGCGCGGTCGACTGGTAGTCGTCGCCGCGTTCGACGTTGCCGCGGCCCGTGAAGACGGTACCGAGCTGTGCCTCGAGCTCCGCGCTCTCCGGGCCGGTAAAACCCATCGCGATGAGCACGAGGTCCGCGGGGATCACGCGCTCCGTGCCGCTCTTGGGCACGCGCCGCCCGTCGGGCAGGTACTCCGTCTCGGCGAGGCGGAGCCCCGTCACCTCCCCCGCATCGTTGCCGAGGAACTCGACGGTGGATGCCAGGTAGGCGCGCTCGCCACCCTCCTCGTGCGCGGAGGACACCTCGAACAGCGTCGGCATCATCGGCCACGGCTGGTGGCCGGGACGCGCGGACGGCGGCTGCTTGCCGATCGCGAGGTTCGTGACGCTGAGCGCGCCCTGGCGGTGCGCCGTGCCGATGCAGTCTGCGCCCGTGTCGCCGCCGCCGATCACGATGACGTGCTTGCCTTCGGCGTGGATCTGGTGGGGCACCTGGTCGCCGGCGATGACCTTGTTCGACTCGACGAGGTACTCCATCGCGAAGTGCACGCCGTCGAGGTCGCGGCCGGGGATCGCGAGCTCGCGCGGAACCGTGGCGCCCGTCGCGATGACGACGGCGTCGTAGCGTGCGCGCAGCTCCGACCACGTGATGTCGACGCCGATCTCGACGCCCGCGCGGAACCGCGTGCCCTCGTCCTGCATCTGACGCAGGCGCGTCTCGAGGTGCTTCTTCTCCATCTTGAAGTCGGGGATGCCGTAGCGCAGCAGGCCGCCGATGCGGTCGTCGCGCTCGAAGACCGCGACGGTGTGACCCGCCCGCGTCAGCTGCTGCGCGGCGGCGAGGCCCGCGGGACCGGACCCCACGACGGCGACGGTCTTGCCCGTGAGACGCGCGGGCGGCTCGGCCTCGACCCAGCCGTTCGCGAACGCGTCGTCGATCGTCGAGACCTCGATCTGCTTGATCGTGACGGCGGGCTGGTTGATGCCGAGCACGCACGAGCTCTCGCACGGGGCCGGGCACAGCCGCCCCGTGAACTCGGGGAAGTTGTTCGTCGCGTGCAGCCGCTCGATGGCGGCGCGGCCTTCCCCGCGCCACATGAGGTCGTTCCACTCCGGGATGAGGTTCCCGAGCGGGCATCCCTTGTGACAGAACGGCACGCCGCAGTCCATGCAGCGTCCCGCCTGACGGCGGAGTACGGCCGAGTCGCCCGGCTCGTACACCTCTTTCCAGTCCATGATGCGCACGGGAACCGGCCGGCGCGCCGGGAGCTCGCGCTCGGTGGTCTTCAGGAAGCCCTTCGGGTCAGCCACCGGTCACCTCCAGGATGCGGGTCCAGACGACGTCGCCGTCGGGGTCGAGCCCCTCGGCTGCGGCGTCCTTTCGGGTCTGCAGAACCGCCGCGTAGTCACGCGGCAGGACACGGACGAAGTTCGCGGCCTCGGCCTCGAAGTCGTCCAGAAGAGCGGCGGCCAGCGTGGAGCCGGTCTCGGCGACGTGACGCTCGAGCAGGTCGCGGAGGATCTCCACGTCGCCCGAGCCCAGCTCGAGGAGTTCGAGCTCGCCGCTCGCGAGCGACTCGCGGTTCACGAGCGCCCTGTCGAGCTTGTAGACGTACGCCGCTCCGCCCGACATGCCCGCGCCGAGGTTCCGCCCGGTCTTGCCGAGGATCACCGCGAGTCCGCCCGTCATGTACTCCAGGGCGTGGTCGCCGACGCCTTCGACGACGGCGGTCGCGCCGGAGTTGCGGACGAGGAACCGCTCGCCGACGACGCCGCGCAGGAACATGCTGCCCTGCGTCGCGCCGTAGCCGATGACGTTGCCGGCGATGACGTTGGCGGATGCGTCGAACGAGGCATCCCGCGGCGGGCGGACGACGATCTGACCGCCCGAGAGCCCCTTGCCGACGTAGTCGTTCGAGTCGCCCTCGAGGCGCAGCGTGATGCCCGCGGGCAGGAACGCGCCGAAGGACTGACCCGCCGAGCCCGTGAGGTTCACCTCGATGCTGCCGGCGGGGAGCCCGTGCTCGCCGTGGGCGAGCGTGACGCGGTTGCCGAGCATCGTCCCGACGGCGCGCTCCGTGTTGCGGATCGGGAGGTCGATGGCGATGTGGCCGCCGTGCGCGACGACGTCCTGTGCGCGCTCGATGAGCTGCACGTCGAAGTGTTTCTCGAGCTCGTGGTCCTGGTTGCGCAGGTGTCGTCGCGGGACGTCTGCGCCGAAGGCGGGGCCGTCCAGGATCGGCGCGAGGTCGAGGCCGCTCGCCTTCCAGTGCTCGATCGCGCCGTTGACATCCAGCAGGTCGCTTCGGCCGATCGCCTCGTCGAGAGAACGGAAGCCCAACTCCGCGAGGTACTCACGCACCTCCTGCGCGAGGAACTGCATGAAGTTCACGACGAACTCCGGCTTGCCGCTGAAGCGGCTGCGCAGCACGGGGTTCTGCGTCGCGACGCCGACCGGGCACGTGTCGAGGTGGCAGACGCGCATCATGATGCAGCCCTCGACGACGAGCGCCGTCGTCGCGAAGCCGAACTCCTCGGCGCCGAGGAGCGCCGCCACGATGACGTCACGGCCCGTCTTCAACTGGCCGTCGGCCTGCACCACGACGCGGTCGCGCATGTCGTTGAGCATGAGCGTCTGCTGCGTCTCGGCGAGACCCAGCTCCCACGGCGTACCGGCGTGCTTGAGCGAGTTCAGCGGGCTCGCGCCCGTACCGCCGTCATGGCCGGAGACGAGGATGACGTCGGCGAGGGCCTTCGCCGTCCCCGCCGCGACCGCTCCGATGCCGGACTGGCTCACGAGCTTCACGTGCACGCGCGCGGCCGGGTTGGCGCGCTTCAGGTCGAAGATCAGCTGCTTGAGGTCTTCGATCGAGTAGATGTCGTGGTGCGGCGGCGGCGAGATGAGGCCGACACCCGGCGTGCCACCGCGCGTGCGCGCGATCCACGGGTACACCTTGCCGGGAGGCAGCTGACCGCCCTCGCCCGGCTTCGCACCCTGCGCGAGCTTGATCTGGATGTCATCCGCGTGCGTCAGGTACATGCTCGTCACACCGAAGCGGCCGGATGCCACCTGCTTGATCGCACTGCGACGCTCGGGGTCGAGGAGGCGTTCGACGTCCTCGCCGCCCTCGCCCGTGTTCGACTTCGCGCCGATCGAGTTCATCGCGATCGCGAGGGTCTCGTGCGCCTCCTTGGAGATCGAGCCGTAACTCATCGCACCGGTGGAGAAACGCTTGACGATCGACTCGACGGGTTCGACCTCGTCGATCGGGACGGCGGGCCGCTCCCCCGTCTTGAGGCGGAACATGCCGCGCAGGGTCTTGAGCTCCGCCGCCTGGTCGTCGACGAGCCTCGTGTACTCGCGGAACACGTCGTAGCGCCGCTCGCGCGTCGAGTGCTGCAGGCGGAAGATCGTGTCGGGGTTGAACAGGTGCGGTGCGCCGTCGCGGCGCCACTGGTACTCGCCGCCGGTCCACAGGCGCTCGTGGGCGCGCGCCGCTTCGTCCTCGGGGTAGGCATAGTCGTGACGCGCCTGGTTCTCGACCGCGATCTCGCGCACGCCGATGCCGCCGAGCTTCGTCTCGGTGCCCGTGAAGTACTTCTCGACGAACTCCTCCGACAGGCCCACCGCCTCGAAGACCTGCGAACCGGCATAGGACGAGACGGTCGAGATGCCCATCTTCGACATGATCTTCAGCACGCCCTTGCCGAGCGCGTAGATGAGGTTCTTGACGGCCTTCTCGGGAGCGACGCCCGTGATGAAGCCCGCGCGCACGAGGTACTCGACGGTCTCCATCGCGAGGTACGGGTTCACCGCGGAGGCGCCGTAGCCGATGAGGGTCGCGACATGGTGGACCTCACGCACATCGCCCGCCTCGACGACGAGCCCGACCTTCATGCGGTTCTCGCGGCGGATCAGGTGGTGGTGGACGGCGGAGACCATCAGGAGCGACGGGATCGGGACGAGGTCCTTGTTCGAGTCGCGGTCGCTCAGGATGATGAACTCCGCGCCCTGCTCGATCGCTTCGTCGACCTCGGCGCACATCGCCTCGAGGCGCTCCTCGAGCGCATCCTCGCCCTGGTCGAAGTGGTAGAGCCCGCGGATCGTCACCGAACGTCGCCCGGGCAGCGCCTTGTCGATGTTCTGGAGCTTGGCGAGCTCGTCGTTGTCGATGACGGGGAAGTCGAGCGTGATCGTGCGCGTGTGGTCGGGGCCCCATGCAAGGAGGTTCCGCTCCGGTCCGAGCCCGAGCGACAGCGACGTGACGACTTCTTCGCGGATCGAGTCCAGCGGCGGGTTCGTCACCTGCGCAAACTGCTGCACGAAGTAGTCGAACAGCAGGCGCGGGCGCTTGCTGAGGACTGCGATCGGGGCATCCGACCCCATCGCGCCGAGCGGCTCGGCGCCGTTCTGACCCATCGGGGTGAGGAGGATGCGCACCTCCTCCTCCGTGTAGCCGAAGGTGCGCTGGCGGCGCGTGATGGAGGCGATCGGGTGGACGATGTGCTCGCGCTCGGGCAGGTCCTTGAGGCGCACGCGACCGGCATCCAGCCACTCCTGCCACGGCTCGAGGGACGCGAGGTCGCGCTTGACCTCGTCGTCCTCGATGATGCGGCGCTGCGCCGTGTCGACGAGGAACATGCGGCCGGGGCGCAGGCGCCCGCGGCGCTTGATGCGCTCGGGGGCGAAGTCGAGGACGCCCGTCTCCGAGCCGATGACGACGAGGCCGTCAGTGGTCTCGGTCCACCGGCCCGGGCGCAGGCCGTTGCGGTCGAGGGTCGCGCCGACGACCGTGCCGTCGGTGAAGATGAGCGCGGCGGGGCCGTCCCACGGCTCCATCTGCATCGAGTGGTACTCGTAGAAGGCGCGCAGGTCGGGCGAGATGTCGGCCTGCTTCTCGTAGGCCTCCGGCACCATCATCGTGATGGCGTGCGGGAGGCTGCGCCCCGTGAGCGTCAGGAGCTCGAGCACTTCGTCGAAGGATGCCGAGTCGCTCGCCCCCTCGGAGCAGATCGGCAGGAGCGGGCGGATGTCGCCGACGAGCTCCGACTCGAGCTGCGACTGGCGCGCGCGCATCCAGTTGCGGTTCGCGCCGACGGTGTTGATCTCGCCGTTGTGCGCGAGCATGCGCAGGGGCTGCGCGAGCGGCCACGACGGGAACGTGTTCGTCGAGTACCGCGAGTGCACGACCGCGAGCTCGGACGCGAAGCGCTCGTCGGAGAGGTCGGGGTAGAACGGCTCGAGCTGAAGCGTCGTGACCATTCCCTTGTAGCCGAGCGTGCGGGCGCTCAGCGAGACGAAGTAGGCGTCGTGCTCGCGGCGGGCGCGCTTGCGCAGCCGGAACACGCGCCGGTCGAGCGCGATGCCCGAGAGCGCCGGCGCGTCGCCGACCGCCGGATGCGAGACGAACAGCTGCTCGAAAGAGGGGCGCGCTGCGTGCGCGAGCTTGCCGAGATGCTCCTCATCGGTCGGCACCTCACGCCAGCCGAGGACGGTGAGTCCTTCGCTCGCGGCGATCTGCTCCACGCCGGCCTTGACGGCGGCGCGCTCCTCGGCATCCAGCGGCAGGAATGCGAGGCCCGCGGCGTACTCGCCGACCGGCGGCAGATCGAAGTCGACGACCGCGCGCAGGAAGGCGTCCGGCATCTGCGTGAGGATGCCCGCGCCGTCACCGGTGCCGGAGTCGGAGCCGATCGCCCCACGGTGCTCGAGGTTCCGGAGGGCCTCGAGGGCCAGCGACACGATGTCGTGTCCCGGCTCGCCGCGGAGCGTCGCGACCATGGCCAGGCCACAGGCATCCTTCTCGAATGCCGGGTTGTACATGCCCTGCTTGGCGGGCAGGGCGAGCCCTGTCCGGGTGGTCGGTTCACGACGGAGGCTCGAAGCCATGACTACCGTCCTCAATGCTCTTGCTGGAAAGGGACGACGTCGGCCCGGATGTCTAGCGGGATGTTACTTAGAGGCGACTGCGCTTGTGGCGGCGTCCGCAAGGACATCGGACGTGGGGGGTGCGCTGACGTCGACGAAGTCCTCGGTGTTCTGTGATTGTACATTGGCGCCGCCGGACCGTTCGCGCCCACGCTGATAGGGCGAAGGTTCGAGTCCCGGATGACGCCGCTTCTGCACGAAGAAGATCACGATGCCGACGATGACGCCGAAGATCGCGGCCCAGACATTGGTGCGGAGGCCGAAGAACACTTCGCTCGGATCGATGCGGATGTTCTCCCACACGATCCGGCCGGCGCTGTACCAGACGAGGTACAGGGCGAACAGGCGCCCCCACTGGAGGGTGAAGCGCTTGCCCACCCACAGGAGGAAGATCACGCCGAGGGTGTTCCAGATGACCTCGTACAGGAATGTCGGGTGGAAGAGGGTGCCCTCGGGCAGGCCCGTCGGCCATGCGGGGTTCGGGTAGTCGATCTGCAGGCCCCACGGCAGGTCGGTCGGCGTGCCGAACAGCTCCTGGTTGAACCAGTTGCCGAAGCGACCGATGGCCTGCGCGAGCAGCAGGCCCGGCGCGAGCGCGTCGGCGAAGGACCAGAAGCGGATGCCCGTCCACTTGCAGCCGAGCCATGCGCCGATCGCACCGCCGATGAGGGCGCCGAAGATCGCGATGCCGCCGTCCCAGACGTTCCAGATCGCGTCCTTCACGAACGGGTTCCACCAGTCGCGGCCCTGGTCGAAGTAGAAGCTCCAGTGGGTGAACACGTGGAACAGGCGCGCCCCGATGATCGCCAGGGGCACCGCGATGAGGCAGATGTCGATGACGACCCACGGCTCCGCACCGCGCTTGGTGAGGCGGTGGTTGGTCATGAACGCCGCGATGATGATCCCGGTGAGGATGCACAGCGCGTAGAAGTGGATCGTCAGCGGTCCGAGCGGGAACGAGCTGATCGGCGGGCTCGGAATCGACGCGACGACGGAGGCAGAGGAAAGCACGAGGGGAAGTCTACTTCTCCCCCGTCCTCCCGACCTCCCCCGGCCGTCGCCCCACTCGTAGACCGCGCCCCCGGTCGTTGACCGACCGCGCCCCCGGTCGTTGACCGAGCGGAGCGAGCGGAAACGTCTGTGGCCGTTGCCGTTTCGACTCGCCGCTGCGCGGCTCGCTCAACGACCGGATGCGCTGGGGTGCTGCCCTCCCGGTCGTTGACCGAGCGAAGCGAGTGGAAACGGCTGTGGCGCGGCACGTTTCGACTCGCCGCTGCGCGGCTCGCTCAACGCCCGGGTGTGCCGGGCGTGATGCTCCCGGGTCGTTGACCGAGCGGAGCGAGTGGAAACGCCCCGCGCCGCGGTCGCCGTTTCGACTCGCCGCTGCGCGGCTCGCTCAACGATCGGGGGTGCCGGGTGTGCTGCCCCCGGTCGTTGACCGAGCGGAGCGAGTGGAAACGCCCCGCGCCGCGGTGGCCGTTTCGACTCGCCGCTGCGCGGCTCGCTCAACGTCCGGATGCGCTGGGGTGCTGCCCCCCGGTCGTTGACCGAGCGAAGCGAGTGGAAACGCCCCGCGCCGCGGTCCCCGTTTCGACTCGCCGCTGC
The DNA here is from genome assembly GCA_029960085.1 of Microbacteriaceae bacterium PS02067. GTDB lineage: Bacteria > Actinomycetota > Actinomycetes > Actinomycetales > Microbacteriaceae > Microbacterium. The sequence goes on along the minus strand of JASCPG010000007.1, from coordinate 41,432 downwards.
GCGCCTCGCTCAACGACCGGATGCGCTGGGGTGCTGCCTGCCGGTCGTTGACCGAGCGAAGCGAGTGGAAACGTCTGTGGCCGTCGCCGTTTCGACTCGCCGCTGCGCGGCTCGCTCAACGTCCGGGGTGCCGGGTGTGATGCCCCCGGTCGTTGACCGAGCGGAGCGAGTGGAGACGTCTGTGGCGCGGGACGTTTCGACTCGCCGCTGCGCGGCTCGCTCAACGCCCGGGTGTGCCGGGCGTGGTGCCCTCCGGTCGTTGACCGAGCGGAGCGAGTGGAAACGCCCCGCGCCGCGGTCGCCGTTTCGACTCGCCGCTGCGCGGCTCGCTCAACGACCGGGGCGTGTCGGGCGTGCTGCCCCCGGTCGTTGACCGAGCGGAGCGAGTGGAAACGTCTGTGGCGCGGGACGTTTCGACTCGCCGCTGCGCGGCTCGCTCAACGACCGGGGGTGCCGGGTGTGGTGCCCCCCCGGTCGTTGACCGAGCGAAGCGAGTGGAAACGCCCCGCGCCGCGGTCGCCGTTTCGACTCGCCGCTGCGCGGCTCGCTCAACGACCGGGGCGTGTCGGGCGTGCTCCCCCGGTCGTTGACCGAGCGGAGCGAGTGGAAACGCCCCGCGCCGCGGTCGCCGTTTCCACTCGCCGCTGCGCGGCTCGCTCAACGATCGGGGGTGCCGGGCGTGATGCCCCCGGTCGTTGACCGAGCGGAGCGAGTGGAGACGTCTGTGGCGCGGGACGTTTCGACTCGCCGCTGCGCGGCTCGCTCAACGACCGGATGCGCTGGGGTGCTGCCTGCCGGTCGTTGACCGAGCGAAGCGAGTGGAAACGTCTGTGGCCGTCGCCGTTTCGACTCGCCGCTGCGCGGCTCGCTCAACGACCGGGGGTGCCGGGGGTGGTGCGGCGCGCTCGACGATCGGGGGTTGGGCCGCGGTGACGCGCGCTCCAGCCCTTGATCGCGGCGAGGCCGCCCTCGGCGTAGGCGAGACGCTTCGCATGGCTCCATCCCTGCATCCGCTTCTCCCACGCGAACGCGTCGTCGATGCGGTCCATCTGCTCCGACCAGTGCAGTGCCACCGGGAGGCGTCGTCGCGTGTACTCCGCACCTTCACCGGCCTGATGCTGGGCGAGTCGGCGCTTGAGGTCGAGCGTGCTGCCGATGTACAGCGTGCCGTCGGCGCACATCAGCATGTACACGTAAGCCATGTCGGGACGGTACCGATGTCGGGGTGACGGTGGTGCGGTGTGTCCACAGGGGGCGTTTCGACTCGCCGCTGCGCGGCTCGCTCAACGACCGGGGAGGGGCGCGGCTCGCTCAACGACCGGGGAGGGTGGGGCGCGGCTCGCTCAACGACCGGGGAGGGTGGGGCGACGGGTCAGCGGGGGGTGCCGGCGACGAGGGAGCGGGCTGTGCCGGCGAGGCCGGAGACGCCGCCGTCGCGCAGGGCGCGGACGAGGGCGGTGCCGACGATCGCGCCGTCGGCGTACTCGATAACGCCGTGCACCTGATCGGGCGTCGAGATGCCGATGCCGACGCACGCGTGCTCCACGCCGTGGGCGCGCAGGCGCCCGACGAGCGAACGGGCCGCGGCATCCAACTCGGCGCGCTCGCCGGTGATCCCCATCGTGGAGACCGTGTACACGAACCCGGTCGAGGACTCCGCGATCATCTGCAGGCGCTCGTCGGTCGACGTCGGCGCCGCGAGGAACACGCGGTCGAGCCCCGTGCGCGTCGACGCGGTGATCCAGTCGGCCGCCGCGTCGGGCGTGATGTCGGGGGTGATGAGCCCCGCCCCGCCGGCGGCGAGGAGATCGTCGGCGTAGCGGTCGACGCCGTACTGCATCACCGGGTTCCAGTACGTCATGACGAGGATCGGCACATCGACGCGGGCCGCGATGGCGCGGACCGCCGTGAACGTGTCGCGCAGGCGGAAGCCGTTCGCGAGGGCCGCCTGCGTGGCCTCCTGGATGACCGTGCCGTCCATGACCGGGTCGGAGTAGGGCGGGCCGAGTTCGAGGATGTCGGCGCCCGCCTCGGCGAGGGCGACAGCGGCCTCGATCGAGGTCTCGAGATCCGGGTATCCGATCGGCAGATAGCCGACGAACGCGCCGCGGCCTTCCGCCCGTGCGGCGTCGATCGCCGCGGTGACGCGGCTCACAGCTCCGCCCCTTCGCCCTTGGCGCCCTCGGCCGGGGCGGGAACCTCGACGGGGCCGTCGCCTGCGCCGTCGTACAGGCCGAACCAGCGCGCCGCGGTGTCCATGTCCTTGTCGCCGCGGCCGGAGAGGCTCACCGCGATGATGGCATCCGGGCCCAGCTCGCGGCCGATGCGCAGCGCGCCGGCGAGAGCGTGCGCCGACTCGATCGCCGGGATGATCCCCTCGGTGCGGGACAGGAGGCGCAATGCGTCCATCGCCTCCGTGTCGGTCGCCGGGATGTACTGCGCACGGCCGATGTCGGCGAGCCAGGCGTGCTCCGGCCCGACGCCGGGGTAGTCGAGGCCCGCGGAAATCGAGTGCGACTCCACGGTCTGCCCGTCCTCGTCCTGCAGGACGTACGTCTTCGCGCCGTGCAGGACGCCCGGGCGTCCGCGTTCGATGGATGCCGCGTGCTTGTCGGTGTCCACGCCGTCGCCCGCGGCCTCCACGCCGTAGAGCTTCACGTCGGCGTCGTCGAGGAACGCGTCGAACATCCCGATCGCGTTCGACCCGCCGCCGACGCACGCCACGACCGCATCGGGGAGGCGCCCGGTCTCATGCAGCAGCTGTGCGCGGGCCTCTTCCGAGATGATCTTCTGGAAGTCGCGCACCATCGCGGGGAACGGGTGCGGACCGGCGGCCGTGCCGAAGATGTAGTTGGTCGTCTCAACGGAGGCCACCCAGTCGCGGTACGCCTCGTTGATGGCATCCTTCAACGTCCGCGACCCGGCCGTCACGGGCACGACGTCCGCGCCGAGCAGGCGCATCCGGGCGACGTTGAGGGCCTGACGCTCCGTGTCGACCTCGCCCATGTACACCGTGCAGTCGAACCCGAACAGGGCCGCCGCGGTCGCGGTCGCGACACCGTGCTGGCCCGCGCCGGTCTCGGCGATGACGCGCGTTTTGCCGAGGCGCTTCGTGAGCAGCGCCTGACCGATGACGTTGTTGATCTTGTGGGAACCGGTGTGGTTCAGGTCTTCGCGTTTGAGGAAGACGCGCGCTCCCCCGGCATGCTCGGCGAACCGGGGCACCTCGGTGAGCGCGGACGGGCGGCCCGCGTAGGAGTGCAGCAGGCTGTCGAACTCGGCCTGGAACGCCGGGTCGGCCTTCGCAGCCTCATATTCCGCGGTCAGTTCGTCGATGGCGGCGATGAGCGACTCGGCCATGTAGCGGCCGCCGAAATCGCCGAAGAAGGGGCCGGGCGCGTCACGAAGACTCATCAGGATCCTGCCTCCAGGAAAGCATGCAGCGTGGATACGGGGTCGTTGGTCACGAGTGCCTCCCCGACGAGGACGACATCGGCGCCCGCCGCACGGTAGTGCGCGACGTCGGCGGGGGCGAGCACCGCCGACTCGGCGATCTTCACGGCATCCGCCGGGAAGTGCTCCGCGAGCGAGCCGAACAGGTCGCGGTCGAGCTCGAACGTGGAGAGATTCCGGGCGTTGACGCCGATGAGCTTCGCGCCGAGGTCGGATGCCCGGTCGAGCTCCTCACGCGAATGCGTTTCGACGAGCGGCGTCATGCCGAGGTCGAGGACGAGGGCGTGGAGTTCGGTCAGCAGCGGCTGCTCGAGCGCGGCGACGATGAGGAGGACGAGGTCGGCTCCGGATGCCCGTGCCTCGAGCACCTGATACGGCGTCGCGATGAAGTCCTTGCGCAGCACCGGCAGCGCGACGCGGGCTTTCACGGCCTCGAGGTCGGCGAGCGAGCCCTTGAAGCGACGCTCCTCGGTGAGCACCGAGATGGCGGAGGCGCCGCCCTCCTGGTAACGGGCAGCCTGAAGGGCCGGGTCGGGGATCGAGGCGAGGTCGCCGCGCGAGGGGCTCGCGCGCTTCACCTCCGCGATGATCTTCACCCGAGCGGCGGGCGCGAGGGCGGCGAGAGCGTCGACGGCCGGCGTCTGCGCGAGGGCATCGCGCTCGACGTCGGCGAGGGGCCGGGTCGCGGCCCGCGTCTCGGCATCCTCGACCGCACCGGCGGTGAGGCCTGCCAGCATGGTCAGTGCTGCTTCGCGGCGTACTTGGCGCCGTTCGCGCCGTAACCGGCCTTGGCCATGGCCCAGCCGACGATCGCGCCGACGACGACGAGCCCGGCGGATGCCCAGACGAGGGCGGGCATGTCGAGCACGAAGAACACGGTGCCCAGCGTGATTGCGAGGAGCATGATCACCACGGCCGTCCACGCCGCGGGCGAGTGTCCGTGGCCGGGGTCTTCGATGCTGCTGCTCATGGTGCTCCTTCGGGGGCGCTAGTCTGTGGCCAGTCTAGCGGGCCGTCGGGTCGTCGCCGTGCGAGAGGTCGTCCCACGAGTCGATCGCGTCGTGCGGGCGTGAGCCGGACGCGATCTGCTCCCGCGCCGTATCGCGGCGGTACCGGCGCCCGCCTGCCCGCCAGGCGTGCGCGGTCACGAGCGTCACGATGCCGCCGACCGCGATCGCGATGCCGCCCGCGGCGGCGAGGAACGGCCACACGGTGCCGTCGATCGATGCGACGAGTTCGGTGATCGCCTCGGAACCCGACAGGCCGGTCGCCTTCGTGACGGCCGCCGCGAAGGCATCCTGCGGGTGCTGGATGCCGACGCGCAGCGCGCCCACGGTGAGGGCGCCGCCGATGACGGTCGCGACGAGACCGAAGGCGTATCTGAGGACGCGCCCGATGACCGTGAGCGCGAGGCCCAGTGCGAGGGCCGCGAGGCTGAGCGGCGCCAGAAGCGGCAGCGCGGACGCACCCGGCACGGGAACCGGCTCGGTGGCACCGGCGCGCAGCGTGAGATCGAGCCACGTCTGCGTCGATGAGATGATCGCGATCGCTCCCCCGAAGACGACGAGGAGCACCGCGATCACCCGCGCGCGGGCCGTCACGGAGAGCCCTCGACGGGGGCCAGATCGTCGGCGTCGAAGCACGTGCGGTCGCCGGTGTGGCAGGCGGCGCCGATCTGGTCGACCGCGATCAGCAGAGTGTCGCCGTCGCAGTCCAGGCGCGCACCCTTGACGTACTGGGCGTGGCCGGAGGTGTCGCCCTTGCGCCAGTACTCCTGACGCGACCGCGACCAGAAGGTGACGCGGCCTTCGGAGAGCGTGCGGCGGAGCGCCTCGGCATCCATCCACCCGAGCATCAACACCTCGCCGGTGTCGTGCTGCTGGATGATCGCGGGCACGAGCCCGTCCGCGTTGAAGGCGACGCGGCCCAGGCGCGGGTCGCCCGCTGCGTCGCCGACGACCCCCGCGCCGCTCACGCGCGCACCTCCACGCCCGACGAGACGAGGGCGCTCTTGACGTCGCCGATCGTGAGCTGGCCCGAGTGGAACACGGATGCCGCGAGCACCGCGTCGGCGCCGGCGTGGATCGCGGGGGCGAAATCCTCTGCTGCACCCGCGCCGCCCGAGGCGATGACGGGAACCGAGGAGATCTCGCGCATGAGGCCCACGAGTTCGAGGTCGAAGCCGTCCTTCGTGCCGTCGGCGTCGATCGAGTTCACGAGGAGTTCGCCGGCGCCCCGGTCGATCGCCTCGCGCGCCCAGTCGAGGGCGTCCAGCTGGGTCAACGTGCGGCCGCCGTGCGTGGTGACGACGAAGCCCGACCCCGTGCCGGGCGCGCGCTTCACATCGAGCGACAGGACGAGCACCTGCGCGCCGAAACGGTCGGCGATCTCGCCGATGAGGTCGGGGCGGGCGATCGCCGCGGAGTTGACGCCCACCTTGTCGGCGCCGACCCCGAGCAGGCGTGCCACGTCCTCGGCAGCGCGCACTCCCCCGCCCACCGTCAGCGGGATGAACACCTCTTCGGCCGTCCGGCGGACGACGTCGTAGGTCGTCGCTCTATCGTCGACCGTCGCCGTCACGTCGAGGAACGTCAGTTCGTCGGCACCCTGTGCGAAGTAGAGCGCCGCGAGTTCGACGGGGTCGCCCATGTCGCGCAGGTTCTCGAAGTTCACGCCCTTGACGACGCGGCCTGCGGCGACATCGAGGCACGGGATGACACGACACGCGAGCGACATCAGAGCCTCGCGTTGTGGATCGCCGTCACGAGGATCGCCCGCGCGCCGATCGCGTACAGCGCGTCCATCACCTGGTTGACGGTCTTCCGGGGGCTCATGACCCGCACGGCAACCCATTCCGGGTCGCGCAGCGGCGAGATGGTGGGCGACTCGATGCCGGGCGCGAGCGCGACGGCCTCGTCGACGAGAGCCGCCGGCAGGTCGTAGTCGATCAGGACGTAGCGGCGGGCGACCATGACACCGCGCAGGCGCCGCAGGAGCGTCTCGGTGCCGTCCGCCTCGACGGGAGCGCCGATGAGGACGGCCTCGGACTCCAGCAGCACGGGTCCGAAGATCTCGAGCCCTGCCTGGCGCAGGGTCGTGCCGGTGGAGACGACGTCCGCCACGGCGTCGGCGACGCCCAGCTGCACCGCCGATTCGACGGCACCGTCGAGCGGCACGAGGTCGACCGCCACGCCCTGCTCGTCGAGGAAGCCGTCCACGAGGCCCGGGTACGCCGTCGCGACCCGAAGGCCCTCGAGGTCGGTGACGTCGTGGAAGCGCCCCGGAGGGCCCGCGAAACGGAACGTGGATGCCCCGAAGCCGAGCTTCTCGATCTCGCGGGCGCCCGGCATCCGGGCATCCAGCAGCAGGTCGCGCCCCGTGATGCCGACATCGAGGGCGCCGGAGCCCACGTAGGTCGCGATGTCCTTCGGGCGCAGGTAGAAGAACTCGACCTCGTTGATCGGGTCGATGACGTGGAGGTCCTTGGGGTCACGTCGGCCGGTGTACCCGGCCTCGGCGAGCATCTCGGCGGCGGTGTCGGCGAGCGACCCCTTGTTCGGCACGGCGATGCGCAGCATGTGCGGTCTCTTTCGGTGTCTGAGCTACGGGGGCGGAGGCGGGCTCAGAGATGTCGGTAGATGTCCGCGAGGGTGAGGCCCTTCGCGAGCATGAGCACCTGCAGGTGGTAGAGCAGCTGCGAGATCTCCTCGGCCGTCTCGGCATCCGACTGGTACTCCGCGGCCATCCACACCTCGGCGGCCTCTTCGACGATCTTCTTGCCGATCGCGTGGACGCCGCGGTCGAGCTGGGCGACCGTGCCGGAACCTTCGGGCCGGGCCGCGGCAGTGGCGGTCAGTTCCGCGAACAGTCCGTCGAACGTCTTCACCCTGACAGGCTACCGGTCGCACGCGGCACCGGCGCGCGCATGACGGCGGGACGCGTCAGTGCACGTGGGCGGATGCCTGCGCCCGCAACGCCTCGATCGCACGCCCCGGGTCGGCCGCGCCGAACACGGCGGACCCGGCGACGAAGGTGTCGGCGCCTGCCTCTGCGGCCTGGGCGATGGTGGATTCGGAGATGCCGCCGTCGACCTGGAGCCACACATGCGAACCGCGGCGTCGTGCCTCATCGCGCAGTCGCGCGAGCTTCGGCATCTGGTCGGCCATGAAGGACTGCCCGCCGAAGCCGGGCTCGACGGTCATCACGAGGATCTGGTCGAACTCGTCGAGCACGTCGTAGAGCCCCTCGACGGGGGTCGCGGGCTTGACGGCGACACCCGCGCGAGCCCCGATCTGGCGCAGGCGCCGTGCGAGGGCGACGGGCTCGGCGGCCGCCTCCAGGTGGAATGTCACCGAGGCTGCGCCGAGCTCCGCATACCCCGGGGCCCACCGGTCGGGGTCCGTGATCATGAGGTGCACGTCGAGGGGAACGGGGCTCGTCTCCTGCACGCGCCGGACCATCTGTGGCCCGAACGTCAGGTTCGGCACGAAGTGGTTGTCCATGACATCGACGTGTACGAAATCGGCCGCGGCGATGCGGGCGAGATCGGCCTCCATGTTGACGAAGTCGGCGGAGAGGATGCTGGGATTGATGCGGGTGTCGGCCACGCGCCCATTATCCACAGTCCGGCGGCGGACGGGCCCCGGCACCTCAGACCGATAGGGTCCTGACAGAGGTTCGTACACGGGGAGGATGACGAATGGACAGCAACACGGGTGCACCGCAACCGGAGTGGGACGCACAGACGGGCGAATGGGTATCGGGCGACTTCCGCTGGGATGCGCAGGCGCAGCAGTGGCTCCCGCGTTCCGGCGCGCCGGCAGCCCCTGGTGCGTCGGCCGCGGCCGTGACGCCGCAGCCGGTCGAGGCATCTGCGCAGGCGGCCGAGCCCGTTCACCCCGTCGCGGCTGAGCCGGTGCAGCCGGCGGCTGTGGCCGAGCCTGTCCAGCCCGTTCAGCCGGTCGCGGCCGAGCCGGTGCAGCCTGTTCTGCCCGTCGCTGCCGAGCCCGTGCAGCCGGCCGCCGCCGAGCCGGTCCAGCCCACGGCATACGAGCCCGCTCAGCCTGCCGCGTACGCGCCGACACAGCCCGCAACGCCTCAACATCCGACCTACCCGGGTGCGCCGGGCGCCGCTCCGGCACCCGCTGCGTACGCGGCGCAGCAGCCCTATCCCGGGAACCCGGCCGAGGCATACCCGGGGTACGCTGCGGCTCCTCCCGCCGCGCCGAAGAAGAAACTCGGCACGGGGGCTCTCATCGCCATCATCGCCGGCGGCGTCGTGCTGCTCCTGGCGATCGTCTTCGGCGTGGTCTTCGCGGTGAGCGGAGGCGGTGCGTCGGCTGAGCAGCGCCCCGAAGCGGTCGTGGAGAAGTACCTTCAGGCGCTCGCCGACGGTGACAGCGAAACGGCCCTCGCGCTGCTGTCGACCAAGCCCACCGACCGCGAGCTGCTGACGGACGAGGCGCTCGCCGCCTCGAACAAGCTCGGTGCCATCGACGACATCGTCGTGACCCTGCCGAAGGGCACCGACCTCCGCTCGGGAGACGCGGACGTGACGGCGGATTACACCATCGGCGGCAAGCCCGTCACCGGCGAGTTCACCGTCGTCGACTACAAGGGCGACGGGTCATGGGAGATCCAGCGCGGCACCGTCGACCTGTACATCGGGTCGCGACTCGAGGGTCTGCCGACACAGATCAACGGCATCGCGATCGACAACGACTCGATCACGGTGTTCCCCGGCACCGTCGCCCTCACGGTCGACAATCCGAACTACACGCTCTCGGGCACCACCACCGCGATCATCTCCGACCCGTCCGATTACTCCTCGGACGGGCTGGACCCGAAGGTCGGGCTGAGCGACGCGGGCCTCGCCGCGTTCCGGCAGGGGATCACCGACAGTGTCAACACGTGCCTCGCCTCCAAGAGCCTCGACCCGGGATGCGGCCTCGCGATCGGTGACGTTCTCAGCGATGGCACCAAGGTCATCGACGGAACGATCACGCGGACGCTGACCGCCTCGGCGCAGGCGGAGATGGCATCACTCGAGCCGGACGAACTATACAGCGACCCGCTGAAGGTGCACGGTCCCTACATCGGCGGCGTCGATGTGACCGCCGACTGCGAGTCGAACGGGCAGAGCTACACCGGGTGCACCTTCCTGTTCATGCCGACGCTCGGTTCCCCGCTCGTCGACTTCTCGACCGATCCCGTCACGGTGCGCTGGGGCAACTGACACCGTCCGTCTCGGGCGCTCGCGGTCTCAGGCCGCGGGTTTCCGAGGCCCGGTGGCTTCGTGCGTGTGTCGTGCCGCGTCAGCGGCGGCGCAGCAGCGAGATGGACATCGCGTCGGTGCCGTGGCGGTGCGGCCACAGCTGGGCGCGGCCCGTGCCGGCGACATCCGGCAGATCGATCGGCGCCGTGGAGACGGATGCCACGACCGCGCGGGCATCCAGTTCCTCGATCTCACCGCCGCGGGTACGCAGGGCCTCGCTGACGATGCTGGCCGTCTCGGTGAGGTGGGGCGAGCAGGTCACGTAGGCGACGACGCCGCCGGGAGCGAGCGCGTCGATCGCGGCATCCAGCAGCTCCGTCTGCAGCGAAGCGAGCGCCGGGACGTCCGCGGGCTGTTTGCGCCAGCGCGCCTCGGGGCGCCGTCGGAGCGCACCCAGCCCCGTGCACGGCGCGTCGACGAGGATGCGGTCGTAGCGGCCGCGCCCGGCACGTGTGCGACCGTCCTCCTCTGACACGGGCACCGTGAGGGGCACACCCGCGACGGAGTCGCGCACGAGCCCGGCACGGGCCGGGGCGATCTCGTTCGCTTCGAGGGTGGCGTCGTGGGCGAGTGCTTCGGAGGCGAGCACGGCAGTCTTGCCGCCCGGCGCGGCGCACAGGTCGAGCCACGACTCCCCCGCCCGGACGGGAAGCGCGCGCGTGAGCGCCAGTGCGGCCAGCTGCGACCCCTCGTCCTGCACGCGGACGCGCCCGCCGGATGCCACGACGAGAGCGGCGGGGTCGCCTCCGGGCGAACGGAATCCGATCGGCGAATAGGGCGTCCGCGCGGCATCGTCCGGGATCTCGCCGAGGCCCGGGAGGGCGGCGAGCGTCACGACGGGTGAGGCGTTGTCGGCGTCGAGCAGTGCGGCGAGCTCGTCCTCGCGACCTTCCGCGGCGAGGGCGCGCCGGAACGCGCGGATGACCCACACGGGATGCGCGTAGCGCAGTCCGAGGCGCTCATCCTCGGAGCGCGCAGTGTTGTCGAGGCGGTCGAGCCACTCCTCCGGCGTTCGCTCCGACACGCGCCGCAGCACCGCGTTCGCGAATCCCGAGGCGGGCTTACCCGCGGCCTGGCGGACCTGCCGGACGGTTTCGTTGACGGCGGCGTGCGAGGGCGTGCGCATCGACAGGAGTTGGTGCGCGCCGAGGCGGAGGGCGTCGAGGACCGCCGGGTCGATCCTGTCGGCCGGGCGCCCCGCGGCATCCGCGATGATCGCGTCGTAGGTGCCCTCGCGGCGGAGGGTGCCGTAGGTGAGCTCCGTCGCGAGCGCCGCCTCCGCCCCCGAGATGCCGGCCCGCCCGAGCGCACGCGGAAGAAGCAGGTTCGCGTATGCGTCGGAGGTGTGCACCGCCCGGAGCGTGTCGTACGCGACCCATCGCGGGGTGCGCCCGGCCGCGGCGGGCGCACGCCGTTCGGCGCGTGCGTCCGAACTCATGACAGAGCCTCGGGGAGGTCGACCCGCGGCGTCTCGGTGCGAAGGCCCCGCCACCAGTCCCCCGCGTTCATCGCGCCCCGACCGGCCGGTTGCACCGTGGTCAGCGCGATCGTGCCCGCACCCGTGCCGAGAAGGACGAGCCGCTCGTGCAAGGCGAATTCGCCAGGGGCGAGCGGCACGTCCGGGCCGCGGTGCGCGCCCAGCACCTTGAGGCGCTGCCCGCCGAGGGAGACATGGGCGCCGGGCTCCGGCGTCGTGCCGCGGAAGCGGTCGAGGACGGCGTCGGCGGAGGCCGTCACATCGAGTGCGCCGTCCGCGAGGGTGAGCTTGGGTGCGAGCGTCGCCTCGCCCTGCTGGGGGGTCGCGACGGCGGTACCCGCCGCGATCGCGTCCACGACGTCCGTGAGGAGCGTCGCACCTGCACCTGCGAGGTCCGCGAGCACCTCGCCTGCGGTGGCACCGCGCGGCACGGAATAGCGGAGCTCGCCGAAGACATCGCCCGCATCGAGGGCGGGAACGAGCTGGAACACCGACGCGCCCGTGACCCGGTCGCCCGCGATGAGTGCGTGCTGCACCGGGGCGGCACCGCGCCAGCGCGGTAGGAGGGAGAAGTGCAGATTGATCCAGCCGAGGCGTGGGACGGAGAGCAGGGGCTCGCGCACGAGACCGCCGTAGGCGACGATGACGCCGAGGTCCGGGGCCCACGCCGCGATCGCCTCGGTCGCCGCCTGATCGAGGCGATCGGCTTTCACGATCGGCAGGCCTCGCTCCACCGCCGCGCGCGCCACGGGCGACGGAGTCAGGACGCGCTTGCGTCCGAGCGGCGCGTCGGTGCGGGTCACGACGCCGACGAGGTCATGGGTGGATGCCGCGACCGCCGTGAGCGACGGGACGGCCGGCTCGGGGGTTCCGGCGAAGACGATGCGCATCGGAGTCCTCGGTGTGGTCGGTGCGGTGGCAGTGGTCATGGCGGCGGTCACAGATCGAGCTCGGGCACGTCCAGCCGCACTCTCAGCGTAGTCCGGGGCACGAATCGGTCCCCGCTCGAGCGGGCGCGGCGCCCGCGCAGGGCGTCGGAGACGACCGCCGCGCGGAGGGTCTCGGCGACCGCGCGCCCGTGCGCGTAATCGAAGCGGACGAGCGCCCGCACTCCCCCTGACTCGAGCGGCACCGGCCCGAGGATGGCCGTCGCATCCAGCGCAGGCACGGCGGCACGCAACTCGGTGAGGGCGAGGCCGACGCTCGACGCGGATCCCTCGACGGAGGCGACGCGCACGGTCGGCGGCATGTGGAGCGGCAGGCGGTCGGCGAGTTCGGCGCGGGCGTAGGCGGGCTGCGTCCATGTCGCGAGGGCGCGTGCGACGGGACCCGTGACTCCGACGAGATGCACGGGTGCACCGGGCGCGGCGAGGGCGGCGGCGTTCGACCACCAGCGCAGGCAGCTTTCGCCGATGCGCAGCTGCTCGGCCATGAGCATCCGATCGCCGTCGAGCAGGATCACCGCGCGGTAGCCGCCCTCGGCCTGGGGCTCGGCGCCGCGCGTCGCGACGACGAGGGTGGGGCGCGCATCGACGCGGGTCACGGGGTGATCGCCGTCGGCGAGGATGACGCGGGTGTTCGGGAACGCGCGACCGAGCTCATCGGCCGTGCGCTCGCTGCCCGAGGATGCCATCCGCAGCTGCGTGCTCTCGCAGTGCGGGCACGTCCACGAACCGACCGATCGTCCGCACCAGGCGCACTCCGGCGCCGCTCCCGCCCGCCGAGCGCGGAGCGGACCCGTGCAGTGCGGGCAGCGTGCCGGGGTGCGGCACTGTGCGCAGACGAGCACGGGTGAGTATCCAGGTCGTGAGACCTGCACGAGCACGGGGCCGTGAACCAGAGCGTCGCGCGCGGCGGCGAACGCGGCAGAGGGTACCCGCTGACCGCGGGATTCGCCCTCTCGCGTGGCCGACAGCACGACGCTCGGGCTCTCCCGCCGCGCCGCACGGACCTCGCGCACCCACCCGAGCTGGACGAGCCGCTCGACGTCGGTCGTCCGAGTGTGCCCGGCGAGGACGAGAGCCGAGCCTTCGAGCTCCTGGCGCACGAGCGCGGCATCCCGGGCGTGGACCCCGGGGCTGAGCGGCTCGGCGAGCAGCGGATCGCCGTCGTCCCAGATCACGATCGTGCCCGTGCGCGGCGCGGGCGTGTAGACGGTCGAGCGGTTGCCGATGACGATCGCGGGCTCCCCGTCGAGCAGGCGCAGGTAGGTCGCGTAACGCTCGGGACCCGAGCGGCGGGCATCGTCCCGCACGACGCGGTCCTCCGGCGCGTGGGCCGCGAGCACGGCGAGAAGCTGCTCCTGGTCGCGCTGGTCGGGCACGACGAGGAGTGTGCTCTCGCCACGCTGGAGCGTGTCGAGAGCGATCGCCGCGAGGAGCTCCGCCCACGCCCCCACCGGCAGATCCCGCGCGGGGCGCGGGGGTGCGTCGAGGGCGAGGCGCGCGTGGTCCGCGAGGAGGGCGGGCAGCTCGCCGAAGGGGGCGAGGACCGACTCGGCCCACGCGACATCGAGGTCGCCCGCAGCCGTTGCGGCGGATGCGTCACGGGGCGGGCCCTCCGCGCGGGCGGCGAGCCAGGTCTTCTCCGCCCGCACCATGCGTTTCGGGATCGCGAGGCGCAGGATGTCGCTCGCCGACCCCGCCGCACGATCGGCGCACTTGCGTGCGAGGGCGTACAGCTCGGGCGTCAGGACTGCGACGGGCGACACGACGGCGTCGAGCTCCGAGAGGGGCTTCGTCGTCTGCGCGGCATCCCTCGCATCGACGACCTCGACGAGGTAGCCCTCGACGACGCGCCCGGCGGTGCGCAGGGGCACCTTCACCCGGACGCCGGCGACGGCCGCCGACTCGAGCGCGTCGGGGACGGCGTAGTCGAACAGCCGGTCCAGTTGCGGCAGGGGCGAATCGATCAGCACCCGTGCGGCGAGCGACATGATCGCGGGAGGTCAGAGACCCGCGGCGGCACGCAGGGCGTCGACGCGGTCGGTGCGCTCCCACGTGAACTCGGGCAGCTCGCGGCCGAAGTGGCCGTAGGCGGCCGTCTGCGCGTAGATCGGGCGCAAGAGATCCAGCTCATCGATGATCGCCTTCGGGCGCAGATCGAACACGTCGCGGATCGCGCGGGTGATGACCTCGTCGGAGACGTGGCCCGTGCCGAAGGTCTCGACGTACAGTCCGACCGGCTGCGCCTTGCCGATCGCGTAGGCGACCTGCACTTCGAGGCGCTCCGCGAGGCCTGCCGCGACGGCGTTCTTCGCGACCCAGCGCATCGCGTAGGCGGCCGAGCGGTCGACCTTCGACGGGTCCTTGCCGCTGAAGGCGCCGCCGCCGTGGCGCGAGGCCCCGCCGTACGTGTCGATGATGATCTTGCGGCCCGTGAGCCCGGCGTCGCCCTTGGGGCCGCCGGTGACGAAGGGACCCGCAGGGTTGATGACGTACCGGACGTCCGACGTGTCGAGCCCCGTCGTCGCGAGCACGGGGTCGATCACCTCGGCCTGCACGGCCGCGCGGAGCGCCGCGAGCGAGATGTCGGGGTTGTGCTGCGTGGACAGGACGACCGTGTCGACCGTGCGCGGCGTCGCGCCGTCGTAGCCGAGGGTCACCTGGGTCTTGCCGTCGGGCCGGAGGAAGCCGAGCGCGCCCGAACGGCGCGCATCGGTGAGGCGTTCCGCGAGACGGTGCGCTGTCCAGATCGCCATCGGCATGAGCTGCGGGGTCTCGGTCGTGGCGTAGCCGAACATGATGCCCTGGTCGCCCGCACCGAGCTCGTCGATGGGGTCGGCCGACCCGCCCTCACGGTGCTCGATGGCGGTGTCGACGCCCGCGGCGATATCGCCCGACTGCTCGCCGATCGACACCGTGACGCCGCACGAGTCGCCGTCGAAGCCGGTCTCGCTCGAGGTGTACCCGATGCGGTTGACGACCCCGCGGACGATGCCGGGGATGTCGACGTAGCCGTCGGTGCGCACCTCGCCGGCGACGTGCACGAGACCCGTCGTGACGAGCGTCTCGACTGCGACGCGACTGTGCGGGTCGCCGGTGATGAGCGCATCGAGGATCGAGTCGGAGATCTGGTCGCAGATCTTGTCCGGGTGGCCCTCGGTGACGGACTCGGAGGTGAACAGGCGCAGGGCGGTCATCGACGGCTCCTCAAAGGTTCTTCGGTGGGGTGGTGGGGCCTGGCGCCGTCAGGCGAAGGCCCGCAGACACAATCATGCCCGCGGCTCCCGACATCGCGGGAATCGCGGGCATGACGGATGCCACGAAGAGTCACACTCTCCGAGGCATCCGCGTGTCACTCGGCGTGGCGCAGGCGCAGCTTGTCCTCGTGGATCTCGTGCAGCGCGATGGTCAGCGGCTTGTCCTCGACGCTCGAGTCGACGAGCGGACCGACGTTGTCGAAGAGGTTCCCTTCGTGCAGGTCGGAGTAGTAGTCGTTGATTTGGCGGGCGCGCTTGGACGCGTAGATCACCAGCTGGTACTTCGAGTCGACCTTCTCGAGCAGTGCGTCGATGGGCGGGTCGATGATGCCCTTGTCGCGAGCGGCCATGGCGGACCTCCTGAGTCGGATGGCGGGTGGAGAACGTGAGTGGAGAGTGTGGGCGCGGACGAGAGCCGCGGCATCAGATCATTCTATCAGCGCGCGCCGTCGCCCATTCCCGGTCGCGTCAGCGGGCGAGGCTCGCGACTTCGGCTGCGGCGCGGGCGACCTCGTCGTTGACGACGAGGAAGTCGAACTCGCCCTGTGAGGCGAGCTCGCCCTTCGCGGTGCGCAGACGGCGGGCGCGCTCCTCCTCGTCTTCCGTGCCGCGGCCGACGAGGCGCTGGACGAGTTCGTCCCAGCTCGGCGGCAGCAGGAACACGAGGCTCGCGTCGGGCGCGGCGGCGCGCACCTGGCGGGCGCCCTGCAGATCGATCTCGAGGAGGACCGTGCGGCCCTCCGCGAGCGCCTTCTCGATGGGAGCCTTCGGGGTGCCGTAGCGGTGCTTGTTGTGCACCGTGGCATGTTCGAGCAGTTCGCCGTCGCGGATCATCCGATCGAACTCGGCGTCATCGACGAAGAAGTAGTGCTCGCCGTCGATCTCGCCCGGTCGCGGGGCGCGCGTCGTCGCCGACACCGACAGCAGGATCTCCGGATGGTGATCCTTGATGTGCGCGGCGACGGTGCCCTTGCCGACGGCCGTCGGCCCCGCCAGGACGACGAGGCGACTGCGGCCGGCGCGCGGCCGGTGCGGCGCGAAGCGCGTGTCGAGCCACTGCGACAGTGCCGCGCGCTGACGGACGCCCAGCCCGCCGAGCCGCTTGACGGGCGAGATGTCGAGATCGGCGAGGATCCGGTCGCGCTTGCCGGCGCCGATCGCCGGGAGCGCGGTCAGGAACTCCGTGACGCGGAGGGCGCCGACGGGAGACTCCGGCGCCGCGAGAGCACGCCGGAGCACCTGC
The DNA here is from genome assembly GCA_029960085.1 of Microbacteriaceae bacterium PS02067. Taxonomy (GTDB): domain Bacteria; phylum Actinomycetota; class Actinomycetes; order Actinomycetales; family Microbacteriaceae; genus Microbacterium. Next base: position 24,784 of record JASCPG010000007.1, on the reverse strand, counting down.
TGCGGCGTGATGACGCGCATCGCGACGTCCTGCTTGAGCGCGGCGCGCTCGCGGCGGGCGGCGACGGCACGGCGGGATGCCGCCGCACGGTCGACCTCGGGTGGGCGTCGGGCGTCACTCATGGGACTCACCACGGTACAGGGCGGCACGCTCCTCGATGCGTGCGGCGAGGCGGTCCGGCCCCGCGCCGAGGACGCTGCGGCTCTCGCTCGCGACGACCTGCGAGGAGACGTAGCCGAACAGGCGCGAAAGGTCGGCCGGCTCCGCGCCCTGTGCGCCGAAGCCGGGCGCGAGGATCGGGGTGCCCGCGAGGACGACGTCGGTGAGCCCGAACGAGCGGCGGTCGACCGTCGCGCCGACGACGACCCCGATCGAGCCGAGCGAGCCCGGGGCGCCGATGTTCCGCGCCGCGACGTCGTGCGCGACGCGCTCGGCGACCGTCTCGCCGTCGGGGTCTGCGGCGCGCTGCACGAGCGCCGCCTCGGGGTTGCTCGTCGCGGCGAGGACGAACGCACCCTTGTCGTGGCGCGTCGCAGCCGAGAGCGCCGCATGGAGAGAGTCCGTCCCGAGGTAGGGGCTCAGGGTCACAGCGTCGCATTCGAGCGGCGCGCCGGGCTCGAGCCAGGCGGCGGCATAGCCCTCCATCGTCGTGCCGATGTCGCCGCGCTTGGCATCCGCGATGACGAGCAGGCCCGCCGCGCGCGCGGCCGCCGAGACGTCTTCGAGGGCCGCGAAGCCCGCCGACCCGTAGCGCTCGAAGAACGCCACCTGGGGCTTCACGACCCCGACGCGCCCCGCGGCGGCGTCGACGGTGCGCAGGCCGAAGTCCCGCGCGCCGGATGCCGACACCTCGAGCCCCCATGCGCGCAGGAGCGCCTCGTGCGGGTCGATCCCGACGCACAGCGGTCCGTGCGCGTCGAGGGCCCGGCGCAGGCGTCGGCCGAACGCGCGGGTCTCGAGTCCGGGCTCGGGTTCGCTCACCGGCGGGCCTCCGCGCGATCGGCGGCGTACTCCTGCAGGCTCCGCACCGAGAAGCCTTCCCGGAGGACCGGCAGCGCGCTCACGGCGGCGCCGAGGACGGCCATCGTCGTGAAGAGCGCCTTGTCGGCGGCGACCGCGGCGGCGCGGATCTCGTAGCCGTCGGCACGCGCGATGCCGCCCGAGGGGGTGTTCACGACGATGTCGATCTCGCCCGCGTTGATGAGGTCGACGACGTTCCGCTCCCCCGAGACCTGCGTCGCGGAGTACTTGTTCACGACGTCGACCTTGATCCCGTTGCGAGCGAGGATCTCGGCTGTGCCCTCCGTCGCCGTGAGGCGGAAGCCGAGCTCCTGCAGGCGGTGCGCGGGGAGGATCACGGCGCGCTTGTCGTCGTCGGCGACCGAGAGGAACACGGTGCCCTCCGTCGGGAGCCCGCCGTAGGCTGCGGACTGGCTCTTCGCGAACGCGGTCGGGAAGTCGCGGTCGATCCCCATGACCTCGCCCGTCGAGCGCATCTCCGGGCCGAGCACCGAGTCGACGGTGTGGCCGTCGGCGGTGCGGAACCGCTTGAACGGCAGCACGGCCTCCTTGACGGCGACCGGGGCGTCCAGCGGCACCCGTGAGCCGTCCTGCGCGGGGAGCATCCCCTCGGCCTTGAGCTCCGCGATGGTCGAGCCCGCCATGATCCGCGAGGCGGCCTTCGCGAGCGGGATGCCGAGCGCCTTCGACACGAACGGCACCGTGCGGCTCGCGCGGGGGTTCGCCTCGATGACGTAAAGAACCCCTGCCGACACGGCGAACTGCACGTTCAGCAGGCCCCGCACGCCGACGCCTTCCGCGATCGCGAGCGTCGCGCTGCGCACCCGGTCGATCTCGGTGCGGCCGAGGGAGATGGGCGGGAGCGTGCACGACGAGTCGCCGGAGTGGATGCCGGCCTCTTCGAGGTGCTCCATGACGCCGCCGATGTACAGCTCGGTCCCGTCGTAGAGCGCGTCGACGTCGAGTTCGACGGCGTCGTCGAGGAAGCGGTCGACGAGCAGGGGCTTGCCCTCCTCGATGACGACCTCGCCGGCCGTGCGCACGAAGTAATCGCGCAGGCTCTCGGTGTCGTAGACGATCTCCATGCCGCGCCCGCCGAGCACGAAGCTCGGGCGCACGAGCACGGGGTAGCCGATCTCCTCGGCGATCGTGACGGCGCCCGCCTCGTCGATCGCGGTGCCGTGCCGCGGGGCGATGAGCCCGGCCCGGTCGAGCAGCTGCGAGAACAGTTCGCGCTCCTCGGCGATGTCGATGGCGGCGGGCGAGGTGCCGAGGATCGTGTACCCGGCCTCCTCGATGCCCTTCGCGAGCCCGAGCGGCGTCTGGCCGCCCAACTGGCACACGACGCCGAGGATCTTCCCCGACTGCGCTTCGGCGTGCAGCACCTCGAGGACGTCCTCGAGGGTCAGCGGCTCGAAGTAGAGGCGGTCGCTCGTGTCGTAGTCGGTCGAGACCGTCTCGGGGTTGCAGTTGACCATGATGGTCTCGTACCCGGCATCCGCCAGCGCGAACGACGCGTGCACGCACGAGTAGTCGAACTCGACGCCCTGGCCGATGCGGTTCGGTCCCGAGCCGATGATGACGACCTTCGTGCGCTCCGACGGGGTCACCTCGGTCTCGTGGTCGTACGACGAATAGTGGTACGGCGTGAGGGCGGGGAACTCCCCCGCGCAGGTGTCGACGGTCTTGTAGACGGGGCGGATGCCGAACGCGTGGCGCACACCGCGGATCTCCGCCTCGGTGTCACCGCGGAGCTCCGCGAGCTGCGCGTCGGAGAAGCCGTGCTCCTTCGCGACGCGGAGCACGTCGGCATCCAGCTCCGGCGCGTCGGCGACGAACGCGGCGACCTCGTTGATGAGCGCCATCTGGTCGAGGAACCACGGGTCGATCTTCGTCGCGGCGAAGGCCTCCTCGATCGTCGCGCCCTTGCGCATCGCCTGCTGCAGCACGACGATGCGGCCGTCGGTCGGGATCTTCGCGATCTCGAGCAGCTCGTCCTTCGTGCGCGGCTCGTCGCCCCAGTGGAAGCTCGATCCGCGCTTCTCGAGCGAGCGGAGCGCCTTCTGCAGGGCCGTCGTGTAGTTGCGGCCGATGGCCATCGCCTCGCCGACCGACTTCATGGTCGTCGTGAGGGTCACGTCGGCGTTCGGGAACTTCTCGAAGTTGAACCGCGGGACCTTCACGACGACGTAGTCGAGCGTCGGCTCGAAGCTCGCGGGGGTCGCCTGAGTGATGTCGTTCGGGACCTCGTCGAGGCGGTAGCCGATCGCGAGCTTCGCGGCGAGCTTCGCGATCGGGAACCCGGTCGCCTTGGAGGCGAGCGCCGACGAGCGCGACACACGCGGGTTCATCTCGATGACGATGATGCGACCGGATGCCGGGTCGACGGCGAACTGGATGTTGCAGCCGCCGGTGTCGACGCCGACGGCGCGGATGATGTCGATGCCGATGTCGCGGAGCTTCTGGTACTCGCGGTCGGTGAGGGTGAGCGCGGGGGCGACCGTGATCGAGTCGCCCGTGTGGACGCCCACGGGGTCGACGTTCTCGATCGAGCACACGACGACCGTGTTGTCGGCCGTGTCGCGCATGAGCTCGAGCTCGTACTCCTTCCAGCCGAGGATGGACTCCTCCAGGAGCACCTCGGTGGTCGGCGAGTCGCGCAGGCCCGCGCCGCCGATGCGGCGGAGGTCTTCTTCGTCGTACGCGAAGCCCGAGCCGAGGCCGCCCATCGTGAAGGAGGGGCGGACGACGAGCGGGTAGCCGAGCTCGGCGGCTCCGGCGAGGAGGTCGTCCATCGTGTGGGCGATGACCGAGCGGGCGACGTCGGCACCGGCATCCAGCACGAGCTGCTTGAAGATCTGGCGGTCCTCGCCCTTGCGGATGGCGTCCACCTTCGCGCCGATGAGCTCGACGTCGTACTTCTCGAGGATGCCCTGCTCGTGGAGGGCCATCGCGGCGTTCAGCGCCGTCTGGCCGCCGAGGGTCGGGAGGATGGCATCCGGCTTCTCCTTCGCGATGATCGTCTCGATCACGGCGGGGGTGATCGGCTCGATGTAGGTCGCGTCGGCGAAGTCCGGGTCGGTCATGATCGTCGCCGGGTTGGAGTTCACGAGGATGACGCGCACGCCCTCCTCGCGGAGCACACGGCAGGCCTGCGTGCCGGAGTAGTCGAATTCACAGGCCTGTCCGATGACGATCGGGCCGGAGCCGATGACGAGGACGCTCTTGATATCGGTGCGCTTGGGCATCAGTTCTTGTTCTCCAGGGTGGCGCGCACGAGGTCGGCGAAGCGGTCGAACAGGTAGTTGGCGTCGTGCGGACCGGCGGCCGCCTCGGGGTGGTACTGCACGCTGAACGCGGGGATGTCGAGGGCGCGCAAGCCCTCGACGACGTTGTCGTTGAGGCCGATGTGGCTCACCTCGACGCGGCCGTAGCCGTTCGGGCTGTCGACCTCGCCCTCGAGCGGCGCGTCGACGGCGAAGCCGTGGTTGTGCGCCGTGATCTCGACGCGCCCGGTCTGCTTGTCGAGCACGGGCTGGTTGATGCCGCGGTGGCCGAAGGGCAGCTTGTAGGTGCCGAAGCCCAGGGCGCGCCCGAGCAGCTGGTTGCCGAAGCAGATCCCGAAGAACGGCAGCCGAGCATCGAGCACCGAGCGAAGGAGCGCGACGTGATCGCCGGATGCCGCGGGGTCGCCCGGGCCGTTGGAGTAGAACACCGCGACGGGGTCGATCGCGCGGATGTCGTCGATCGTGACGGACTGCGGCAACACGTGCACGTCGAACCCCCGGGCGGCGAGGTTGTCGATCGTCGCCTGCTTGACGCCGAGGTCGAGGACGGCGAGGTTGCCGATCCGCTCCCCCGTCGCGGGAGTCACCTCTGCGGCGGCGACCGAAACCGCCGCCGACAGGTTCTGGCCCGCCATCTGGGGCGCTTCGCGGACGAGACGCAGCTGCTCCTGGGCATCCAGCTTCGCGGCCTCTCCGGAGAACACGCCGCCGCGCATCGAGCCCGCCGAGCGGAGCACGCGGGTGATGGCGCGGGTGTCGATGCCGGAGATGCCGACGATGCCGTCACGGACGAGCGCGTCGTCGAGCGACTCCTCGGCGCGCCAGTTCGAGACGACGCGCGACGGGTCGCGCACGATGTAACCGGCGACCCAGATGCGACGCGACTCGGGGTCTTCGCCGTTCATGCCCGTGTTGCCGATGTGCGGGGCGGTCTGCAGCACGATCTGGCCCGCGTAGGACGGGTCGGTGAGGGTCTCCTGGTAGCCGGTCATACCGGTCGCGAAGACGACCTCGCCGAGGGTCGTGCCGCGCGCGCCGTAGGCGCGGCCGGGGTGGCGTGAGCCGTCCTCGAGCACGAGGACGGCGGGGTCTGAAGTGAACGTCATGCGTCTGTTCCCGTCGTGGAGGCGGTGGCGGAGTCGGGGGTCGGTGCGGCCGGCAGGGTGGCGGCGATGGCGTCGGTGACGGCTCGTGCGGAGGCATCCTGCGGGCGGAGATAGCTGTCGACGAGTTCGTCGGTGCCGTCGGATCGTCGTGCGCGCCACGTGACGCACACGAGGCCGCCGGGCTCGACGACGCGGTCGATCGCGACGGTGGCGAGGGTCGCGGCCTCGATCCGGTCGAGGGCGAGGGTCATGCGCGGCTGGCCGACGAGGTCGAGTGCGACGCCTGCGTCGGTGACCGTGACGTCCACGCGCGAGCGGAACCCGAGGCCGGTGATCGCGAGGCGTTCGAGTGCCTCGCCGTGCCGCGTCGTGGCGACGTAGAACCCGGAGGCGGTGAGAGTCGGGATCGCACCCTGCGGCAGTTCGCCGACGGGGGCGAGCAGGCCGCTGTCGCGGCGCGTGCGGCGACGCCACGCGAGGACGCCGAGCCCGAGCAGTACGACGGTGACGCCGATCATGACGAGGAGCGCGCCTTCGCGGGTCATGCGTGCGCTCCCGCCGTCATCGTCTCGGCGAGGACGCCGTCGCTCACGGTCGCCGCGCCGCGGAAGAACGTCCAGCGCACGTCGCCCGGGAGTTCGCGGCCGAGGTACGGCGAGTTTCCGCTGAGTCCGTGCAGGTCGCCCGCGCCGAACGGCCGGACGGGCGACGGGTCGTAGAGGGTCAGTGATGCCGGGGCGCCGACCTCGAGCGCCGTGCCCGCGTCGTCGAGACGGCCGATCCGGGCGGGCGCGGCGGACATCACGCGGGCGACGTCGGTCCAGGTGAGCAGGCCCGTCTCGATCATCGCGGCGTGGACGACCCGCAGTGCCGACTCGAGGCCGACCATGCCGTTCGCGGCGGCCTGCCATTCGCACGACTTGTTCTCGGCGGGGTGCGGCGCGTGGTCGGTCGCGACGATGTCGATCGTCCCGTCGGCGAGGCCTTCGCGGACGGCCTGGACGTCCTCGTCGCGGCGCAGCGGCGGGTTCACCTTGAAACGCGCGTCGTAGCCGCGGACGAGGTCCTCGGTGAGGAGGAGGTGGTGGGGCGTGACTTCGGCGGTGACGTTGACGCCGCGCTTCTTGGCCCAGCGGATGATGTCGACCGATCCGGCGGTGGAGAGGTGGCAGACGTGCAGGCGGGAGCCGACGTGCTCGGCGAGCAGCACGTCGCGGGCGATGATCGACTCCTCGGCGACGGCGGGCCAGCCCGCGAGGCCGAGCTCCGCCGAGACGGTGCCCTCGTTCATCTGGGCGCCTTCGGTGAGGCGCGGGTCCTGCGCGTGCTGGGCGACGACGCCGTCGAACGCCTTCACGTATTCGAGGGCGCGGCGCATGATGAGCGGGTCGAAGACGCAGAACCCGTCGTCGCTGAAGACGCGCACGCGCGCCCAGCTGGATGCCATCGCACCGAGCTCTGCGAGACGCTCGCCCTTCTGCCCGACGGTCACGGCGCCGATCGGCTGGACCCGCACGTAGCCGGCCGCCTCGCCGAGGGCGAGCTCCTGCTCGACGACGCCCGCGGTGTCGGCGACGGGCGACGTGTTCGGCATCGCGAACACCGTGGTGAAGCCGCCCGTGGCGGCGGCGCGCGAGCCGGTGAGGATCGTCTCGGACGCCTCGTAGCCGGGTTCGCGCAGGTGCGTGTGCAGGTCGACGAGACCCGGGAGGGCGATGAGGCCGTCGGCGTCGACGACGGTGGCGCCGGCGTGGCTGAGGCCGGTGCCGATCTCGGCGATGACACCGTCTCGGAGGACGATGTCCGCGGCATCCGTGCCGGTGAGCTGTGCTCCGCGGATCAGGTAGTCGGTCATCGTGCGGCCTCCTCGGGTCCTTCGGCCTGTCGGTGCGGGGCGTGCGGGTGCTGCGCCTCGGCGGCGATCATGCGCGCTCCCCCGCGAGCAGCAGGTAGAGCGCCGCCATCCGGACCGAGACACCGTTGCTGACCTGTTCGAGCACGGTCGACTGCGGCGAATCGGCGGCGTCGGCGGAGATCTCCAGCCCCCGGTTCATGGGACCGGGGTGCATGACGATGCTACCTTCCGGGAGGGCCTTCAGGCGCCGTGCGTCGAGGCCCCAGCGCCGCGAATACTCCCGTTCAGTGGGGAAATACGCGGCATTCATCCGCTCCAGCTGGATGCGCAGCATCATGATGGCGTCGGGCTTCGCCGCGACGGCCTCGTCGAGGTCGTACAGGATGCGCACGGGCCAGGCCGAGACATCCTGCGGGACGAGGGTGGGCGGGGCGACGAGCGTCACCTCCGCGCCGAGGGTCGTGAGCAGCCACACGTTCGAGCGGGCGACCCGCGAGTGCAGCACGTCGCCGACGATCGTGACGCGCAGGCCCGCGAGGTCGCGGCCGCGGCTGGCGTCGCCGAAGTGGCGCTTGCGGATCGTGAACGCGTCGAGGAGGGCCTGCGTGGGGTGCTCGTGCGTGCCGTCGCCGGCGTTGACGACGCCCGCCGTGATCCACCCGCTCGTCGCCAGGGTGTGCGGTGCGCCGGACGCGCCGTGGCGGATGACGACGGCATCCGCACCCATCGCCTGCAGCGTCTGGGCGGTGTCCTGCAGCGACTCCCCCTTGCTCACCGAGGAGCCCTTCGCGGAGAAGTTGATGACGTCGGCGGAGAGGCGCTTGGCGGCGGCCTCGAACGAGATCCGGGTGCGGGTCGAGTCCTCGAAGAAGAGGTTCACGACGGTCTTGCCGCGCAGAGTCGGGAGCTTCTTCACCTCGCGCGACTGCGTGTCGCGCATGTCTTCGGCGACGTCGAGGATCCGGATCGCGTCGCCGTGGGACAGGGTCTTGGTGTCGAGCAGGTGCCTCATCACGCGATCGTCACCTCGTCGATGCCGTCGTCTTCGGACAGGTGGACGTTGACCCGCTCCGTGCGCGCGCTCGGGAGGTTCTTGCCGACGAAGTCGGGGCGGATCGGCAGTTCGCGGTGACCGCGGTCGACGAGGATCGCAAGCCGCACCGCGGCGGGCCGCCCGATGTCGTTGAGCGCATCGAGAGCCGCGCGGATCGACCGGCCGGAGAACAGCACGTCGTCGACGAGGACGACCGTCTTGCCGTCGATCCCGCCCGCGGGGATGTCGGTCGGGTGCGGCGTGCGGGTGGGGTTCCGGTGCAGGTCGTCGCGGTACATCGTGACGTCGAGCGCGCCCACCGGCACCGTCTCACCGGAGATCGCGGCGAGCTGCGCGCCGATGCGATCGGCGAGGGTGACGCCGCGCGTGGGGATGCCGAGGAGGACGAGACCGTCAGGGCCCTTGTTGGACTCGAGGATCTCGTGCGAGATCCGAGTCAGCGCCCGGGTGATGTCGGCGGCGCCGAGAACGGTCCGAGACGTGTCGGACGTGGTCATGCGCTGCTCCCTTCTCCGCCTCACAGGACGGTGTTAAAGGATGCGGGTGGTGCGTCTCTCAGCGTAGCGGATGACGCGCTGGTCGGGGCCCAGTCTGGAGGCGGAACAGTGCCGGTTCGTCGCTGAGAGGCGGCGCATCCCGGCGGCGGAGACGGGATGAGAGAAGTCTCACATTCGGATGTTCGTTTCGGGCGTAGATCAGGGATTTTCGGGGCTTGAATGTCGGACCCCCTTGGCAGAATCAAGGGTATGGACCTCCTCGCACAGCCCCTCGCCGATCTGCAGTCGCAGATCAGCGAGATCGTGCGCGGAGCGGCCGAAGACCGCGCGTGCGAACGTGCCACTGAGAGCGAACTCGCCCGGCAGGTTGCGGCGATCGCCGAGATCGGGCGTTTCGCCGAGGCACTCCTGATCGACGCGGTGGGCGAGGTCATGCGTCGGTCTGAGAACCCCGTGCGCGACGAGCGGATGACCTCGCACCTCGGATGCCACGACGTCACCGAACTGCTCCAGACCCTCACTCGGCTCGACCCGCGCTCGGCGGCGCGGCTGCAACGGGCGGCGAAAGCCGTACGCCCCGCCGTCTCGGCGACCTCCGGCGAAATGCTGGACGCCGACTTCCCGTCGGTCCGTGCGGCGATGGTCGACGGGGTCGTCGGCGTCGACGGCATCCTCGCGATCACGGCACCCCTGCAGCAGAGCGCCCCGCGGGTATCCGAATCGGCACGGCGGGGCGCAGCCGACATCGTCGTCGCCGAAGCCCGCGGTGAAGGCCCGGATGGGGCGCCGCCTGCGTGTGCCGAACTGCTGCGCATCCACGCGCAGACCTGGGCGCTCGCCCTCGATCAGGACGGCGCCGAGCCGCGCGAGCGAGTCGCAGAGCGAAAGCGGTCGCTCGTTCTCGGGGCCGCAACGCCGGGTGGTGTGCCGTTGCGAGGGATGCTGCTGCCCGAGGTCGCCGCGCAGCTGCAGACGATCTTCAACGCACAGCTCGCGCCGAAGGTCGCCTTCGACGACCCCTTCGCCCCCGCGCCGGACGGCGACGACATCCCCGCACACGACGATCGCTCCCGTGCACAGCGTCAGCACGACGTCTTCGCCGCCGCCCTCGCTGTCGCCGCCGCCAGCGGCGCACTGCCCACGATCGGAGGACACGCGCCCACGCTCGTCGTCTCCGTCGACGCCGCCGATCTGGCATCCGGCACCGGCTACGCGCACGTGCAGGGGTGCGACGAGCCCGTCAGCATGCGGGTCGCCCGGCACATCGGCTGCGGTGCCGTCATCCAGCGGGTCGCCCTGGGCGCCGAGGGCCGGATCATGCGGATCGGCGTGCAGGACCGCGTCTTCAACCGCTACCAGCGTCGCGCGATCGCCCTCCGCGACGGCGGCTGCATCATCCCCGGGTGCGGCGTCCCCGCCGGGTGGTGCGAGATCCATCACGTCACCGAGCACGCCGGCGGCGGGCCGACCCACACCGACAACGGCGTGCTGCTGTGCTGGTACCACCACCGCTTCCTGGAGCGCATCGGCTGGCAGATTCGGATGAACTCCGGCGTCCCCGAAGTGAAAGCACCGCCGTGGCACGGCACAGATCACCGCTGGCGCGGCGTCACGACCTCGCCCGTCCGACTGAAGAAGCGAGTGCTCACGACGTGACATGCCGTGCAATGGGTTCGAGCCCGCAACGCTCGAGCCGAGGAGGTTCCTCGTGGAAGTGCGCACCCATCGGGTTGCCGTGATCGCGTCTTCCGCGCGTCTCGCGCAAACGTGGAAGACGGGTCGCGGGGGTGCGGTTGGTCAGCAGAACGCATACCGCCCGTTCATCGGGCATCACGCAGAGCCGCCTATACGCGCATCGAGAGCGCTCCTGCCCACTGGCGCGTGAACGACGGTGCGGCGCGGCCGTGCGGGGACCGACATCCGCGCAATGGGCGATCGCCACGGGTCTCATGGGCGGGCGGACGGCACCGTCTTTCGCATGACGGTCTTGCTCTTGCCGATGTGGCGTTCGAAGGTGAACCCCGCTTTCTCGAACATGGCGCGGGTGCCGTTGTGGAGGAACGACGATGATGTCCGCTTGCCGGGGACGAGTTCGTTGGGGAACGAGACGACCTCGCCGCCGCCGGCCGCCGCGATCAGCTCGAGCGCGCCGTCCAGCGCTTCCCGGGCCACGCCGGAGCGTCGGTGGTCCCGATCGACGAAGAAGCATGTGATCCGCCAGGGCGCCGGGTTGTTCTCGCCGGCGTCGTACTGTTTGCGGTGGTAGATATTCGGCAGCTCGGCCGGGCTGCCGAACTCGCACCACGCGATCGCGTGGTCTCCGTTGAACACGAGCGCGGCGTGCGCGACGCCCTCGTCCACGAGCCGCCGCTTGAATGTCGCCCGGTCGTAGTCGTCCTTGACGGTGTGCTCGGTGTCGGCGTGGAAGTACGAGCAGTAGCATCCGCCCCACACCCCGTTGTGCTTCTGCGCGAGCGCGAGCCATGCAGGGAAGGTCTCCGGGGTGAGCGGTCTGATCACGTGTGCGGTGGCCATGGCGTCCTCGGTCATTCGCGGATGTCGGTCCAGGGGACGATGTCGATGCCGTGGTTCTCGGGAGACGCGAGTGTCCAGAACGCCCGGCGTTCGTGTCATCGACGATTCTCCCGCCGGCCGCGACAGCGGCATCCACCCGGGCGCGAGCCTGGTCGGCCGGAACGTAGACGTCGAGATGGGTGCGCCCCCGGTTCGCCACGTCGCCGCCGATCGGGTTGAACGCGAGCTGGGGTCCGCAGCGCAGCGGATCGATGGCATCCGTCTCGTCCAGCTCCTCGTAACCCAGCGCGGCGGCGAAGAACGGGCGGGTGTCCGCCGCCGAGTGCTGGGCGACGTAGAGCGACATGGATTGCACCCGGGACGGAGTGGGCACCAGATGCAGGTCTGCGGCCGCGCGGGACACTTCGGCCGCGAATGCCACCGCGGCCACCGGGATACCGGGCGCGCCGCGCAGCGGGACGCGCACCACGACACCCTCGGGACGGACATCGAGGTCCGGAAGGATGCCCACACGCTCGGCGGCATCAAGCACCGGAGCGACCAGACCGGCCGCGTGCGAGAGGGACGTCGCGGCGAACACGGCCTGCGGCCCCGTCGCCGGTACCCTCCAATCCGCAACGCCCGGCTGCCGGTGGAACTCGGCGGCGGAGATGCGGATTGAACTGCTCTCGTCATCGCTCATGTGGATGCTCCCTTTCGCAGATTCCTCAGCCTGGAGGTGCCCAGCGCTGGCGGCCACGTTACGACGTACAGCCGAACCACGGAACCCCGGTCACCCGCGACAACGGCGTCAAGCGCACCTCGATGGCGATCCCGCGTCCCGATCGTCCCGCCGCTCGGAGTCCTACTGGGCGGCAGTGCCCGACTGACGCGAATATCGTCAGGGTCACGCTAACGGGTGCCCCAAGCGCACGCCTCCCCAGTCTGTCCGCGTCGTTCCCCTCTCGCGCATTGCCCGATTGAGGATGCCTTGCGTGCGGCGGTGGCGACCGATCAACCGATAGCGCCGAACAGCGCAAACATCAACGGACGAGCGGCAGTGTGCGCGATCAGAAGCGGATGGCGAGGCTCATGGGCACGAAGCGATCACCGATCGCCGCCCAGAGCACCGATGTCGGTCAGGCGCCAGACGACGCCGTCTCGATGACGCGCGATGCGCGGATCGGATGCCCCGGCGTCGTGAGGCACTGCCCCGACTCGAGGTCCCACTTCCAGTCGTGCAACGCGCAGGTCAGCACGCCGTCCACGATCTTGCCGGTCTTGGTGAGATCGGCGCGCAGGTGCGGGCAGCGGCGCTGCACAGTCCAGTCGTCGATCTCGGCATCCTCGGTCTGGTCCGACTGCTCCGCGTACCAGTTCTCGACGTACTCGATGCGATCGCGCGACAGGCACTTGAGGAACGTCGTCAGGAACTCGTTGAACTTGCCCGAGCGACCCACCTCGAACTGCATCGACAGGAAGATCGAGTTCGACCAGTCGATCTCGCCATCGGCGATGTTCGTCGACACGAGGTCGGCGGGGATCGTGTACCAGTAGATGCACTCCTCCCCCGCGTACTCGCGGACCTTCGCCTTCGGGAAGTCCACCACCATGTCGAGTTCGCCGATGCGGAAACGGACGTTGCCGCCCACGCCGAGCCGGATCGTCCGCGCGCGACGCAGCAGCGGCTCCCACCACGCCTTGATCGCGGCGAGCATCTCCTCCGGAGGCAGGATCGGGGCGCGGCGCGCGACCTCCGCGGCGACCTCGTCCTGACGCGAATCGCGCTGGGATGCCAGATAGTCCCACTTCTCGTCGAAGATGTGGTCGATCTCCGCCTGCGAGTACAGCGTCTGCGTCACGGTCAGCTGGTCGTGATCGAGGTCGACCTGCGTCCCGGGCAGGAACTCGTACCCCTTCTGCTCGGGGCGCTCCTCACGCATGTGCGTGAGGAACTGACGCTGATCGGTGAAGATCGAGTCGTTCTGCTCCCCCAGCCCGTTGTAGCGGAACAGCTCCTCACGCAGGAACATCGGCGGCCCCGCCATCGGGAACACGTGCGCGGCATCCACCTTCTCGATGTAGTACATCGCGCGCTTGTTCTGCGCATCGCGCTTCAGCTGCGCGAAGTTCACCTTCGCATCGCGCGGCAGGTCGTAGACCATCGGCCACCAGATCGCACCGGAGACCTGCGTGAAGTAGGCATCCGGCTTGGAGAACGACAGCAGCTTCTCGAGATCCAGCGGATGCGAGTCGTTCTGGTTCAGGATCGACGCGGTGCCGTCGTCGACCGACAGCGACGAGTCGCCGATCGGCCCGTCGCTCGGCGCCCGTAGCGGCGTCACCATGATCTTCAGGCCGTTCTCGTACTCGAGAACCTCGCCCGGCTGCGTGTAGACGATGTTGTCGTAGCCGAGGCCCCGCAGATCGACTTCGAGGTCGTCCGTCGGGTAGGCGGGCAGCAGCACCCGGATGTTCTTCGGAACGTACTTCTCGAGCATCGCCGGGTCGAAGTGATCGCGGTGACGGTGCGAGATGTAGAGGAAATCGGCCTTGCCGAACCGCTCCCAGTCGAGTCCTCGGTTATCGGGGAACGGGAACCACGAACCGAAGAAACTCGGCCCGATGACAGGGTCGCAGAGGATGGATCCCCCGGTCGTCTCGATGAACATCCCGGCATGGCCGAGGCCTGTGATGCGCATGCGCTTCCCTTCCCACTCAGGCGTCGAGTCTACGCGGGCGGACCACTCGGCCTCTGGCGACGGGCCGGGAAAACGTGCGCCCTCGCGCGGCCCTCATGTGTCGCTCACTCGCCGACTCAGGCGTCGAGGAGGCCGCGGATATCGTCGGCCGTCAGCGACCGCGCGAGCAGGTCGTCGTCGCCCATGACCGACGAGAAGAGCCGCGCCTTGCGCTGCTGCAGCGCGATGACCTTCTCCTCGATCGTGTCGGCCGCGATCAGCCGGTAGACCGTGACCGGTCGCGTCTGCCCGATCCGGTGGGTCCGGTCGATGGCCTGCGCCTCGGCGGCCGGATTCCACCACGGATCGAGCAGGAACACGTAGTCGGCCTCCGTCAGCGTCAGTCCGAAACCGCCCGCCTTGAGACTGATGAGGAACACGGGGGCATCCCCCGCGCGGAACGCGTCGATGACCTCTCCGCGCTGGCGTGTCGAGCCGTCGAGGTACTCATGATCGATGCCGTGCGCGGTGAGGTCTGCCCGCACGAGGTCGAGGTACGACGTGAACTGGCTGAAGACGAGCGCCCGATGGCCCTCCGCCGCGAGTTCGCGCAGCCGCTCGCGCAGCGCCTCGAGCTTCGCCGAGCGGATGCCCGCATCGCCGGCATCCACGAGCACGGGTGCCAGCGCGAGCATCCGCAGCAGCGTGAGCGAGCGGAACACGATGAACCTGTTCCGGTCGAGATCCTCGAGGAGGCCCAGGATCTTCCGTCGCTCGCGCTGCAGCACCCGGTCGTAGGCCGCGCGGTGGGCGGGGCTCAGCTCGACGTGGATCTCCTGCTCCTGCCGCGCCGGCAGTTCGGGTGCGACGAGATCCTTCGTGCGTCGCAGCACGAACGGGCGGATGCGCGAGCGCAGGCGCGCGATGCGGCGCTCGCGATACGGCGCGCCCTCCTCGTTCTCGGGCACCTTGCCGCGCTCGATCGGCTTGACGTAGTCCTCCCGGAAGCGACGCGGCGACGCGAACAGTCCCGGGGAGGTCAGTGACAGGATCGCCCACAGTTCCGTCAGCGTGTTCTCGAGCGGCGTGCCCGTGACGGCGAGCACCATGTCGGCACGGAGAGTCTGCACGGCGCGATGGCGGCGCGTCGCGGGGTTCTTCACGAATTGCGCCTCATCGAGCACGACGACGGCCCACTCCGCCCCGGCGAACGCCTGTTCGTCGTGCTGCAGCAGTCCGTAGGACGTGACCACGACATCGGCATCCGACTGCGCCGGTGGCCGCCCGGTCTTCGCGGTCGTCGCGTCGTGGAGATGCACGCGCAGCCCCGGAGCGAAGCGTGCCGCCTCGTCGCGCCACGTCAGAAGCACCGACGTCGGCGCGACGACGAGGAACGGCCGCCGCTCCCCCTGCTCGCGCGCGTGCAGCAGCAGAGCGAGCACCTGCAGCGTCTTGCCGAGGCCCATGTCGTCGGCGAGGATGCCACCCAGGCGATGCCGCCACCACAGCGCGAGTCGGTCGAACCCCTCCTGCTGGTACGGCCGGAGCTCCGCACGAAGCCCCGCGGGCGGCGGCGTCGGCGCGGGCGGGCCGCTCGCGCGCAACGCATCCGCAGCCGCGCGCCACGTGACCGCGGGCTCCAACTCGTCGGCGAGGTCTTCGAAGTCCTCCCAGAGCGGGAGCTGATAGCGGCTGATCTTCGGGCCGCTCTCCCACTCGGTGAGTTCCGCCGCCTCGTCGAGGAGGTCGCGCAGGCGGCCCAGCGCGGGGTGGGCGAGGGAGAAGTAGCTGCCGTCGACGAGCAGCAGCTTCTTCCGGCGGAGCGCGAGCGCCGTGAACAGCGGTGTGAACGGGATCCGCCGACCGTCGATCTCGACGATGACGCCGAGATCGAACCAGTCCGGGTCGTCGCTCTCGACGGTCCTCACCGCGATACGGGGGTCGCCGCGCAGCTCGCGGTAGTCGCGACGCCGGCCACGGGTCTCGACGCGGACGCCGTCGACCTCCTCCAAGGCGGGGAGGACGTGGGCGCCGAACTCTGCGGCATCCACTCCCTCCAGTGTCGCCTCGGACGCGAACGTCAGCTCGGGGGCGAGGCGCCACGCGGCGGCGACGCGGGCGCGGAGGTCCTTCTCGCCGTCGTCGCCTGTCCGCATCGCATCCCATGGTTCGCGATCGAGGCCCTCGCGCAGCCACTCCAGGCGGTATTCGAGCGCATCGCCCTCCGCGAAGAGCACCGTCACGACGAGCGTCGTCGGGGCAGGTTCGGGGAGGACCACACCGGTGTCGGCGACGACGGGCCCTTCGCGCAGCAGTCGCGGCAGCGCGTCGCGGGTGAACTCGGCGACCTCGTCCGCCGGCACGGTCGCACCCTCCCGCGCGCCGAGCAGCGCCCGCACGCCGTCGCCCAGGTGTGCTTCGGCGAGATCGAGACGGATGCCCGCCCCGCGGGCGCGTGCAGCGTAGAAGCCCGTGCGCCCGACCGGGTGCACCGTCCGGGGATCGAGCGACGAGTCGCCGGCACGCACGTCGCAGACGAGCCGCAGCGCGCCCCGGCGCCCCGCCCGCACGCGGATCGCGACGGCCGCCGACGGATGCAGCACGACCGTCTGCCCCTTCGCGGCGGAGACGATGGCGATACTGCAGTCGTCGGCCCGTCGCAGCTGCGACCACAAGAGCGGCGATGTCACGCTGTCGAGCGTCACCCAGTCCGAGTCGTCGCGCAGGGCCGCGAGCAGCCGCGCGTCGTGCGCGATCCCGTACAGCTCGACGAACCACTGCCGCTGCGCATCGGCGACGTGTCCGCTCCCGCGGCGGAGCGCATCCCACGACACGCCCCCGCGCGTGAACGCCCCCGCGCGCGCCGTCCGCAGGAGCGGTCGCAGCCCCACGAGGAGCTCGGCCTCGCGGTCGGCGAGATCGGCCGCCGTCGCCGTCCGGACGCGCCGCGGCCCCCAGTGCGCCGAGCCCACCGATTCGCGCACGCGCAGCTCGACGCCCAGCGCGAGCGCCGAGACGTCACCCGTGGCGGGCTGCGCGAGCACCGAGCGCCACGAGTCCATGGCCTCCATCCTGCCCGGTGCCACCGACGTCGGGCGTCCAGAGGGACGTGGCCGTGCCGCTCGTAGACTGGTCGGATGCCCTTTGCGATCGGAATGCTCGCCGCTGCCGCCGCGCTGCTCGTGTGCGCGGTGATCGCGCGAGGCCGCGCCTATGCCCTGCCGAAGGCGCTGGTCGTCGAGTACTCTCCCGTCCAACCCCCGGCACGCACCGCACATGTCGTGCCCGACGCGATCCTGGTCGGCAGGGAGCGTCGCGCCGTCGCCGCGGGTCTTCTCGAGCTGGCCGTGCGCAGAAAGGTCCGCCTCGTCGCCGAGACCAGCCAGCGCGGCCGGATGGCCATCGGTGTCGAGCTCATCGAGGGTGCGGAATTGAGCGGGGCAGAGACCGAGCTTCTCGAGGCCCTCTTCGGTCCAGGGCATCCCCGCGATCGCGTGCGCCGGTTCTCCAAGGATCGACGGGCCGTCGGGCGACGCATCCGTGCGTACGTCGAGGCGCAGGCGAAAGACCTCGTCGGACGGCGGCTGATCGACGGGGGAACCAACCGCATCATCATCATCGAGCTCCGCGGAATCCTCCGTACGGTCACGTGGCCGGTTCTCCTGCTGGCCGCCGCTGCGGCCGCGCTCACACTGACCGCACAGGCGTGGCTCGTGGGCGCCCTGTGCACGGCGGCGCTCATCGCGGCCATCGCGGCCCTGTGGATCACGCCTCCCGGGGAGCGTCGCGTTCCGACGCCCTCCGGGCAGGAGCGGCAGCGTCACCTCGACGGTCTGCGACAGTACATGAGGCTCGCCGAGGCGGATCGTCTCCGATTCCTGCAGTCACCCGACGGCGCCCTCTCGCGTCGCGGAGAGGGTCACGAGATCGAGTCCTTCGTGCTCGACGAACGTCTCCTCCCGTATGCCGTGGTCTTCGGGCTCGAGCGCGAGTGGGTGGCGCACCTGAAGATCGCCTACGCCGAGCTCGACGGCACACGCCTTGCCGCTCTGGGCGATCTCGCCCAGGCGTCCGCCGAGCTTCTCCAGGTCGCCGATGCGCTCGGCAGCCTCGTCGAACTCGGCTTCGCCGTCGGCGACCTCGTCGATGTGGGCGGGAGCGTGGTCGAAGTCGTCGGCGGGGTCTTCGACGCGGTCTCCTGACGCCCTCTCGTCACACCGGCGCCGCCCTCATACGCGAGTGCGGCCCAAGTAGGGCTCGTCAGCCGGCGCGGCCGATCCGTCCGAGCACACCGTGCACGAACGCGCCCGAGTCGTCCGTCGAGAACTCCTTCGCGAGTTCCACGGCCTCGTCGATCGCGACCGCAGCGGGCACCTCGTCGTTGAACTGGAGCTCCCAGACGGCGATCCGCAGGATCGCGCGGTCGACGGCAGGCATCCGCTCGAGCTTCCAGTCGCGCGCGTGCGTGACGATCTGCTCGTCGATCGCGTCCCGGTTGTCGATGACGCCGTCGACGATCTCGCGGGCGTAGAGCCACGACGCCTCGCGGGCGGGCTCGCTGGCGGCGCGCTTCGCCTCGGCGGCGAGCGTCACGGCGAGGTCGTCACCGCGGACGTCGGACTGATAGAGGATGTCGAGGGCGCGCTTGCGCGCCTTGGAGCGTGCGCTCATTCGATCGGGCGCCGTGCGTCAGTTGACGCGGCCGAGGTAGTCACCCGTGCGGGTGTCGACCTTGACCTTGGTGCCGGTCTCGAGGAACAGCGGCACCTGGATCTCGTAGCCCGTCTCCACGGTCGCGGGCTTCGTGCCGGCCGACGAACGGTCGCCCTGCAGGCCCGGCTCGGTGTAGGTGATCTCGAGGATGACCGACGCGGGCAGCTCGATGTAGAGCGGGTTGCCGTTGTTGAGCGCGATCTGCACCTGCTGGTTCTCGAGCAGGAAGTTCGCCGCGTCGCCGACCGTCGGCGCACCGACGGTGATCTGGTCGTAGTCGGCGACGTCCATGAAGACGAACCCGTCGCCGTCGTTGTACAGGTACGTGAAGTCGCGGCGGTCGACGTTCTCGATCTCCACCTTCGCGCCCGCGTTGAAGGTTCGGTCGACGACCTTGCCGGTGAGGACGTTCTTCAGCTTGGTGCGCACGAACGCGCCGCCCTTGCCGGGCTTGACGTGCTGGAACTCCACGACGCTCCAGAGCTGTCCGTCGATGTTGAGGACGACGCCGTTCTTGATGTCTGCGGTGGATGCCATGAGTGTGGAGTTTCCGTTTCGTTGGGTTTTCGCCGGTGAAGCCGACGTTCGATTCTACGGGATGTCGCGTCTCGGCCGGCGGCGTGCGGCGCTCAGCCCTCGGCGCGGCCGGAGATGACCGCGACCAGCAGGTCGACGGCGTGGGCATAGCCCTCGACGCCCTCACCGACCACGTGGACACTCGCGACGTCGCGGACATACGAGTGGTGCCGGAACTGCTCGCGGGCGTAGACGTCCGAGATGTGCACCTCGGCGACCGGCAGACCGACGCCCGACAGGGCGTCGCGCAGCACGACGGAGGTGTGGGTGAGTCCGCCCGGATTGATGACGATCCCCGCGCAGGTCGTGCGGGCGTCGTGGATGGCGTCGATCAGGACGCCCTCGTGGTTGCTCTGGACAGCGCTGACCTCGAGGCCGTGCCGCGCAGCTGCATCGCGAGTGATGCTCTCGACGTCGGCGAGCGTGGCGGTGCCGTAGACGTCCGGCTCACGCGTGCCCAGCAGGTTGAGGTTCGGCCCGTTGACCAGCAGCAGCCGGCGCGGCGCCGTCATTCGCCGACCTCCTGATACGCAGCGAACAGCAGGGACTCGTCGGGCGCCTGCAGCACGGTAGGCTTGCCGATCTCATCGAGCACGATGAAGCGCAGCATGCCCCCGCGGGACTTCTTGTCGCGCTGCATCGTCGCGAGCAGCTGAGAGAACGCTCCGGCGCGATAGGTGGTGGGCAGGCCGAGGAGCTCCAGGATGTCGCGGTGGCGCTGGGCTGCGGCATCCGACAGGCGCCCGGCCAGACGCGACAGCTCGGCGGCGAACATCATCCCCACCGCGACGGCTGCGCCGTGGCGCCACTGATACCGCTCGGCGTGCTCGATCGCGTGCCCGAGAGTGTGGCCGTAGTTCAGCACTTCGCGAAGCCCCGCCTCCCGCAGGTCTTCGCCGACCACCTGTGCCTTCATACGGATCGCAAGTTCGATGCAGCGCCGGAATGCCGCCGTGGTCGGGTCGACAGCAGCCTCGGGGTCGCTCTGGATGAGATCGAGGATCTCCGGGTACCAGATGAAGCCCGCTTTCACGACCTCTGCGAACCCGGCGACCCGTTCGTTGCGGCTCAGGGAGTCGAGCATCGCGAGGTCGCAGATGACCGCCGTCGGCGTCCAGAACGCTCCCACGAGGTTCTTGCCCTCGTTGGTGTTGATCCCGGTCTTTCCTCCGACCGCGGCATCCACCATGCCGAGGACCGTCGTGGGCACCTGCACGACCGCGACGCCGCGCAGCCATGTCGCCGCGACGAACCCCGCGAGGTCGGTGACCGCTCCTCCGCCGAACCCGACGACGGCATCGGTGCGGGTGAAGTCGGCCTGGCCCATGACCTGCCAGCAGAACGCCGCGACTTCGACCCGCTTGCCCGACTCCGCGTCGGGGATCTCGGCGAGCAGCACCTGGCGCGTCCCATCGGCGGTGAGCCCTTCGCGCAGCGCCGCGGCCTCCGCCGCGAGGGTCGGTGGGTGCACGATGAGCACCTTGCGAGCCGTCTCCGGCAGAGCGTCGCCGACGAGCGGCAGAATGCCCCGCCCGACGACGATGTCGTAGGGCGTCTCCCCGGCGACGGTGATGACGGTGGTCTCGGTCATTGCCCAACTCCTGCCTGTGTGTCGGCGTCGCCGCGGACCCAGGCGACGATCGCGTCGACGACGTCCTGCAGCGGCCCCGAGGACGTGTCGAAGGTGACGTCGGCGAGGTCGTCGTACACCGGCCGGCGTGCCGCGTAGATCTCCTGCCAGCGCGCGATCGGGTCCTCCGCCTGCAGCAGCGGACGCCGGGTGCCGCGGATCCGCGATTCGATCGTCGCGGGTGCGACGGTGAGCAGCACGACGCGGTGCGCACGCAGGGCCGCGCGGGTGTCGGCGTGCAGCACGGCGCCGCCGCCGAGCGCGACGACTCCGCCCTGCGCGAGCCCGATGGCGACGGCGTCACGTTCCAGATCGCGGAAGTGATCCTCGCCGTACGTCGCGAAGATGTCCTCGACCGGACCATGCTCGCGCACGACGGCGGCATCGCTGTCGTGGAACGACGTGCCGAGCGTCTTGGCGACCCGTCGACCGACGCTCGTCTTTCCGGCGCCCATCGGCCCGATGAGGACGATGGCGCGGGTCATCCGAGCGAGAGGTCGCTGTCGGATGCCGTGTGGAGGCCCTCCGGGATGGCGGCGAGGTAGCTCTCGAGGTTCCGCCGTGTCTCGGCGATCGCGTCGCCGCCGAACTTCTCCAGCACGGCCTCGGCGAGGACGAGCGCGACCATCGCCTCGGCCACGACACCCGCGGCGGGCACGGCGCAGACGTCGGAGCGCTGGTGGTGGGCGGTCGACGCCTCCCCGGTCGCGACGTCGATGGTCCGCAGGGAGTGCGGCACGGTCGCGATCGGCTTCATCCCGGCGCGGACGCGCAGCAGCGTGCCCGTGGACATGCCGCCCTCGGTGCCGCCGGCGCGGTCGGAGGAGCGCACGATCCCGTCGGAGCTCGTGAACAGCTCGTCGTGCGCGGCCGAGCCGCGGCGGCGGGTGGTCTCGAAGCCGTCGCCGACCTCGACGCCCTTGATCGCCTGGATCGACATGAGCGCCTGCGCGAGCTTGCCGTCGAGGCGCCGGTCCCACTGCACGTGCGAGCCGAGGCCCGGCGGGAGTCCGTACGCGAGCACCTCGACGATGCCCCCGAGCGTGTCGCCGTCCTTCTTGGCGTCGTCGACCTCGGCGACCATCGCGGCGGAGGTCTCCGGGTCGAAGCAGCGCAGCGGATCGGCATCCAGCGCGTCGACGTCGTCGGGGGTCGGAAGCGGCCGTCCCTCCGGCACCTGCACGGGGCCGATCGAGAGCGTGTGGCTCACGAGCCGGATGCCGAGTTCGCCGAGGAACGAGCGGGCGACGGCGCCGAGCGCGACGCGGGCGGCCGTCTCACGGGCGCTCGCGCGCTCGAGGATCGGGCGGGCCTCGTCGAAGCCGTACTTCTGCATGCCGACGAGGTCGGCGTGGCCGGGGCGCGGGCGGGTCAGCGCCGCGCCGCGTCCGCGGGACTTCTCGGTGAGCTCGACCGGCTCGGCGCTCATGACCTCGGTCCACTTCGGCCATTCGGTGTTGCCGACGCGGAGGGCGATGGGGCTTCCGATCGTGAACCCATGGCGCACGCCCGCGGAGATCGTGAGTTCGTCCTCCTCGAACTTCATCCGCGAGCCGCGGCCGTAGCCGAGCTTGCGGCGGGCGAGATCGGCTTGGATCGCCGCCCGGGAGACGGGCACGCCGGAGGGCAGGCCCTCCAGGAAGGCGACGAGTTCGGGGCCGTGTGATTCGCCGGCCGTGAGCACGCGGAGCATTCGCCTAGTCTCCCATGAGCGCCGAGCGCATGACGTCCACGATGACGTCTTCGCGCGGCAGCGGGGTGTGCGGGTCTCCGGTGCGGAAGATGCGGATCTGCCGCACCGCCTGCTGCACGAGCATCCCGAGCCCGTTGACGGCGGGGCCGCCCTCGGCCAGCCACGCCTCCGCGAGGGCCGTCGGCCAGTGGCCGTATACGACGTCGTAGAGGAGGCCCCCGGTTTCGGCGAGGCGCCGGGTGGCCTCGGGCGGGACGGCGGCGCCGCCGGGGACGGTCGCGATCGTGACCTGCACCGGCTCCGGCGCGTCGGAGGCCTGAGCGTCCAGCGGCCGCGCCGACACGCGCACGCCGAGCTGCTCCCCCACGGCGGCGAGCGGCGCCACGGCCTCCGGGCGCCGCGCGAAGAGGTCGACGTCCTCGGCCCCGAGTTCGTGCAGGGCGACGAGCGCGGAGGTCGCCGTCGCGCCGGCGCCGACGATCCGTGCGCGCGAGATGCCGTCGATCCCCTGCGTGCGAAGATCCGCGACGATGCCGCCGACGTCGGTGTTGTACCCGTCGAAACCGCCCGTGGCGGTGGGGACGAGGGTGTTCACGGCACCGGTGAGCTCCGCCGCGGCATCCCGCCACGTCGCCGCGGCGAACGCGACGCCCTTCAGCGGAAAGGTGAGCGAGAGACCACCGATGTCGGATGCCAGGGAGCCGAGCTGCGCGGCGAAGGATTCCTCATCCACCTGCCGACGGCCGTAGTCGCGATCCCAGCCGAGTGTGGCGTAGGCGGCCGTGTGCAGCCGCGGCGACAGACTGTGGTCGATGGGGTCGCCCCACACCTCGAAACGCGTCATATCAGCAGTCGGCGCTGTCGTTGGCCTTGCACCACTCCTGCCACTGCGCGACCGCTTTCTGGTGCTCGGCGTACGTGTCGCTGAACACCGTCTCGCCGGTCTCGAGATTGACGGTCACGAAGTACAGCCACGATCCGTCGGCGGGGTGCATCGCTGCGTCGATCGCGGTGTCGCCCGGGTTGGCGATGGGTCCGGCCGGCAGTCCCGTGCGGACGTAGGTGTTCCACGGGTTGTCGTCCTCGAGCGCCTCCTTCGAGCTGCTCGCGGTTCCGTCGTGCATCTCACCGAAGCCGTACTGCGCCGTCGAGTCCATCTGCAGCTTGCCGAGCGTGTCCTTGTTCCCCGGCACGAGACGGTTCTGGATGACGCGCGACACCTTGTAGAAGTCGGCCTCGAAGCGCGCCTCGCGCTGGATGATCGAGGCGATCGTCAGGATCCGCTGACGATCCTCGACGGGGACCCCCGCCTTGTCGAGCGAGGTGACGGTGCGCTTGACGAGGGTCGAGATGACATCCTGCGCGGTGACGCCCGGATCGAACGTGTACGTCGCGGGGAAGAGCCACCCTTCGAGCGGTTCACCGCCCGCGGCGACGACCTCGGGGTTCGGAGTCACGCCGTAGGCGGCCGGGTCGGCCGCCGCAGCCTGCAGATCTGCGAGGGGGATGCCGAGCCCCTCCGAGAGGATCGTGAGACTCTGCGCGACGGTGAGGCCTTCGCGCAGCTGCGCCGTGTGCTCCTGCTTGTTCGCCGGGTCCATGAGCGCCGCGAGGGCCGCCGCGGACGTCATCTTCTGCTGCAGCGTGTAGGCGCCGGGGAAGAACGTGGGGTCCTGGCCCGACGACCTGAGATAGTCGTAGAAGGCGGTCTGCGTCTTCGTGACGCCCGCGTCGAAGAGTGTCTTCGAGATCGTCGAGCCGGTGTCGCCCGAGACGATCGTCACGGTGACCTGTCCGGTCGCCTCGCCTTCGGCGTAGTCCTTCGGCTCCTCCCACCCCATGAAGGCGCGGATCTTGTCCTCGTAGGTGTTCCACACGAAGAAGCCGCCGCCGACGATCCCGCCGAGGATCGCGAGGATGACCGCGAAAACGATCCACCCCGCGATGCGGCTCTTGCGGCGGTCGCGCTTGTTGCGCGCCTCGCGTGCCCGGTGGTCGGCGTCCGGTTCGGAGAAGAGCCCTTCCAGGGTCTGTGACTGGCGTGCTTCGGCGGTCTCTGCGGCGCTCGGCCGCGAAGGTGCGTTGCGGGCGGCCGCGGCTTCGGCGGCGCGCTGCGCGTTGCGGGCGGCGCGGCGACTGCCGCCGGCGGCTGCAGACG